>NZ_JBZWBG010000005.1:0-355548 GCF_058680555.1 Pseudomonas sp. YA1
GGCCAGAAGCTGATCCAGCAGTTCGTCGGTAATGGTGTGGGGCGTCTTGTTCATGGTGTCTCCAGTTCTCAGCGACAGTGTCGCTCATGAGCCGGTTACACAAAATTTCGGACACCCTCCCTTATCTGGCTCGACGCCGCAGCTTGGCTCAACCAGCCAAACCTGCCTAGCCATAGTAGAAATGAATCGCCCCAGTTTTCTTAGATATCAGATGACCGCTGTTGGCCGATAGTGGCCAGGTACGATTACGCCCAGCTGTGTAACATCGCGGTGAAATGCGCAAGCCTTCGTTCACCCTAAAAAGTACGCCGGATACCCGCGATGGTCTGAGCGACCTCGAAGAACAGCTCGCCATGTTTGGTGGTCAGCCTGATGCCATGCCGATCGTTAAGCGAGACCAATTCCTTGCCATGGGCAGAGATCGGGTAAGGGGCCGGCCCAACCTCTGCAAGTAAAGCTTCAGAAGCCTCCCGAATGATGGTCTCGTCGAGGGCATCACTGAAGAAGGCATCGCTGAAGCGGAAGCATATGCCCCAAACCTCTGCCAGCTCGTAACCAAGCTTCACTCTCGCGCAGCGCTGAAGAGCCCGAGCAAACTGCGCTTCGGTGATTTCGCTCCGGATCGGAAAACCCTCGGGGAGCACTTTTTCGGGCTCAGACCATTCACCAGGTTCAAGGCCAACGTAGCCAACCGGTTCCCAGCCACATGCCAATTTCTCCAATACTTGGGCGTATGCCTCAAACTCCGCGTGTTCATGCCTTTCGTAGGGGTTAGGCAACCTGATGGGGCGCAGCATGCGCAGCGTACTCGTAGTGCGGCACTCGCCATCCTTGATGGTTACGTTCAGGTGCCAGTTGAGGTTGGAGACGCGGTAGGCGGTGTGGTCGACGTCAAGAAAGAGGGATTCACCATCGATGAAGTTGTAGTCGTAGACGTGTGCACTACGGCTCCGAACCCATAGGAACGGCTCGGCAATATCGCCCGACTCAGGGTCACGAGCGGTGATTTTTACATAGCAATCGTTGATAAGAAGCCCTTTCCCATCCCAACCCCAGCGCTTCGCATGCTCTCCCCAGGAGGAGACAATGTCGATTGCGCGGCGGCGTTCTGCAGGGAACGATTCACGCCGAGTCGGCGAAGGTAGAGCAGCAATATGCAGGGACCGGGGGCTGGCCGCTCGGGGTATCGGCTTGAGATCAAACTCAGCAGGCGGGACGGGCATCTGGGTCCAGATGGGATCGTCAGAGACTGGCGTGCATTTGATACCTTCGGAAATGACGTCGACCCTGATCTTCTCTTCATCAGGTTTGGGCCAGTGCTTCCAGACGATTGCATCGAGGCGCTTAACCCCAATGAAGCCAACGAAGAAGGCCACATCCGGCAACTTGAGAGAAAGCCACTGGGCGAACTCGCGCACCTTCTTCATCTCAATGACTTTCTCAGCCGGGAATTCATCCTGGAAGTCGTCAATCAGGGTGCCGTGAGTGCGACAAAGCCAAATGCCATTCGAAATGTTCCGGATCTGCTCAGGCGTCAGCCCATCCCTTTTCCGAGGCCCATTCTTTGAGGCAGGATAGATGTGGGCAGCGATCGCAATACCAGCGGCGGAATCATTACCCTCATCATCAACGGTTGGGCCTGTGGTCGGGACCAGGCACGTGGGATAGCTGCAATGAAAGCCAGCACGCTTTGCCAGTTCCAGCTTGGTATCAGGTGAAAAATTGATACGTCGACTCTTCTTGTCTTCGCTGGTACTGCTCGTCATGGGCATTCCATTGTAAAAAACTGATATCCAAGGCGGATCGCACTGGCCCCGTAGGGGCTGAAGTACACATTACCGCAAAGCATGGAGAATCGTTCAACGGGTTCCCGGTGCGGCAGCTATGGGGCGATATCAGCTTATGGCGATGGGCTGCTTTTGGCCGATAGCGGTCTATATGCGGCAGCTACCGACCAAACAAACACTCACTGCGCCAATTTGGTGATGGCGCGCTTAACCCCTACGCCGGCGGATATCGTGAAACAGGGTGTGGACGGCCTCGATGTCCTGCAGGAGTTCGGCTGGTTGCGTTACAGGACGCTGCTGGCCGGCTGCATGTGAGTGTGCTCGCACGTTCCGGCAGCACTTGTCATGCAAACGCTGCACTTCGCGGTACTCAGCCTCCTGCACGATCATCACGCCATCTAGTCGGCCGACCGAGATGCCGTCGCGGAACCGCACTACGGTTTCATTGAGGATCGTGTCCTCGATACCTACTTCGATCGTGACGCGAAGATCGTCGTAAGCATTGCGCATCGCGAGCCGCTCATTATCCCCAGGTGGGTTATTGAAGCTGGCGGCAATTCGCTGGTGGTCTGCTCGATGGTATGCAATACGCTCTTTGTGTTTGCGCATGTCGTAAGGCAAACCGGCATCGATATAGCCAGGCCCTTCCGCCCGGTAAGTAATCGACCTCACTTCAGGAGCCAGCTGGGCATCTTGGCAAAGGGTGACTAGCTCTCCGAAGAACACTGCATCGTGAGTAAACACAATGACCTGCCGTTGGGCGGACTCCTGAACAATCCTGCGCGCGACAGCGGTTCGATGGCTGTGATCAAGGCTGGAAACCGGATCGTCGAATACAGCCCCAGATGAGGAGCCCGATTGTTGGAGCTCCGCGAAGAAGTACGCGAGCGCACACATGCGCTGCTCCGCCTCGCTCAGGACTAAATGGGGATCAAGCTGGCAATCCTGGAGTTGGATGCCTAGCCGCACCGCTCCTGCATCTCCGCTTGAACTGATACCGGCTCGAACGTGGTACAGATCCAGCCTGTTGAGTTCATCATTCATCGTGCCAGCCAACGCCTCACTGACGTATGTCTTGGCCAACTGGCCTGCGAGCATGCTGATAGCTCGCGTGTTGCCGATATCCTCTTGGCAGCGCTGGAGCTTTGCCTTGTGAGCGAGGTTCTCACTCACCCTCGCGATAGCTTCGATATGTTCGGAAAGTGTCCGTCGGGCCTCCAACTCCTTCAGACGTTGTCTCTTCGCCGCGAGGGCTGCCGCATCGAGGTTCGCACGCAATCGCGCCGCCTCGGCGCGAAGATCCTCGGCGACTTGGTGAAGTAAAGCTGTTGGGTTTGCACACCGGTACGCAGGGCGCCCCTGCCATTCACCGCGGAGAACAGAGGCTTTAAGCCATTGCTGCCGAGTGGCTAGGTCTTCTTGGAAGAGCCGAATCTCGCCCGGCAGCGTTGCTACGCGCGCGCCCAAGCTTTCCAGCATGTTCGGCGGAGCGGTGAAGGCAACGCTCTCTTGGCCGACATTGCGTACGATCTGCTTCCAAGCGTTACGCGCAAGCTGGGCTGCTTCTGCCGCCTTGTCCCGAATGTAGCGATCAAACCGCTCCAAGCGATCCTTCGCTTCCGGGGTCAGCTCCTGCTGGCAAAGCACGCAGACAGCTCCTTCGCCGGTAACTGGGAAGGCCTGCTCGGGATATGCCGTACTGGTCGAATACTCGCGCGCAGCGTTAAACAGCATTGCCCAGGGGCCTTGCCCCGTTCCGGCGAGCAACTGCGAAGCATCTTCGGCCTGCAGCAATTCAGAGGCCGCACGCTCCGCGGCCTCCGCTTCTACCAGACTTCGGTGCGCCAACTGCCTGGCATCCAATGCATCATCAGACACAATGCCGGCGGCCGCGGTGATGTTGTTGGCCAGCTCGTCGACCCTCGTAGCAGCGTTGTCGAGATTTGCTGCCTTGGCGGTGGGGTTTGCCTCGCTGATTTCCTGTGGCAGTCGTGCGAACTCTGCTTGCTCATCCAGGGTGAGCACGGCTAACGCACGGGCCCGCGTGAGATCGGTAGTTGGGCCAATCGGATGCACCGCCCGGCCGGCATCGGTATCGGTGGGAATGATACTGAAGGGTGTAACGTCTGTAGCGAGACCTGCAATCTCTGCCTGAAGCCGCGGACGCAGAGTCTGATTGAGACCATTGGCCAGTAGTTGGAGGTAGCTCAGAGCGGACGGTTGAAAGGTAGCGGTCTCTTTCGACTGGAGGTAGTGGCGTGCGCAGTCGCCATCGAAGACGGAGATGCCCCTGAGTTCGGGCCGCGAAACATGGCCCTGCTGACCACTCCAGATAGTCTGCTCTGGGGCGCCGTTCAGCTCGAAGTCGATAGTGGCGCTCGGTGTGAGCTGCTTATAGTCATCAGCGTAGGCATTGGCGTAGACGGCTCCCGGGCTCCTGGCTCTGCATGCCTGCTTCAACACTCGTGCATAACCGGACTTTCCTGTGCCATTGCCCCCGTACACGATGGTGAGGCCCAGGGCTTGAAACTCCAAAGCTTGGTCGCTCGGGATTTTTCCCACATTGGTCAGCGTATGCAGGGACCTGAGAACAACGACCTGGTCCCGATTTGCTTCTGCGGGAAAGTGTTCTGCAGCAAACCTGATCGGCTGCGGCGCAGGTTCAAATGCACTGGCAATTCCATGATGCTGCTTGGCGAGGTCCAGAATTTCTCCAAGATCTTCTTCGCTCCAGCTGCCCTGAACGCATAAGCGACGCAAGGCGTCATGGCGCCACGGCGGCAGCCTGTCCGCCCACGTCAGTACTTCCTGGTAAATGGCCATATCCATGCTCCGTGTCCCCAAAGGGGATTAGCACAGGAACTATCACCGCGCCAGACGTAGAACATCTTGTCGCCGACCAGCCGGGTGAGCACGGAAATGAGCCTGCATGTGCTCGCCTACAACTTCAAACGGGTGCTGAACTTGCTGGGCAATAGTGCGCTGATGGTGGCAATGAAGGCCTGAAACCTCATGGGCTGCCAACTGCTCTCGCTGCACAGGACTGTGGGGCTGCACTTGCCTGAAATAGCTGAATGCCTCGGACGGACACACCAAGCGCCCAGGCTGTGTAAAAACGTGACCAGTGCTCTTGCTATCCCTGCCGTCGTCAGTCATAGCGGGGCAGTCCATGAAGCGCTTCATCCAAGGCTAGCATCGAGGCACGTTGCGGCCTTAGAGCCTGGACGATTACGTCGCACACACTAGCCAGGTTCGAGTAGTCGGTGTTGTTCGTCGATGAACTTGACTTCGGCTGATTGGGCTTCAGTGGTGTGGTTCCCACCGAAACTGGACTCCCTGCGTACCCCCTGCTGTTCTGCTGAGGATCTACATCTATGGCTATCTCCACAACTACCTTTCCGCCAGCATTGGGATGGGCCTGGTTCAGCGCCGCTCCTCCGGGAGATAGCTTTGGGGGACTCCGTGGAAAAAGGAGACGGTAATGGCCCGGGCTAGCGAATGGGAGCTTTGCCTCTTGCAGGTTTGCGGGCATGCTGTGAGCGAGACGTGGCAGGAGGAATAAGCTATGAACCAGGGAGCACTCCGGCTAGAGGTGCTGTCGGCCGCCGAGCTGATCGACTGTCTGTGTCCCGCGAACGGGGCGCCCTATTCGGTTGAGCACTATGCCGAGATCTTTGGCCTCAGCCCTACCGTGTTTACCCGCCAGGTCGCGGTCTATCGTCGCAGCCAACCAGATGCGGCCAGCGCATCCGATGCCGAAGCGACACAACGTTTTATCGCGGATGTCCTGCGGGTGATCTTGGCCGTAGCCGAGAGCGGAGTCGCTGTCGAGCGGGCGATCACTTGGTTTCGCCTCGAGCCTTTACCGACCTTCGAACAGCAGACCGCGGAGCAACTGGTCAGTCAGGGTCAGATTGAACGAGTGCTGCAGTTTCTGGCCTCATGGCAGACGGGAAGCCAGGGATGAGTCGCGATGTCCAACGGCAGGTCGATCATCAATCGGCCTATCACTCCTGCTATCGCACTGTCCTGCGTACCGTGGATGCACGTTACGACGTTCGCGGTTCTGTGCTGGCGGAAATGGTGAAGGCCTGTCTGGCGCACCGCGCCGCGATTCCTGCGGTGCAGCGGGCGTATTTCGTGCAGCAAGCGCCGGCGGAAGCGATGGCCTACCTGGAAAAGTTTACGGCCATGCTGCTGTTTGGCCCCAAGGGACGCTTTTCGCCGCAAGAGTACCGCTACTCATGAGCGGCCGATTCCGGTAAGTCATAGAGCAGGCCGGCTCAGCTTGGACTTACGCGGCTTGGCCGGGTCCACTGCTCGATTGCCTGCGATGTAATCATATGACGAGGACATGACGATGGGTGACCTCAACAGCTGGCGAGTGGTCTGCCAAGACCCCGGAGACGGTAGTGGTGATGCCATCATCGAGCTGCCTTCCGAGTTGTTGGATAGGCTGGGATGGATCGTGGGGGATGAGTTGATCCTTGAGCGTGTCGAGGGTGTGCTGTCCTTGAAACTTAAGCACCCGCCCGGTGAGCCAGCCGAGTAGACCTGCCCATCGTAATTTTTTTGATGTATCTGGTTGTATGAGCCGTGGGGCCTTTTGATCGGAAACCGTCCCACCCGCGGACACCTCACGTCGATGCCGTGACATGGTTTGCTTGCACACATCAGGTCGGGCAGGCAAGGTCGCTATTACGGCGCGCTCATGAAATTCCGGTCGACCTCATCCTCCCTTTCAGTGCCGCTGCAGATCCGGCTCAGCCGAGAATAGTACTTGGATCACGAACAGGTCATACAGGTCGCGTGCCGGATGCAGAAAATAGTGGACGTCGTTCTTTACCTTAAACAAGGTTAGGCTCGCATGAGGAGTCAATGCCCCGTGCACAGCACATCACCGTTCGAGTTGTTGGTGGAATGAAGATGTGATGGTTGGTTCTACCGGAATCTGGTGAGCGGTGGGTAGCATTGCCCTAGAGCGGTACCGATGCGCCCAGCTTCCTCTCGTGAGAAGCGTATGCAAAGAAAAAAGCGCCTTACCAAACGCGAGATTCGGAATCTTGAAGACGAGATTCCAGCAGTCGCCGCAGATGCGACTCACGCGGCCTATCTGCGAGCGCTCGCAGCCGGGCATACCGTCATGAAGGTGCAGGGCAACTATCTCGTTGAAACCAAAGCCGACGGATCCGCGATTGTCGTGGGTAACGCCAAGCCCCGCCGCAAGGTGAGCGTTGGCCATGCTATCCAGGTTCGGCGGGTAAGTATCAGCGCCTAGCCTCCACGTCTTAACGTCTCTCGGTGACAGTGCTCGGTATTGTCCAAAAGCAAGCGAGGGGCCCCCAGAATAGTGCCGTCGGCGCCCCATGTTTTCCACTTTCAGCATATGCTCAATCCATCGAGCCGGGCTGGTCGACTGCTCATAGCATCGACTAAGGAAACGGTGTCCTGTGTTTCAAGGGGCTCGTTCACGGGGCTAGTAGGGTTCTGCTTGATCCAGATGGTGTGACCATCTCCTGCTCCACGGAGAGGAGCATGAGGATTGTTTCGCAACGCTATTTCGCAGCCAGCATGCGAACCTGCGAATCACTGATCCGACGTGACAGGGCCAAAGTACTTCGATAACAGTGCGACTGACCTGTCTTTTCTCAGACGCGAGCATGCGAGCGGGAAGCTAGCATTGGCTTCTAAATCCCTGATCAGCAGTTTCTCCCACAAAAGCCGCCACCAGTTGGAAGCGCGCCGGGAAACGTACCCGGCCGTTGGCCCGGGCAATGACGATCTCGCCGCTTTCCAGCGGCTCGCGCAGGACCTCCAGGACCTTGCGCTCGAACTCCGGCAGTTCGTCGAGGAACAGCACGCCCTGGTGCGCCAGGGTGATCTCGCCCGGCTGCGGGCGGCTGCCGCCGCCGACCAGGGCCGGCGCGGAGGCGGAGTGGTGCGGCTGGCGGAACGGTCGTTGCGGCCAGTGCCTGAGGGGGACGTGGCTGGCCACCGAATGGATCGCCGCGACCTCCAGGGCCTCGTCCTCGTCGAGCGCCGGCAGCAGGCCGGGCAGGCGGCTGGCCAGGAGGGTCTTGCCGGTGCCCGGCGGGCCGCTGAGCAACAGGTTGTGCGCGCCGGCGGCGGCCACCAGCAGGGCGCGCTTGGCGGCGGCCTGGCCCTGGACCTCGGCCAGGTCTGGATAAGGGAAGGGCGCGCGGAGCAGGCCGCGGGCCTGGTAGGGCAGCAGCGGGGCCTGGCCGGAGAGGTGTCCGGCGATCTCCAGCAGGTGGTCCACGGCGAACACCGTCAGCCCGCTGGCCAGGCTGGCCTCTTCGGCATTTTCCTTCGGTACCACCAGAACGCGCCTTGCGTCGCGCGCCGCCAGCGCGGCTGGCAATACGCCTCGCACTGGCCGGATCGCCCCGGACAGGGCCAGTTCGCCAAGGCACTCCAGGCCGTCGAGGGCGGTGCCGGGCAACTGGCCGCTGGCGGCGAGGATGCCGAGTGCGATGGCCAGGTCGAAGCGACCGCCGTCCTTGGGCAGGTCGGCGGGGGCGAGGTTGAGGGTGATGCGCCGCGCGGGGAAGTCGAAACCGGCATTGAGCAGGGCGCTGCGCACGCGGTCCTTGCTCTCGCGCACCGCGGTTTCCGGCAGGCCGACCAGGGTCAGCGAAGGCAGGCCGTTGGCCAGGTGCGCCTCGACGCTGACACAGGGGGCTTCGACGCCGACCTGGGCTCGGCTGTGGACAATCGCCAGGGACATGGATCGCTCCTTGATCTCACGCCGCTCGCAGGGGGAAGGATCAGTCGGCGGGCGGCGTCAGCTTGCTTTCGAGTTCCGCCACCTTGGCCTCCAGGGCTTCCAGCCGTGCGCGGGTGCGGGCGAGGACCAGCATCTGGCTGTCGAATTCCTCGCGGCTGACCAGGTCGAGCTTGCTGAAGGCGCTCTGCATCAGGGCGCGGAACTGCGACTCCAGCTCGGCCTTGGGCAACGGCGATTCGCCGGCGAACAGGCGGCTGGCTTGTTGGCTGAGGGCTTCGAAGACGGCTTTGGGCGGCAGCATGGCGAGGGTTCCGGTAACGAGTGGGCGGCAGTCTAGCATGATGTCGGCGGCGCTCGCGGGAGGGCCATTGCACACTTTTTGCGCAATTGTCGGAGCGCGTCTGCGCCTATTTGGTGCGCCGCCCGGAGGCCGGCGTTCCGCACTATCCCCGGGTTGGCGGCTAAGGGCTTGAAATCCGGCGGATTTGCCGGAGCTGGCAAGCTTTCTGCTTTGGCCGGGGTGAGGCGTGCACTGAAGCAGTACCGGTGCGGCAGATGAGGCGGTTGCGGGAGGCCGGCAGGTTGCGGCATCGAACGGCCGCAGCAGGGCCAGGTCGGGGCGGAGGGTCCCGATCATGCTTCCCAGAGGGACCGGCGCGTTACAAAGCCAGACACTGCGCTTAGACTGTCCTCGGGTTCGTTTTCCTGGGGCGAGTCCACCAAACACGGGAGAGAGTTTCATGAAGCTAGTCACTGCCATCATCAAGCCGTTCAAGTTGGACGACGTCCGCGAGTCGTTGTCCGAGATCGGTGTGCAGGGCATCACGGTGACCGAGGTCAAGGGTTTCGGCCGGCAAAAGGGCCACACCGAGCTGTATCGCGGCGCCGAGTACGTCGTCGACTTCCTGCCCAAGGTGAAGATCGACGTGGCGATCGCCGACGACCAGCTGGACCGCGTCATCGAGGCGATCACCAAGGCGGCCAATACCGGCAAGATCGGTGACGGCAAGATCTTCGTGGTGAACCTGGAACAGGCCATCCGCATCCGTACCGGCGAAACCGATACCGACGCGATCTAAGCCCAACCGAACCCCCAAAAGCCCCAGGAGAATACCAACATGACTCTGCGTAAGATCGCAGGGCTAGGAGCCCTATTGTCCCTCGCTTTGCCGGGCGTCGCCCTGGCCGCCGAGGAACCCGTCCTGAACAGCGGCGACACCGCCTGGATGCTGATCTCCACTGCGCTCGTCCTGCTCATGACCATCCCCGGTCTGGCGCTGTTCTACGGCGGCATGGTGCGAGCGAAGAACGTGCTGTCGATCATGATGCAGTGCTTCGCCATCACCGGCCTGATCACCATTCTCTGGGTGGTCTATGGCTACAGCCTGGCGTTCGATACCGCCGGGATGGAGAAGGGCGTCCTCAACTTCAATTCCTTCGTCGGCGGGCTGGACAAGGCCTTCCTCAGCGGTCTCACCGCCGACGGCCTGACTTCCGCCACCGCGCTGTTCCCGGAAAGCGTGTTCATCACCTTCCAGATGACCTTCGCGATCATCACTCCGGCGCTGATCGTCGGCGCCTTCGCCGAGCGCATGAAGTTCTCGGCGATGCTGATCTTCATGGCGGTCTGGTTCACCGTGGTCTACGCGCCGATCGCGCACATGGTCTGGAGCGGTGACGGCGCCCTGATGTGGGACTGGGGCGTGCTGGACTTCGCCGGCGGCACCGTGGTGCACATCAACGCCGGTATCGCCGGCCTGGTCGCCTGCCTGGTGCTGGGCAAGCGCAAGGGCTACCCGACCACGCCGATGGCGCCGCACAACCTCGGCTACACCCTGGTCGGGGCGGCCATGCTGTGGATCGGCTGGTTCGGTTTCAACGCCGGTTCCGCCGCCGCCGCCAACGGCACCGCCGGGATGGCCATGCTGGTGACCCAGATCGCTACCGCCGCCGCGGCCCTGGCCTGGATGTTCGCCGAGTGGATCACCCACGGCAAGCCGAGCGCCCTGGGCATCGCGTCCGGCGTGGTCGCCGGTCTGGTGGCGATCACCCCGGCCGCCGGCACCGCCGGTCCGATGGGCGCGCTGGTGATCGGCCTGGCCTCCGGGGTGATCTGCTTCTTCGCCGCCACCAGTCTCAAGCGCGCGCTGAAATACGACGATTCCCTCGACGCCTTCGGCGTACATGCGGTCGGCGGTATCGTCGGCGCGCTGCTCACCGGGATCTTCGCGGCGCCGTCGCTGGGCGGCTTCGGCAGCGTGGAGGACATCGGCGCGCAGTTCTTCGTGCAGTTCAAGGGCGTGGCCTTCACCGTGGTCTACACCGCCGTGGTGACCTTCGTGATCCTCAAGGTGCTGGACCTGGTCATGGGCCTGCGGGTCACCGAGGAAGAGGAAGCGGTCGGCCTCGACCTGGCGCTGCACAACGAGCGCGGCTACAACCTGTAATACCTGCCGGCGCCCGGCTTTCCGCCGGGCGTCGGTTTGCCTCCCGCGCTCGCCTTTGCCGAACGCCACGCCCTTGTGCGTCGAAAGTCCTGGGCGCTTCCCGCGACTGCCACGACCTCTCCGCAACCGGTCTTTCAGCGACTGCCGGCGGACTGCGCAACCCTCAGCTTTCACAGGTCTGTCTCTTACGCTCTTTGCTTTTTCAAATGCCGCGCTAGAATGCGCGGCGCGACGGATCGGAGCCGATTTGGAACAGCAGCATGTGGCAGCAGACCCTGATCACCTTGCGCCCGCGTCCGCGGGGCTTTCACCTCGTCACCGAGGAGATACTCGACGCCTTGCCGGAGCTTCGGCGGTGCCGGGTCGGCCTGCTGCACCTGCTTTTGCAACATACGTCGGCTTCACTGACCCTGAATGAAAATGCCGATCCTGCCGTACGCCGGGATTTCGAGCGTTTTTTCGAGCGGCTGGCGCCACGCGGCGAAGTCGGCTATGAACACAACGACGAAGGTCCGGACGACCTTCCGGCGCATTTCAAGGCCAGCCTGCTGGGCTGCCAACTGACCCTGCCGATACAGTCGGGAGGGTTGGCACTGGGCACCTGGCAGGGGATCTATCTCGGTGAACACCGGGACAGGGGCGGGGCACGGCGCGTGCTCGCCACCTGGCAGGGCGAGTCAGTATGAATTTTTTCCGGCGGCGCTCATCAAAACGCGCGGCTGGGCTATAACTAACCTGCTTTTGCAGCACCGAGAGGTTGACCATGAGCGAAGAAGAACTGGAACAGGACGAGCTGGACGGCGCTGACGAGGACGACGGCGAAGAGCTGGCCGCGGCCGACGACGGCGAAGCGGACAGCAGTGACGGCGACGAGGCCCCCGCCCCCGGCAAGAAGGCGAAAGCCGCCGTGGTGGAAGAGGAACTGCCCTCGGTCGAAGCCAAGCAGAAAGAGCGTGACGCCCTCGCCAAGGCGATGGAGGAATTCCTTTCCCGCGGTGGAAAGGTGCAGGAGATCGAACCCAACGTGGTGGCCGATCCGCCGAAGAAGCCGGACAGCAAGTACGGCAGCCGCCCCATCTGATTTCGCGTCATCCCAAGGCCCGCCACCCGTGAGGGAATGGCGGGCCTTGTGCTATGGCGCCCTCGCCTCCTCGGGTTCTCGCCCACCCGCATGCAGTCCCGGACATCGAGTCGACCTTTTCCAAGTCAGGCATGGACGGCGACGGGCCGACCCCATTTCCTCCTCGCGGAGGGCGCGCTCGCCATCCTCTTTCTCGGAACGATAGCTGGATTGACACGCCGCCCAGGCTCGCCGGGTAGCAAGCGGTGCCGTGCCGGATGCTTGCCGCCGGCGTGTCATCCGCCTGCCAACGTCTGCTGGAGGCCCAGGGGAAGCGGGCGGTAGAGCCTGCCTGGGAATTTTCCTGACAGTTCTTGGGTAAATTCGCGGGGATGTGTCGGTCCTGTCTTATGTTTCCTTTCCATTCCTTCTGGAAAGATCCGCCACTCTCATCATCTTCGCACCGGTTTCGGCGAATTTCCCAGAATCATCGTACACATTCGGTTGTCAATCCATGCAACTCAAGACGTTCTGTCGAGCCCTGGTTGTCGTGGCTGCCCTGTTCGTTCCCGCCGGTACGAGCATGGCTGCCGACATATACGCTTTCGACGGTCGCGACATCGCCGTGCCTTCGATTCTCCCTCCCGGCACCATCATGTCGCGCTACACATTCACCCCGCTGCAGGCGTGCGGCAGGAACAGTTGCGAGATCCTCACGGCCTCGCTCTACGACAAGGGCAGCGTCTGGAGTCCCGTCGAGGGACCGGACCTGCAGACCAACGTTTCGGGCCTCTCCGTACGCCTGCTGATCGATGGCAAGCCGGTCAGCACAAGCTTCAGAGGGGCCTTTTCCCAAGTCGCGGAAGTCCAGTTGGTTCGCGATTCTTCGCCGATTTCCGAAGGACAGTTTTCGAGCGGCGCGTTCAACTCGTACTTCCTGCTCGCCTACAGGGACGGTCTCATCTCGACCGATTCAGTCTCCGTCAGATTGTTGGGGCGCGTCTCTACCATCGATGCGACCTGCCAGGTCGCCGACCAGACGGTGAAGCTGCAGCCGATCGCTTCCGCCCAGTTGAACGGCGTCGGCACCTATGCGGCCGTTACCCCGTTCAATCTCGTAGTCGCCGGGTGTCCTCGCGGCTACAACCGCGTCGGCTACAGCGTCCAGCCGGTGGGGGGCGCGGTGGCCGAAGGCTCGGGTGTGCTGCCGCGCCTGGCGGGCAGCACCGCGACCGGCGTATCGGTCCGGGTCACCGATGAGGTAGGTGCGCCGCTACGGATGGGCACCTCTTTGCCCGTGACCGCTTACGAGAAGAACACTGGTGGGGCGTACTGGATCCCGATGAATGCGGCATACGTACAGACTGCCGAGAAAATCACGCCCGGCTCGGTCCTGGCCGCGATGGTGATCATGCTCGACTACCAGTGAGGCAGGGGAGGGCAAGAGCGCGCCTCACCCGAACGCCTCGAAGAACGCCAGGGCCCGCGGGTCGCTGGCATAGGCGATGTTGATACGCAGCCAGTCGCTCTCCTCGCCTTCCGGGCTGAAGCCGCTGCCCGGCGACAGCAGCACGTCCAGGCGTGTCGCCACGGCCTGCAATTCGGCGAACGGGTAGTCGCCGATACGGGCCCAGACGAACATCCCGCCGACCGGTTCGGCGAACACCTCCCAGCCGTTGTCCCCAAGCACCCGCAGGGTCGCCGCCATCTGCCGGGTCAGGCGCTGGCGCAGGCGTTGCACCAGCTTGCGGTAACTGCCGTTGGCGAGCATGGTCGAGACCACGCATTCGGCGAAGCGCTGGCTGCCGATGCTGGTGTACATCTTCACATCCGCCAGGCGCCGGATCAGCTCGGGGCCGGCGATCAGGTAGCCGACCCGCAGCGAGCAACTGAGGGTCTTCGAAAAGCTCGCCAGGTAGATCACCCGGCGCAGCGAATCGAGGGTTGCCAGGCGGGTGCTGGGGCCGTTCTGGAAGTCGGCATAGATGTCATCCTCGACGATGTGGAAATCATGCTGCTCGGCCAGTTGCAGCACGCGGTGGGCCACCGAGGGGCTGAGGCTGGTGCCGGTGGGGTTGTGGTACATGCTGTTGGTGAAGAGGAACTTCGGCTTGTGCGCGAGGAGGATCGCCTCCAGCGCGGCGGTGTCCGGGCCGTGGCGGGTGCGCGGCACGCCGAGCATCTTCACCCCGTGGAATTTCAGCAGGTTGAACAGGTTGTAGTAGCCGGGGTTCTCCACCACCACCACGTCGCCCGGCTTGAGCAGCGTGCGTACCAACAGGTCGAGGGCATGGCTGGCGCCGGTGGTGGTGAGGATCTGCTCCGGGTCGACATGGATATCGATCAGCCGCAGACGTTTCTGGATGTGCTGGCGCAGCGCCGGCAGGCCCAGCGGAGTGCTGTAGTCGAACAGCCCGGCGAGTTCGCTGCGGGCGACCTGGCGGATCGCGTAGCTGAGTTCCTCGACTTCCCGCCAACTGTCCGGAATCCAGCCGCAGCCGAGCTTGAGTTTCGTCGAGCTGCCGCTGAACTGGCCCCATGCGTTTTCCGCGCCTTCGTGCCACTCGCTGTCGAGTTCGGTAGCGGCGGCGGGTGCCTCGGCGACGAAGAACCCCGAGCCGTGCCGCGATTCCAGCATCCCCAGGGCGACCAGGCGGTCGTAGGCCTCGATCACGCTGGACTGGCTGAGCTGGTTTTCCCTGGCCAACTGGCGTATCGACGGAATCCGCGTGCCGGCGCGGACGCGATTGCCGCGGATCCAGCCGCTGACCCCTGCGACGATCTGCTGCACCAGCGGCTCGCTGGCATTGCGGTCGATCCGGAGGTGCATGCCTGACTCACTGTTCGGTCTTTTCAGGCGAACAGTTAAGCACAAATCCGAACAGCTGTTACTTGTTCCGTAGCGCCGCCGCGCCGGATAGTCGACGCCTCTTCTCGCGGGCTAGCCAATGCCCACCGCTCTGCCGCGGCAGGCCCTTGTACGGAGAAACGCATGAGCAATACCCGTCGCCACGCCGCATGCCTGGCCTTCGGCCTGTGCCTGATCACCTTGGCGGTGAACCTCCAGGCGCCGCTGTACACCGCCTACGCGGAGCTTTCCGGCTACGGCGCGGCGGCCACCGCCAGCGCTTTCTCCGGCTATGTGCTCGGCGTACTGCCGGTGCTGCTGGTACTCGGCGGGTTGTCCGATCGGATCGGGCGCAAGCCGCCGATCGTCGTCGCGCTGCTGCTGTCGATGGTGGCCACCCTGGTGATGGCGCTCTGGCCGCGCCTGGAGGCGCTCGGCGTGGCGCGCCTGTTGCTCGGCGTCGGCACGGCCCTGGCATCGGCCACCGGGACGGCCTACATGAGCGAACTGATGGCGGGCGGGGATTCCCGCACCTCGGCCAACTGGGTGACCGCCAGCACCTCGCTCGGCTTCGGCCTCGGCGCGGCACTGACCAGTCTGTTCCTGCTGTTCCGGGAGAGCCTGGTGCCCGGCAGCTTCTGGGTCCAGCTGGGACTGGCCTGCGTGGCCCTGGCGGCGGTGGCGGGCCTGCCAGACGAGGCGCCGCGCGGGCGCGATACGCCGATGCTGCGGCTGCCGTTCTTTCCCGCCGGCAGCCTGCCGTACGGCTTCTCGATCCTGCTGGCATGGGCCACTGTGGGCCTGGTCATCGCGGTCCTGCCTTCGCTGCTGGCGGCCCACGGGCTGGCGCGCTGGTCGGGCTTCTCGACCTTCACCGTGATCAGCTGCGGCCTGCTGTTCCAGCCGCTGGCGCGGCGGATGGCGCCGGCCTCGGCGACCTGCCTGGGGCTGGTGATCCTGCCGCCGAGCTATGCCCTGCTGGCCTGGGGCGCGATCCACGGCTCGCTGGCTGCGGTGCTGTTCGGCGCGCTGGGCGCGAGCAGTTCCTGCTACGGCTTCACCTACCTGGGCGGGCTGTCGGCGGTGAATGTCCTGGCCGGTGCGGAAAAGCCGCGGGCCAGCGCGGGCTACTTCCTGTTGGCCTACCTCGGCTTCAGCCTGCCGGTGATCTTCACCGGACTGATCGCGGATCGCTTCGGTGCGTCGACGGCGTTGCTGCTTTTCGGCGTGTCGCTGACGTTGGCTGCCGTTGCGGTGGCGCTTTCCATCTTGCGCGGGGTAGGGCGCTTCAAGGCCAGCGCTTCGCGTGCCTAGGGCGCTACCCGCGACCGGGGGCCCGGTTCGTCATTGCAGGCGGGCGAGCAGGGCCGGCAGCTCGGCGAGGCTGCGGATCTCCGCGCTCGGCTCTTCCTCCCCGGCCCAGGGCTTGCCGTTTGGGTTGAACCAGATGGCACGCATGCCGGCGCGGCGCGCTCCGGCGATGTCGTCGCTGGGGTGGTCGCCGATGTGTACCGCTGCCGAGGCCTCGACGCCGGCGCGCTTCAGGGCTTCGCGGAATGGCGTCGGGTCGGGCTTGCCGACGCCCAGTTCCTCGGCGCAGAGGGCGAACCGGAAGTAGTCGGCCAGGCCCAGGCGGCGCACGTCGGCGTTGCCGTTGGTGAGCACGCCGAGGGTGAAGCGGTCGGCGAGGATCTCCAGGGTCGGGTGGACCTCGGGAAACAGAGTGACCCGGTGGCGCGCTTCGAGGAATACCTGGAAACCGGCCTCGGCCAGGCTTTCCGCCTCCGCCTGTGGATAACCGGCGTCGAGCAGGGCATGGAACAGGATGCGCCGGCGCAGCTCGCTGAGACGGTGGCGCAGCATCGGCTCGCGATCCAGCAGGCGGGTGCGGATCGCCCACAGGTGCTCGATGGGCACCGGACCCAGGCGCGCCGCGTTGCTCGCCAGCCATTCGCGGAGCAGGGCCTCGGCGTTGTTCATCACCGGGGCGACGTCCCACAGGGTGTCGTCGAGGTCGAAGGTGATCAGTCGCAGGCTGCTCATGGGTCGTTGCCTCCATCGGCGTTGCCCTTGCGCTTGGCGCGGGGATGGGCGCGGTCGTAGACCGAGGCCAGGTGCTGGAAGTCCAGGTGGGTATAGATCTGGGTCGTGGCGATGTCGGCGTGGCCGAGCAGTTCCTGCACGGCGCGCAGGTCGCCGGACGACTCCAGCAGATGGCTGGCGAAGGAGTGCCGCAGCATGTGCGGGTGCAGGTGCTGGCCCAGCTCGCGGACGCCGGCCTGGCGCACTCGCAGTTGGATCGCCCGTGGCGTCAGGCGCTTGCCGCCGCGGCCGATGAACACCGCTCCGTCTTCCGGAGCGGCCTGGGCGCGCAGCGGCAGCCAGGCTTCGAGCGCCTGGCGCGCGGCCTTGCCGACCGGCAGCTCGCGGACCTTGTTGCCCTTGCCGCGCACTCGCACCAGGCCTTCCTTGAGGTCCAGCCATTCGAGATCGAGGCCGACCAGTTCCGAGAGGCGCAGCCCGGAGGAATAGAACAGCTCCAGCAGGGCCTGGTCGCGGCGGGCGATGAAGTCATCCTCCACGGCACCGTCGAGCAATTGCAGGGCGCGGTCGGCGTCGAGGGTCCTGGGCAGCTTGCGCGGACTCTTCGGCGCGCTCAGGCCGTTGGCAGGGTCGTGCCGGCAGCGCCCTTCGCGTAGCAGGTACTGGTAGAGGCCGCGCGTCGCCGAGAGCAGCCGTGCCAGGCTGCGGCTGGATTGGCCCTGCTGGTGCAGGCGGGCGACGAAGGTGCGCAGGCTGCGGGTGTCGAGGGCGTTCCAGTCGGAGAGCCCGGCCTTTTCGGCGAGGGCGAGGATCTTCAGCAGGTCGCGCCGGTAGCCGTCGAGGGTGTGCGCGGAGACCTGGCGCTCGCTGCGCAGATGTTCGAGGAAGGCATCCAGGTCGGCGCGCATCTGGGACCGCCCGCCGCGCTCAGCGGACCGAGCGCAGCGGCGAGGAGAAGCGCGGCAGCACGCGGGCCAGGACCTCGGCGACGTAGCCGAGGAACAGGGTGCCGAGGGAACTCTTGTAATGCTGCGGATCGGGACTGCCGATGGCGAGCACGCCGTGCAGGCCCTGGAAACTCAGGGAGACCACCGCTGCGGAGCCGATCTCGTCGCGGTCGCTCTCGCCGAAGAGGAACGCCAGTTCGTGCGGGCGCAGCACGCCGCAGACGGTCTTGCCGCCGGAGAGCAGGCCGCCGATGGCCTGGTGCGCCTCCGCGCTGCTCACCGAGCGGCCCACCGAGACGCTACTGTCGCTGAACAGGATCAGGCTCACGTAGGGCACCTGGAACTCGTGGCGCAGGCTGTCCTCGACGGTACTGACCACGTCTTCCAGGCTGGTGGCGTCGAGCAGGTCGAGGACCAGGCGGCGGGTCTTGTCGAACAGGCGGTCGTTCTCGCGGGCCACGTCCATCAGTTGCGAGAGCCGGTGGCGCATCTCGATGTTGCGCTCGCGCAGCAGGCGTACCTGGCGCTCCACCAGCGACACGGCGTCGCCGGGCTGGTGCGGGATGCGTAGCTCGGGGATCAGCTCGTCGTGCTCGACGAAGAACTCCGGGTGCTGGCTCAGATAGGCGGCCACCTGCTCGGCGTCCAGCGCTGCTGTCGGTTCCTGGCTTTTCTCGGTCATAAGCGTCTCGGTTCTCGCGGGCGACGGCCCTTACAGGCGGACCTGGCCTTCATACACGCGGACGGCAGGCCCGGTCATCATAACGGGCTGGCCGGGACCTGCCCACTCGATGTGCAGGCGGCCGCCGGGGAGGTCGATCTGCACCGGCGATTGCAGCCAGCCCTGGCGAATCCCGGCAACCGCCGCGGCGCAGGCGCCGGTGCCGCAGGCCTGGGTCTCGCCGACGCCGCGCTCCCAGACGCGCAGGCGCGCATGGTGCGGATCGAGCACCTGGAGGAAGCCGATGTTGGCCTTCTTCGGGAAGCGCGGATGGACTTCCAGTTGCGGACCGAGGCTGTGTACCGGTGCGCTGTCGACGTTCTCGACGCGCAGCACGCCATGGGGATTGCCCATGGATACCGCGGCCAGTTCGACGCGCTGGCCATTCACCTCTATCTCATAGGACAAGGCTTCGCGCTCGGCCTGGAACGGTATCTCGGCCGGGGCCAGGCGCGGCGGACCCATGTCCACCGTGACCTGGCCGTCCGGGCGGATATTCAGCTCGATGATGCCGCCCTTGGTTTCTACGCGGATGCTCTTCTTCACCGTCAGGCGCTTGTCCTGAACGAAGCGGGCGAAGCAGCGGGCGCCGTTGCCGCACTGCTCGACCTCGGAGCCGTCGGCGTTGAAGATCCGGTAGCGGAAGTCGACGTCGGGGCTGCTCGGGGCTTCGACGATCAGCAACTGGTCGAAGCCGACTCCGGTGTTGCGGTCGCCCCAGAGCTTGACGTGCTTGGGCTGCACATGGGCGTGCTGGCTGACCAGGTCGAGGACCATGAAGTCGTTGCCCAGGCCATGCATCTTGGTGAAGCGCAAAAGCATGGTCTGGGCCTCACTGCGGCAGCAGGCTTTCGCCGGCGTAGAGCTCTTGGACGGTCTCGCGGCGACGGACCTCGTGGGTCTGCTCGCCATCCACCAGCACCTCGGCGGCGCGGCCGCGGGTGTTGTAGTTCGAGCTCATGACGAAGCCGTAGGCGCCGGCCGAGCGCACCGCCAGGAGGTCGCCTTCGGCGAGCGCCAGGTCGCGATCCTTGGCGAGGAAGTCGCCGGTCTCGCAGATCGGCCCGACCAGGTCGTAGCGGTGCGGCACGGCATCGCGCGGGCGTACCGCCTGCACGTCCATCCAGGCCTGGTAGAGAGCCGGGCGGATCAGGTCGTTCATCGCCGCGTCGACGATGGCGAAATCCTTGTGCTCGGTGTGCTTGAGGTACTCGACACGGGTCAGCAGCACGCCGGCGTTGGCGACGATGGACCGGCCCGGCTCGAACACCAGGGTCAGGTCGCGGCCATGCAGGCGCTCGCGGATGGCGCGGATGTAGTCGCCGGCCAGCGGCGGCTGTTCGTCGCGGTAGCGCACCCCGAGGCCTCCACCGAGGTCCAGGTGGCGAATGCCGATGCCTTTGCCGGCCAGGCGGTCGACCAGCCCGAGCAGGCGCTCGAGGGCGTCGAGGAAGGGCTCCAGCTGGGTCAACTGCGAGCCGATGTGGCAGTCGACGCCGATCACCTCCAGGTGGTCAAGCTCGGCGGCGCGGGCGTAGACCGCCTCGGCCTCGTCGATGGCGATGCCGAACTTGTTCTCTTTCAGGCCGGTGGAGATATAGGGGTGGGTCTGGGCGTCCACGTCCGGGTTGACCCGCAGCGATACCGGCGCTTTCACGCCGAGTTCCGCGGCTACCCGTTGCAGGCGCTCCAGCTCTTCGCCGGACTCGACGTTGAAGCAGTGCACGCCGACTTCCAGGGCGCGGCGCATGTCGTCGCGGGTCTTGCCGACGCCGGAGAACACCACCTTGGCCGGATCGCCGCCGGCGGCCAGGACACGCTCCAGCTCACCGCGGGAAACGATGTCGAAACCGGCGCCGAGGCGCGCCAGCACATTCAGCACCCCGAGGTTGGAGTTGGCCTTGACCGCGAAGCAGACCAGGTGCGGCATGCCGGCGAGGGCGTCGGCATAGGCGCGGTACTGGGCCTCGATGTGCGCGCGGGAGTAGACGTAGGTGGGCGTGCCGAAACGCTCGGCGATGCGGGAAAGCGCCACCCCTTCCGCGAACAGCTCACCGTCGCGGTAACTGAATGTGTCCATGGGCGCTCTCTCAGAAACCGTAGCGGTCTTTGCTGTGTTCTTTCTTGGCTTTTTCGTCGTCCGGCAGGTACAGCGGGCCTTTCTGGCCGCAGGCGGCGATGGAGCCGGCGAGGAGGGCGAGCGCGACGAAGGACAGGAACAGCCGCTTCATGACGGAATCCTTGTAGAAAACGTGAATTGTTCCGGAGTATACCGACCCCCCGGCGCCTTGCCTATGCGAGCCGGATCAGGTGTGCCGGGGCTTGCAGGGGAATGGCCTGAGGCAGAGGGGGCGCCGGCGTTTTCCGCGAGCGTCGCGGCAAAACAGCGCGGACTACGGCAATACCAGCGTAGAATTGTCGGAATAGGGCAAGACGAAGGTAGTCGCCCGCCTTTTTTCCCGTTAGCGAATGCCGAGGCAATGCATGAGTACGATGAATGAAGCGCGTTTCCACGACCTGGTCGATGCGCTCCAGCAGCAGGTGGAAGACGCCTTCGATGACAGCGACCTGGACCTCGACCTGGAGAACGCCGGCGGCGTGCTCACCGTACGCTTCGAGAACGGCTCGCAGCTGATCCTCAGCCGCCAGGCGCCGTTGCGCCAGCTGTGGGTGGCGGCGAAGTCGGGCGGCTTCCACTTCGATTACGACGAGGCCAGCGGTCTCTGGCGCCACGATGGCAGCCAGGAACCGCTGGGCGCGCTGCTCAACCGGGCGACCCTGGAGCAGGGGGGCGAGGATGTCGAGTTCCCCGGTCTCTGAGGCTTCGCCGCCGGCGGTGGCCTCGCCCTGTCGGCGCCTGTGCTGCCTCGACGATGCGGACGTTTGCGTCGGCTGCGGACGTTCCCTGGCGGAAATCCGCGAGTGGGGCAAGGCCGACGATTCCCGCCGCTTGCAGATCAGGTCACAGGCCGCTCGACGCCAGTCGCTGGCGGGCCGTCTCTCCTGATAGGGGGGATGTTGCTAATTCCTGCGACTGTGTTAGTGTCCGGAAAAACCCCGCCTTCGGGCGGGGTTTTTGCTTTTTTGCGATTCCTGCTTTTCATCGATCAACCGAACCGGACCAAGGAGCACGCCTGCGATCATGAGCACGCCGCCGATCACCATCACTCGTCTGGACCTGCAGCGCCTGGAGCGCCTGCTGGATGGCCTGGACGAATTCGGACCCGCCGCCGAGGCGCTGGAGGCCGAACTGTCGCGCGCCCAGGTGGTGGGGCATGACGAGATTCCGCCGGGCGTCGTGACCATGAACTCCACCGTGCGTTGCCGCGAGGAAAGCAGCGGCAAGGAGTACACCCTGACCCTGGTCTATCCCGAAGACGTCGCCGGCGAAGGCAAGGTCTCGATCCTCGCGCCGGTGGGCACCGCGCTGCTGGGCCTGACCATCGGCCAGACCATCGACTGGCCGGCGCCGAGCGGCAAGACGCTGAAGCTGACCCTGCTGGAAATCGAATACCAGCCGGAAGCCGCCGGCGACTACGCGCGCTGATCGGTTTTCGCCCGTCGCCTCCCGGCGACGGGCTTCGCGACCCTCAGTCGCCCCCACCGCCCCCGCAACCGCTGCCGCCGTCCCCACCGCTATCGCCGCCGCAGCCGTGGCGCGAATCCTGTCCGTCCGAACCGAAGGTACTGCCGCTATCGCTGGCGCAGCCGCTGCTGCAACCGATATGGCTGGCGCAATACACCGCTGCGCCGCCGTCTTGCCGCTGCGCGCAGTTCAGGGTGTAGCGGAAGCCGTCGGCGATCGCCAGTTCCGTGTCGAGAGCGAACAGCAGCGGTAGGCGCGTGGGGTTCTGGGGGTCGATGCCTTCGCGGCGACAAGCCAGCTTCCAGGCGCGCCGAATGCCTTCCTGGGCCTGTCGGGGGCTGCGCATCGCCTGGGCCGGCGTATGGTGGAGGAAGCGCCCGAGTCCCTTGCGGCAGACGTGCTGGTAGAGCCGGGTATGCAGGATCAACTCGTGCCAGGCGACATCCACCACCTGGGACGGCATCGCGACCATCCGCTTGCCGGCGGCGCGGCATAGCAGCAAGTATTCGCGCAGGCCGTCGAGCACCCGTTGGACCTGTTCCTCGCTGAGCTGCGGATAGCGCTCGCGGACCGCCTGGGCGACCCGCGGCGGCAGGCGGAATTGCTGGATGAAGCGGTAGCGCCGGCGATCCAGGCCGCGGCGGTAGAGATAGCCGCCCACGAATGCGGCGCCAGCGAGCAGGGTAATACCGAGGAGTGCCATCCGTACGTCCTTGTCGAGCCCCGCGCGGTGCGGCGCTGGGTCATTGTTCCAGCAGCGCCTGGTTCAGCGCCGTTTCCAGGACGCTTTTATAACGCAGATAGTGCAGCGTTTGCGGCTGTTCGTCGGCGAACAGCCGCGACAGGTCGAGGTCGGTCAGGTAGCAGGGGTAGGGTTCGCTTTCCGCGCGATGCGCCAGGATATGCCGGGCGACCGCCTTGAACAGGCCGGCGCCGTACTCCAGTTCGGAAAACTCCTGGTGGTCGCAGTACAGGGTGACCTGCACGCGCTTGCGTTCGCCGCGCTCGAGTAGCGCCTGTAGCTCGTACAACGTGGGTCCGGCCAGGGCCTCCGGCGCTTCGCGAGGCTCGACGTGCAATCTGCCGTCGTTGGAGAGCAACTCGTAGTAGCGGATATCCAGCGAGGCCGGCACCTGTTCCGCCAGCGACAGGGCGTTGCGCCGGTACAGCAGCGATTGCAGGAAGCGCTGCAGCGGTGCGAGCAGGCTGCGTTCGTCACGCAACGCCTGGCGCTGGCGCCAGAGCGCGTTGCGTTCGTCGAGCAGGCTGATCTCGGCGCTGTCGAAGTCGCGCCGGTAGAACACCTGGATGCAGTCCGGCCGCCCCATGGACAGGATCAGCCCGAGGTCCTCGCCTTCCAGGGCGTGGCGATCCAGCTTCAGGGCGCTGTAGCCATCGCGCTCGCGGCCCAGGTGCTGGAGCAGGCTCGGCAGGTCGGGCAGGCTCTCGTGGCTGACCGCTTCCGGCGACATTTCCAGCAGGTGGTACTGCTGGCGGATCTGCAGCAGGTAGCGGCTCGGCTGGCCGCCAAGCAGTTGCCCGTAGGTTTCGCGGAACAGCTCTTCGACCCGCACGGCGATGGCGGCGGCCCGGTTGCGACAGAAGCAGCGCACCATCAGTTCGGGCGGCTGCGGCAGGCTTCCGGGCTTTTCGCGGACGGCGTCGAGGAACTCGGCAAGGCACTCGGGCAGCGCCTGGGGGCCTGCGTAATGGCGCACCGTCAGTTCGTTCCAGCTGTTGAGGCTGAGCTGGTCGAGGGTCAGCACCAGGTTGTCGCGCACCCCGGCATAACCGAGCACGTCGGTACGCCCGGTAGCCATGTGCAGGTTCATCTGGCTGTGGTGGCGCAGCGGGTCGACACCGACGTTGACCAGCAGCAGGACGCTCTTGAGCCGACGCGGTTGCAGCAGGTCGGCGTCGTCCACGGTCGCCAGGGGGACCGGCAGGAACTGCCGCAGGCTGCCCAGGAGATTGTCCAGTTCGGCATCGCCGAGGTCGCTCTGGCCGGGATGCAGGGACAGCCGGGTGGCGCTGTCGATGACGCCGTTGCGATGGCACCAGGCGAGCAGCTCGACCAGCCTGAGGCTGCGTTTCAGCGGCGCGTAGTCAGGCCACTGGTGAGCGCCCAGGGCACCGGGGAAGATCGCCCACTGCGCCTGCTCGCGGTCGTCGTCGGCGGGCAACTGGACCAGGGTCAGGACGTCTTCGCCGAGATCCGGGGCGATCCCCGGGTTGATGTTCTCCACCTTGCCTGCCTTGCGCTCGAAGGCGGCATACAGGCGGCGGCCGAGCAGGCCCAGGTCGCGGCTGTCGATGCCGCTGTCAGCGCCTTGCTGGCGGGCGATCTGGAACAGCAGGCGGTAGCTGTAGGTCAGTTCGTTGACCACCGTGCGACGCTCTTCCATCACCTGGCGCATCTTCCACTGGCTGCGGCTGTCGAGCAGGGCCAAGCGGCGAGGCTCCCATTGCCATTCCGCGACGAGCCGCTCCATCGACAGGTGCTGCCAGCCCTTCTGCGCCTGGCGCTGGCGACCGCCGAGCTTGCGCCCGACCTTGAGGTACAGGCAGCGCCGCACGAGTTCCAGGCGTTCCGGCGCCTGCTGTTCCCGCAGGTAGCGTTCGAGATGGCGATAGACCAGGACGTAGGGGTCCAGTTCGTCGAGATCGAGCTGGCCGGCGAATACCTGCTCCTTGAAGCGCAGGGCGACGCAGCGGACCCGCGGGTGCTCGCTGGCGTAGGCCTCGGTGAGCAGCAGCTTGAGCAGCGACTTGTAGGGCGAATCGATGGCCTTGGACAACTGCCAGAGGCCGGCGCCGATGAACTCCCGGGCGGGGATGTGCGCCAGGTGGCCGAGGTCGAGCACCTCTTCGGCGCGGATGAAGCGTTTGCCGAGCAGGGTCCGACAGTATTCGTCGTAGCGCCGTTCATGGGCCGGCGGCACCAGCCACCACAGAGGGGTGCGTCCGCCGAGCCAGATCGCGCTGCGGTAGAACTCGTCGAGCAGCAGGAAGTGCTGGGTATTGCCGTCGCCGCCGGGCTCCTTCCGGTCTTCGTGTTCGTCCTGGCCGAAGCGGGCGACGTCGATCAGGAAACAGTGCACCTCGCTGCCCTGGCTGCGCGCCCAGTCCTCGATCAACGCGCACTTGCGGCGCAGCTCCTGGCGCGCGCCGGGCTCCAGTTCTGGGGCATGGCAGACCCAGAGGTCGAGATCGCTCTGTTCCTCCTGGGCCAGGCTCCCCAGGCTGCCCATCAGGAACAGGCCGTGGATCGGCTGTTGTGCGGGCTCCTGCCTGCGTGGCTTGTAGACAAACGAACGGGCCAGGCGCTGGGCTTCGGCGAGTACTTCGTCGTCCGCCTCGAAACCGCTCAGGCCCGCCGGCGTGCTGGCCGACAGGTAGCCCGGCAGCAGCGGATGGTTGATGTGGAACAGCAGCGGTAGCAGGCGCAGGACCCGCTCCTGGCGGCTGGACAACGCCTGTCGGGCGCGTTGCAGGCGACCGGCGTTGACCGCCAGGAAGCGTTGGCGCAACTGGCCGAGGACCTTGCGGTCGATGCCATCGTCGAGATCAAGGCTGAGTGCGGGGTGTCGGTTCATGGGCGTCCGGGCACAGGCAAGGCCAGGCGCCGTGCCTGGCTCCGGTCATGCCATTGTATCGCCCGGAAGCGCGGCGGCTTGAGCGCCGCACCGCGAACCGGGGCAACCGTCGCGGCCTGTCGGGAGCAGGTCGCGATGGCCGCTTCCGTCAACCCTTGAGGATGGTCAGCAGGCCCTGTGCCTGCTCCGCGGCGTCCAGCCCGAGACTGGTCAGGTAGCCGCCGTCGGGCTGGTCGATCAGCCCCTTGTCGTGCAGGCGTCGGGCGGCGGCGACGGCCTTGCCGTCGGCGGTGTGATGGACCTTGAGTCCTTCCTGGGTGTTGTTCAGGTTGAAGAGCGCCAGCAGTTCCAGTTCGTCGATCAGCTCGGGAGTGAAGGCCATGTCGGCTCCTTGCGGTGTTGAGCACTGGTGAGTGTAGTTGGACTAGGGCGTAGCGTCGGCGGCCTGGCTCCAGCCGTCGAGGATCTTCTGGTACTCGCCGCTGGCGAGGATGCGCTGCATGCCGAGGTCGAAGCGTTCGAGCAGATGCTCGGCCTGCGGGTGGCGGCGCGAGAACGACAGGTACAGCTCCGGGCGGTGGACCGTGGCCACCGGCTGGAACTGGCCTTCCAGTTCGGGATGTTCGCTGAACAACTGGCGAGCCGTATTGCGGTAGGCCAGGGCGTAGTCGACGCGGCCGCGCTGGAGCATGAGGAAACCGTAGTAGTCCTTGCGCACCGGGATGCGCACCAGGTCGTGGCGGCGATCGAAGCCGTCGCCGTATTCATAGCCGAGGGTCACCGCGACTTTCCGTCCGCTCAGCGCCTGCTCCGCATTCACCGGCCGCGCTTCGTCGCGTCGCGCCCAGAGCTGGATCTCCGCGCGGAACAACGGATGCCGGGGCAGACGGTAGTCGGCGAGGATGTGCGGGTTCGGCGAGGTGTTGAAGCAGCCGGCGATCAAGCCTTTCAGGGCCAGCTTCATGCAGCGGGAGTAGGGGTAGGGATTGAGTTGGACCGGCGTGTCCGCAGCCCTGAAGGCGGCCCGCACGATGTCCGCGCTCATGCCCTGGATGCGGCCGTCCTTGTAGGCGGTATAGGGATACCAGTCGTCTTCGGCGCCGAGCACCAGGGGTTCTGTCGGGACGGCCGCCGCCGGGCCGGAAAGGGCCAGCAGCAGGCAGATGGGCAGGAAGTGGAACCAGGATCGCATCCGGTATCGCTCCGCGAAAGCAGGTGGCACGGAGAGTGGGCGCCACCTTTCTACCAGAGCGGCAGGCGTTTGGCGAAACAAAACCGTATGGATACGAGGGGCATTCGCCGGCACCAGTCGGCCCGGCTCCGCTCATTCGTCGTCCGGCAACGTCGGCAGGGCACGCAGCGCATGCTCGTAGCCGGCGCTGTCAAAAGCGCGGTCGGCGGCGAGCATGGCGTTGATCTCGTGGGCCAGCACGTAGGCCATCATGCCCAGTGCCTCGTCGCGCTCGTAGCCGACCAGGGTCAGCTTGTTGAACACGGCGCGCGCCGCCGGCGGATTCTCGCTTTCGATCTGGTTCTCGATGGCCTGGATCAGTTTTTCCTCGGCGAAGCCGTCTTCCTGGTTGTCGTCCTGTTCGCTCATCGGGCGTTCCTCGTTCTGGCGCAAAGTACCGCTTGTGCAGCGGCGGGAAGTTGTCCACCCTGCTTGGCCAACGGATGGCCGCGAAGGTAGCGATACCCGACATGATCACCTATTACATCCTTTCCGGCGACCGCCTGGAGCGACGCCAGCACGACGATGCCCAGCGGGGGTTGCCGCCGGGCACCCTGTGGATCGACCTGCATCACCCGACCCCCGAAGAGGAGCGCCTGCTCGAATCCCACCTGCAGGTGAACATCCCGACCCGCGAGGAGATGGCCGAGATCGAGGATTCGTCGCGCTTCTACGAGGACGGCAACGTCCTCTACATGACCACTTCGGTGGTCGGCGGGATCACCGAGCACCGGCCGAGCACAGAGGAAGTGACCTTCGTCCTCAGCGAGAAATGGCTGATTACCGTGCGCTACGCCGACCTGCGTTCGTTCCGCGAGTTCGAGAACCGTTGCATCCGCCAGCTCGACGCCAACCGCAGCAGCACCCAGTTGTTCGCCCTGATGATGGACAGCCTGGTGGACCGCATCGCCGACGTGTTGGAGGCCGTACAGGGGCAACTGAGCAGCATGTCGCGGGAGATCTTCGCCGAGTCCACCGCCCAGACCCGCAAGCCGAAGACCGACCTGCAGCAGATCATCAAGCACCTCGGGCGCAGCAGCTCGCTGCTGTCCAAGCTCAACGACAGCCTGCTCAGCATCAATCGGATGAACAGCTATTTCCGCCAGGGTTGCAACGGCTGGCTTTCCGAGCCGGCCAAGGTGCTGGCGAAGACCGTGGAGCGCGACGTGCGCTCGCTGGACGAGTACCTGGCGAAGATGTCCACCGAGATCAACTTCCTCCTCGACGCGACCCTTGGCCTGATCAACATCGAGCAGAACAGCATCATCAAGGTGTTCTCCATCGCTGCCGTACTGTTCCTGCCGCCGACCCTGGTGGGCACGGTCTACGGCATGAACTTCAAGGACATGCCCGAGCTGGACTGGTCCATCGGCTATCCGATGGCGCTGGGGATGATGGTGGTATCGGCGATCCTTCCGTACCTCTGGTTCAAGTTCAAGAACTGGCTCTGAGGCACTCGGCAGGTGTGCAACTTTTTGCTGGATAACTCCGGGAAAAGCTGTGGATACAACGACGGGGTCAAGGTCTGGCGGGGTCTTCGATGAAGTGAGCAAGTTCTTGCATAGCACTGTGCAACAACTTGCTCACTTTTTCGGGATAAACCCGGGGAAAAACGTTCGTGCGGGCCGGAAAAATCTTCAACAGTTTGATTTAAAAGGTAAATATTTTATTGGCACGAAGCTTGTTGGGTAGCTGCCGCACCAGGACATGTCGTCCCGGCTACCACTGACAAGGAATGCATCCATGGCAACACCCGCCTATATGTCCATCACCGGCACCAAGCAGGGCCTGATCACCGCCGGCGCCTTCACCGAGGATTCGGTCGGCAACACCTACCAGGAAGGCCACGAGGACCAAGTGATGGTCCAGGGCTTCAACCACGAAGTGATCATCCCGCGCGATCCGCAGTCCGGCCAGCCGACCGGCCAGCGCGTGCACAAGCCGGTGGTCATCACCAAGGTCTTCGACAAGGCCTCGCCGCTGCTGCTGGCCGCCCTGACCTCCGGCGAGCGCCTGACCAAGGTCGAGATCCAGTGGTACCGCACCTCCGCCGCCGGCACCCAGGAGCACTACTACACCACCGTCCTGGAAGACGCGATCATCGTCGACATCAAGGACTACATGCACAACTGCCAGGACCCGGGCAACGCCCACTTCACCCACCTGGAAGACGTGCACTTCACCTACCGCAAGATCACCTGGACCCACGAAGTCTCCGGCACCTCCGGCTCCGACGACTGGCGCTCCCCGGTCGCCGGCTGAGCCGCGACCGCCGCACGCGGCCAGCCTCGCTGGCCGTCGTGCCCTCGATGACCCATAGCGCCGTGGCCAGGAAAGCTCGCGCCGGGTCGATGCCGCTTTGTTGTAGGCAGCTTCCGATCGAGCCTGCGCGCCCTTGTCTCGCCCGCGCCAGGCAGGACAATCGAATCGGTCGCCTGCGCCAGTGAGGGACAACGGATGTTCGCAGCAGCCAACCAGACCCACTTCAGCCTCGCCATCGACGGCCTCGCCCTCGACCTGCAGGTGCTCTCCTTCAGCGGCAGCGAAGCCATCAGCCAGCCGTTCGCCTTCGACCTGGAGCTGGTCGGCGAACGCCCCGTGCCGGACCTCGAAAGCCTGCTGCACAAACCCGCCTTCCTTACCCTCGGGCCCGCCGGCAACGGTATCCACGGCCTGGTGCGCAGCGCCGGACAGGGCGACTCGGGCAAGCGCCTGACCCGCTACCGCATCACCCTCGTCCCGCAACTGGCCTACCTCGCCCAACGCACCAACCAGCGCATCTTCCAGCACCTCACGGTGCCGCAGATCGTCGGCCGGGTGCTGGAGGAACACGGCATCCTCGCCAACGCATACCGCTTCCAGCTCGGCACCCGCTACCCCGAGCGCGAATACTGCGTGCAGTACGACGAGAGCGACCTGCAGTTCGTCCAGCGCCTGTGCTGCGAGGAGGGCATCCACTTTCATTTCCAGCACAGCGCCACGGCGCACCTGCTGGTATTCGGCGACGACCAGACGGTGTTCCCGCGGCTCGCGCCGGTGGCCTACCAGCAGGACTCCGGCCTGGTCGCCGACCGGCCGGCGGTCAAGCGCTTCGGCGTACGCCTGGAAACCCGCACCAGCCGCGTCACCCGCCGCGACTACGACTTCGAGAAACCGCGCCTGACGCTGGAAAGCGCCGCCCGCGGCGAAGCCCGGCCGGACCTCGAGGACTACGACTATCCCGGTCGCTTCGTCGACCGCGAGCGCGGCAAGCACCTGGCCAGGCGTGCCCTCGAACGGCAGCGCAGCGACTACCGTCTGGCCGAGGGCCGCAGCGACCAGCCGTTGCTGCTCAGCGGCCACTTCCTGCCGCTGGCCGCCCATCCCCAGGCGGGCTGGAACGACCTCTGGCTGCTCACCGAGGTGATTCACGAGGGGCGGCAGCCGCAGGTGCTGGAAGAAAGCATCGTCTCCGACGCCTCGGCGAGCCCGGACGACTTCCGGCAGGGTTACCGCAACCGCTTCCAGGCCACGCCCTGGGAGGCGTTCTTCCGTCCCCCACCGACGCCGCCGAAGCCGCGCATCCTCGGCACGCAGAGCGCGGTGGTGACCGGTCCGAAGGGCGAGGAAGTCCACTGCGACCGCTACGGTCGGGTGAAGGTGCAATTCCACTGGGATCGCGAGGGCCAGGCCGACGACAGCAGCAGTTGCTGGTTACGCGTTGCCTCCGGCTGGGCGGGAAAGAACTACGGCGCCATCGCCATCCCGCGGGTCGGCATGGAGGTGCTGGTGACCTTCCTCGAAGGCGATCCCGACCAGCCGCTGGTCACCGGCTGCCTGTTCCACAGGGAACATCCAGTGCCCTACGAACTGCCGGCGCACAAGACCCGCAGCGTCTTCAAGAGCCTCAGCAGTCCTGGCGGCGGTGGCTACAACGAGCTGCGCATCGAGGACCGCAAGGGCCAGGAGCAGATCTTCGTCCATGCCCAGCGCGACTGGGACGAAAACATCGAGCACGACCAGAAGATCCGCGTCGGTCACCAACGCCACGACACCGTGGAGGCGAACAGCTACAGCGAGTTCAAGGCCGAGGAACACCGCACCACCCACGCCGAGCGCAAGGTGGAGATCCGCGCCAACGACCACCTCACCGTAGCCAACGACCAGCACCTGAAGATCGCCAGCGGCCAGTTCGTCGAGGCCGGCCAGGAGATCCACCTGAGCAGCGGCCTGAAGGTGGTGCTGGAGGCCGGCGCCGAACTGACCCTGAAGGGCGGCGGCAGCTTCCTCAAGCTCGACGCCAGCGGCGTGACCCTCTCCGGGGCCAACGTCCGGGTCAACTCCGGCGGCAGCCCGGGCAGCGGCAGCGGCGCGGCGCCGCTGTTGCCGGGGCCGCTGCGGCAGGCCGATAGCGACAAGGCCGGCGCCCTGCTGATCCGCGCGCAGCGCCAGGCATTGCTGCAGAAGAAACCGATCTGCGCCATCTGCGAAGCGGCCAGGGCGAAAACCGATGCGCACTGAACCGATGCTGCCCGCCTTGCCCGCCGACCTGCCCTGGACGCTGAATGCCTACCTGCTGCTCGATGGCGTCAGCGTCACGGAACTGCCGCGCAAGCTCTACCAATGGAGCGATACTCCGACCTTCGAGCCGCTGTACCGCGACAGCCGCTGGCAGGAACTGCTGGACCTGTCGCCCTGCCTGGTCGCCCTCGACGGCCGCCAGGACCCTATCCTGCAGGCGTTCCTCGACAACGCCGCACAGGAATGGGGCTACCTGCTCTTCGCCCGCGTCAGCTTGCCGATCCTGTCGCAGCACCTGCGGGACCTTCTGTGCGTCCAACCTCCCCATGGCGAGCCGGTGCTGCTGCGCCTGGCCGACCCGGCAGTGATGCATAGCCTGCTGGAACATGAACGCATGGAACTGTTCGGTCCGATCGAGCAGGCATGTGCTCCAGATGCCCTGGAAATCCGCTGGTGGCAACACCGGCGAAGCGGTTCGGCGATCGCTCGCGACCGCACGCAGCCCTACCGTCTGAGCGAGGCCGAATTCGATGCACTTGGCGAAGTCAGCTTCCGCCAGACCCTCATGGACATGGATCGCCACATGAATCTGTATTTCCCCGGCTATCGCCCGGCCCTGTGCGGCCGAGAGCGCTTCCAGCACCTGCGTATGCTGGCCGAGCAGGCCTACCGTCGCGGGATGTGCTCGGCGCGGGACATCCTGCTCTACGCCAATATCTTCGGCTACCTGGGCGAGGATGCGCTGGACGCGCATGCGGACATCGCCGTGCTGCTCGATGGTCCCTCCAGCCAATCCCCGGCGCAGCGGGTGGCCGCTGCGGCCGAGCTGGCGGAGCGTCGCGCCGCCGAGACAGAAAGGATGCATTCATGACTGCGCAGGCCACACCCCGGCGAGACAGCGCCAACCTGGCGGCAAACGAAGCCTCGTCCAGCGATAGTCGTTCGCCGAGCGGCACCTGTCCGTTGATGAACGCCAAGGTGCAGCTGTTGCCGCTGCGCTACGGTTTGACCGAAGGCGTCGATCCGAGCGCCGAGCTGGCGATGCCTTTCGCCCTGAAAAGCCGGCCGCTGGGTCTGCGGCTGGTGCGCAATGGCTATCTCTACGTGATCGACGGCGGAACCGGAAAGCTGCACGAATACCGCATCGACAAGGGCGCTATCGACAAGCTGCTGTGGCAGGACGCCGAGGTTCGCGCCGACATACGCAGCCGCGCGGTCGGCGAGCCCCAACTGGTCTTTCCCCGTACCAGCATCCTGTACGTGGCCTATTCGGAACTGCAATGGACCGCGCGCAAGTGCATGCAGGTGCTCGCCAGTCCGAAGGACCGCGAGCACTTCATGCAGGCCGTCGATCTGCGCCGCGCCGACCCGCAGCAGGGGGGGCCGCATCTGCTGACCCGACGGCAGGCGGAAACCTGGCTCGCCGAAGTGGTGCAGAACAAGGTGCATCGCGACGGGCAGGGCCAGCAGCGCTTCCCGCCCCACCAGCAGCGCCCGGCCAGTCCACCCGCCGCCCATCCGGACGAACGACGCGACTACGTCTGGGAGGATCCGCCGCTGTTCCGCGATACCCAGCTCGGCGAGTTGACTGCGCAGGTACTCCCGCAGTACGAGCATGATGCCCTGTTCCTGGCGCTGCGCGACGACATCGGCGTGATGCGCGACCTAGCCGCCTACCAGGACGAAGTGGTCGGCTGGCTCGAGGAATGGCTGCAGGGCGGCGCCCAGGCCGGGGCCAACGAGCGCGACTACGTGATCGCCTGCTACATCGAGTCGTTGACCCAGATCCGCGCCGCGGAACTGCCCAAGCTGGCCGACGAGGGTGCCCAGCCGCTGTTCGACGATCTCGACCGGCTGCCACCTCCCGAGCGGGAGCGATCGCGCCAGGCCTTGCTGGACTACCTCAACGGCGAGCCGTTGCCGAAGCCGATGGACCCCGCCATGCCGGAGCCGCTGCACAGACCTGTGGAGCGACACTTCACCAAGCGGAAAATGGCGGTTGCCGATCCGGCCTTCGTCGAACGCAACCTGGACGCCCTGATCCGCCTGAAGAAGAGCCACGGCGAAAAGGTCGACGACGCGCTGCATGGCGCCAAATTCGGCCAGCGTGGCATCGACGACCTGATCGACCGTCCTGCCATGGATGCCTTCCTCGCCGCCAACAGGCCCAACCTGGCGCGCTGGAACGCCCTGCTCGAGCAGATCAGCGCAGACCGCACGCAGATGCTTACCGAGCAGCGATTCCATCGCGCCGCCTGGTACTACGATTTCCAGCAGGCCGAGCAATTGGGACTGGCCTTCGCCACCCAGTACGCCTGCCTGAAGGATATCTGCCGCAGCGACGAGGCCAGCGAGGCCGTGCTCGCCTTCCTGGAGGAAAACCCGCAATACGATCGCCCGTTGTTCCAGACTCTGCCATTGAACACCCAGGCCGAACTGATCGCGCAATACGCGCAGCTCGGGCCGCCCGGCCATCTCTGGCTCTCCAAGCTGAAAGAGTGGGCGCAGCAGCGCGACTCGCTGGAGCTGGGCAAGCTGCCCGCTCTCGACGGCTTGCCGGAGGCCACCCGAGCGCTTGCCGACAGCGCCCAGGCCACGCTCAACCCGGCGTTGACCCTGGGCATCAGCCGGACCATGGAGGGCTTCTTCAAGAGCGTAGGCCAGCAGCAGGCGCCGGATCTCGACGCGCTGTTCCGCAAGCTGCCCAAGGCCCTTCCTGGTCGCCTGCTCGACGCCGCGGTCCGCGAAGGGGTGACCTTCACCATTGCCAGCGAAGCGGAAAAGGCCATCCTCCAGGCCGACCTGAAGGAAGTGCTCGAACAGCGCGCGGAGCTGCGCCGGCTGGTCCGCCAGCGCAAGCAGGTGAAGAGCCAGGCCGGACACAAGTCGATGGACGCCCGCGCCTTGCTCGCCGACATCCAGCGTGTCCGCCTCCAGCTCAACGCCCTGGAGCCGCGCCTGGCCGCCGCCCTCAGCCCGATCGCCGAGCTTCCGGACAACAGCATCCGTCTCGCCGGTGCGACACCAGGCCGCGCCGGAATCACCTTGATCCTGCCGTCTGCACAGGTACAGGAAGTTGCCAGTGGTATCCGTAACCTGCGCAATGGCTATAGCAGTGCAGCCGCGTTCAATAAGGTGGGGGATGGAATTGGTCTGGCTGTGTTTGTGGCGCAGTTTGTCAATATGGTGCAGGTATGGCGGGGGGTTATCGCGACTTCGCCGGATAAGCGTGAGCTAATGCCGCTGGCTGGTTCTATTTTCACCACAATATCTGCGGGCGTAGCGGCAGCTCAGGCCATTGCCGATACAGCTCTTCAGGCCAGAAGTGCTCAGTTGGCACAGGGGCTGCAGAACCACGCTGTGGAAGTTGCTCATGTACAAATGGGAAAACTGCACTTACGCCTAGGGTTTGTGGGATATGCGGCAGGTTTTTTTGCAGCAGCTGTTGCTACTCAAACCCACTATGGCGAGTGGCTTGGTGCTATACGCAGCGGAAATGCTCAAGCCCAGCAAGGTGCCGCTTTAGCTATGGTTGGCTCCAGCGGAATGCTGGCCAGCAGCGCCTACGGGGTATGGCATACGGGGTATGCTTTAAAAGGTGTGCTCAGGGCTGCAACACCTGCTGCCGAGCGTACAGCCTGGGCATTGGCTGGCACGCGACTTTCGAGCATATTTGCTCGATTCAATATCGCCGGCGCCATTTTCACCGCCCTCGAACTGGTAGGAACCTATTGGTATAACCGCAGTAATACCACGCCCCATGACGATTGGTTGCTCAGCACACCCTGGAGCCGCGACATCGGAGGGCGCCTGAACCAGTCCCTGGAAATCTATCAGCAACGACTTCTGGGGATCGTCCAGACGCCAAGAGGTGAGGTCAAGCACGCGAGTCATGGCAGTTGGTGGCGAGACCTGCTCTCCTCACCTGCCACTGCGGAGATCAGCCTAGCCTTGCCTGGTATCAGTCTGGGAGCACTGCAGCAGACCTTGGCCGGGCGCCCTGAAGTACGCTTGAGCCTGGCGGCCTACCGCATTCGTAGCGTGAAATACGAAAGAGGTTCGCCCATGGTGCGTTGGTTCCCCGTCACCGAAGTTGTCGGCGACAGTCTACAGGTCGTGTCCGCCGAACCGTTGGTGTTGCTGGTGCCGCGGCTAGCGCCGCTGGAGGGTGTGACCGGGGGCTCGGTCACGGAGGATCTATTACTGGCTGTACAGATCGAACGACTGAACCCGCAGGGTCAATATCATGCCGATCGGCACATGGTTCGCCTGTCGCCACACAGCGAAGGAGACTATCCTGCTTCGCCACAACGTATCCAGGGGCAGGAAGCATCCTGGATGCTAATTGACCCCCGTTTGCTGCCGGATTTTGCCGATGCTCCAGAACGATAAGCCCATGGATGTGCCGCCGTTGCGACTGATGGAGAGCCACCGAGCAGGTGATGTGGTTCCCTTTTCCAGCGGGCTGGTCAGTTATCTCGCGCCTTTACCTCTACCTACAGTCCAGCCCGCACAGGACTATTCTCATGCCGTGGGGGAAATGAATGATACTTATCTTGACTTCGGGACAGGGCTGCCCAATGCATTTGCCTGGCAGGTCAGATTAGGTGGCCCATTTACTCTCTGGATAATATCTGTTTTTTTAATTCCAACCCTAATGATGGTCGGCACGCCTTTGTTAGGTGGTGATATAAGCACGGCTAAACAGTTGGCTGTAGGGTTGTTTGATATAGGAATAACATATGGCTCGGGGTGTGCGCTGTTTGGCTTTCTTATCTTGTTAAGTGCGTGGTGGTCCAATCATATAAAGTATAAAAAGATCATCCCTACTCGCTTCAATCGCCAGCGCCGCGAAGTTTGCTTCGTCCCAGAAAGCCACTCCGCCCCCATCTTCGTCCCCTGGGAGTCCCTATCGGCCTGGGTGATCCAGGCCCAGGGTGCCACCCAGTACGGCATCCAGCGCCAATACGGCATGGGTGTGGGCTTCCATCATGCCGCCAGCGGCGAGGACTTCTCCCTGGAGTTCCCTTGTGCCGGCCTGCCTCTGGCCATCGCCAACTGGGAGGCCATCCGAGCCTATATGGAGCATGAGGTGCACAGCCTCAAGGAAATCCAGGACCCACTCGACCTGCAAGGCCCGGACGACCCGCCTCACGAGGGGCTGCACACCTTCCGCAATGCCCGCGCGCGTGCTCATCGTCGCTACCGGGAGGGTGAAGTAGGGCGTTGGTATATGGTCGGTTGGTATCTCTACCACGCAATGGATTTATGGACGCTGCCATTCCATCTAGTCGAATGGGAAATCCGCCGGGTCAAGCGCATGCAACGCCAGGAGTTGCCCGAGGCCATGCGTGCCTGGTCACAGCCCCTGCCATCCGAACAGTGGGTCAGGCCCAGCGAGGAGCTGCAACGTCAGAGTCAACGGGTGAGGGCCTTGCGACAGCGTGATCCGCAACGCTCGATCATCGAGATATTTACCGAGGTACGGCGAGAGGCTTCGGCGACTGGCGTGCGCTGAGCGCCCGTCGTTTCCGGAAGCATAGCTGGCGGAGCGTCGTCGGCTGCGGAGGTGGGGGATACGGAGCGCTAAGGCTGCGCTCCGCGTGTCGCCCGACCCTGCTGGGTGCGAGCTCGGATTGTCGCGAGCCTCAGCGCTGGGCGAGCAACTGCCGGCCGCGGGCGACGGCGGCACGGACCTGGTTCGGCGCGGTGCCGCCGATATGGTCGCGGGCGTTGACCGAGCCTTCCAGGGTCAGCACGTCGAAGACGTCGGCGTCGATCTGCTCGCTGAAGCGGCGCAGTTCGTCGAGGCTCATCTCGGCGAGGTCCTTGCCGCTGTCCACGCCGTACTTCACTGCGTGGCCGACGATCTCGTGGCAGTCGCGGAACGGCAGGCCCTTGCGCACCAGGTAGTCGGCCAGGTCGGTGGCGGTGGAGAAACCGCGGCGTGCCGCCTCGCGCATGATCTCGCGCCGGGGCCGGATCGCCGGGACCATGTCGGCGAAGGCGCGCAGGCTGTCGCGCAGGGTGTCGGCGGCGTCGAACAGCGGTTCCTTGTCTTCCTGGTTGTCCTTGTTGTAGGCCAGCGGCTGGCCCTTCATCAGGGTCAGCAAGCCGGTGAGGGCGCCGAATACCCGGCCGGACTTGCCGCGTACCAGCTCCGGCACGTCGGGGTTCTTCTTCTGCGGCATGATCGAGGAGCCGGTGCAGAAGCGGTCGGGCAGGTCGATGAACTGGAACTGCGCGCTGGTCCACAGCACCAGCTCTTCCGAGAAGCGCGACAGGTGCATCATCGCCAGGCTGGCGGTGGCGCAGAATTCGATGGCGAAGTCGCGGTCGGAGACGCCGTCCAGGGAGTTACCGCCAACCGCGTCGAAGCCCAGCAACTGGCAGGTGATCTCGCGCTGGATCGGGTAGGTGGTGCCGGCCAGGGCCGCCGAGCCGAGCGGCATGCGGTTGACCCGCTTGCGGCAGTCGACCAGGCGCTCGTAGTCGCGGCTGAGCATCTCGAACCAGGCCAGCAGGTGGTGGCCGAAGGTCACCGGCTGGGCGGTCTGCAGGTGGGTGAAACCGGGCATGATGGTGTCGGCTTCCGCTTCGGCCAGCCCCAGCAGGCCCTCCTGCAGGCGGGTGATCTCGGCGAGGATGGTGTCGATCTCGTCGCGTAGCCAGAGGCGGATGTCGGTGGCCACCTGGTCGTTGCGCGAGCGACCGGTATGGAGCTTCTTGCCGGTGACGCCGATGCGGTCGGTCAGGCGCGCCTCGATGTTCATGTGCACGTCTTCCAGGTCGACGCGCCAGTCGAAGCTGCCGGCTTCGATTTCCGCCTGGATCTGTTGCAGGCCGTCGACGATCGCATCGCGCTCGGCGTCGCTCAGCACGCCGACCTTGGCCAGCATCGTGGCGTGGGCGATGGAACCCATGATGTCGTGGCGGTAGAGACGCTTGTCGAAGTCGACGGAGGCGGTGAAACGGGCGACGAAGGCGTCGACGGGCTCGCTGAAGCGGCCGCCCCAGGACTGGTTGGTCTTCTCTACGCTCATGGTATCTCTCGCTGCAACAAGAAACGGACAGGCCGCGCGGCCTGCGTGACGGGCAAAGTGCGACGATGATAGCAGGCCGGGAGGAAAAACCGGCGGCTCGTCGACGAAGCCGGAACGAGCGCTGTTTCGCGGTTTTTTGCGGCAGATGGCATTTCGGTGCTTTATTTCGCCCGTACGCCCGCGGCTGTCTTGCGGGCGCCACGGGCCTTGCGGAAACTCTGTCGATGCCTATCCGATCCAAGCCCGGCCGCTCGACCCGGCCGGCCGTCCAAGACGACTTCTTCATTCCCGAGCTCTGCGAAGCCGAAGCCCTGTTCACCCTGGTGCTGCTGGCGGAGCTGCTGGTGCTTGTGCTGGTGCTGGCGGAGCCGATGACGCCGAGCTTCAACTGGGTGCGCCTGGCCCTGGCGTCGCTGTTCGTGCAGTGGATCGTACTGCTCTCGGCGGCGCTGTTCTGCCGCCTGCGGCCATTGCTCGCGCGCCTGCCGGTGGCGCTGGCGGGGAGTGCCTGCTGCCTGTTGGTGGTGGCCCTCACCCTGGGCTGCACGGCGGTCGCCGAGCACTATCAGCTGGGCGGAGAACTGACGCGTGCCGGCGAGGTCAATCTGTATCTGCGGCACGCGCTGATCGCGCTGATCATGTCCGCCCTGGTGCTGCGCTACTTTTACCTGCAGAGCCAGTGGCGCCGGCAGCAGCAGGCCGAGTTGCAGGCGCGCCTGGAGTCGCTGCAGGCGCGGATTCGCCCGCACTTCCTGTTCAACAGCCTGAACAGCATCGCCAGCCTGATCGAGCTGGACCCGCTGAAGGCCGAGCATGCGGTGCTGGACCTGTCCGACCTGTTCCGGGCCAGCCTGGCGAAGCCCGGTACTTTAGTTTCCTGGGAGGAGGAACTGGCGCTGGCAAGGCGCTATCTTTCCATTGAGCAGTATCGTCTTGGCGATCGCCTGCAACTGGACTGGCAGGTGCACGGGGTGCCGGCCAACCTGCCGATCCCCCAACTGACCTTGCAGCCGCTGCTGGAAAATGCGCTTATCTATGGCATCCAGCCGCGGGTCGAAGGTGGCCTGGTGCAGGTCGAGGCGGTTTATCGTGAAGGAGTGTTCCAGCTATGTGTGAGCAACCCCTACGACGAGGCGCTCGAGTCGCCCCCGTCGAAAGGCACGCGACAGGCGTTACACAATATCGATGCACGACTTGGGGCACTTTTCGGGCCTAAAGCGAGTCTCAGCGTCGAGCGCCGTGACGGACGGCACTACACCTGTCTACGCTATCCATGTGCGCGACTCATGCAGGAAGCCTGAGCTTATGAATGTCCTGATTGTCGATGACGAACCTCTGGCGCGAGAGCGCCTGGCCCGATTGGTAGGGCAACTGGACGGCTATCGCGTCCTCGAGCCCTCGGCCAGCAATGGCGAAGAAGCGCTGACGCTGATCGACAGCCTCAAGCCCGATATCGTCCTGCTGGATATCCGCATGCCCGGTCTGGACGGCCTCCAGGTCGCGGCCAGACTCTGCGAGCGGGAAGCGCCGCCGGCTGTGATCTTCTGCACGGCCCATGACGAATTCGCCCTGGAAGCCTTCCAGGTCAGCGCCGTGGGCTACCTGGTCAAGCCGGTGCGCAGCGAAGACCTGGCCGAGGCGTTGAAGAAAGCCTCGCGACCGAACCGCGTGCAACTGGCCGCGCTGACCAAGCCCCCGGCCTCCGGCGGCAGCGGTCCGCGCAGCCACATCAGTGCGCGGACCCGCAAGGGGATCGAGCTGATCCCGCTGGAAGAGGTGATCTTCTTCATTGCCGACCACAAGTACGTGACCTTGCGCCATGCGCAGGGCGAGGTGCTGCTGGACGAGCCGTTGAAGGCGCTGGAAGACGAGTTCGGCGAGCGCTTCGTGCGCATCCACCGCAACGCGCTGGTCGCCCGCGAACGGATCGAACGCCTGCAGCGTACGCCGCTGGGGCATTTCCAGCTCTACCTGAAAGGCCTCGACGGCGATGCACTGACCGTCAGCCGGCGGCACGTGGCCGGGGTCAGGCGTCTGATGCATCAGCTCTGACGGCGGTCGGCGGTTCGCCAGCGACCCGGGTGCGGCTATCGGGCCCAGCGTCCGCGCACTCGGGTTCGAACTGTTATCATGGGCGCATCCCTGTGCACGGAATATCCCATGTCGTCCCGCGAAATCCGCATCGCCACTCGCCAGAGCGCCCTCGCCTTGTGGCAGGCCGAATACGTCAAGGCGCGCCTGGAGCAGGCTCATCCTGGCCTGACCGTCACCCTGCTGCCGATGACCAGTCGCGGCGACAAGCTGCTCGACGCACCGCTGGCGAAGATCGGCGGCAAGGGCCTGTTCGTCAAGGAACTGGAAACCGCCCTGCTCGAAGGCGCCGCCGACATCGCGGTGCATTCGATGAAGGACGTGCCGATGGACTTTCCCGAGGGGCTCGGCCTCTACACCATCTGCGAGCGCGAAGACCCGCGTGACGCTTTCGTCTCGAACACCTACGCCAGCCTCGAGCAACTGCCCGCCGGCAGCGTGGTCGGCACCTCCAGCCTGCGCCGCCAGGCGCAGCTGCTGGCGCGCCGGCCGGACCTGCAGATCCGTTTCCTGCGGGGCAACGTCAATACCCGGCTGGCCAAGCTGGATGCCGGCGAATACGACGCGATCATCCTCGCCGCCGCCGGCCTGATCCGCCTCGGCTTCGAGTCGCGCATCCGCTCCTCGATCAATGTCGACGACAGCCTGCCCGCCGGCGGACAAGGCGCCGTCGGCATCGAATGCCGTACTGCCGACAGCGACCTGCATGCCTTGCTGGAACCCTTGCACCATTCCGACACGGCTCTGCGGGTCACTGCCGAGCGCGCGCTGAACAAGCGACTCAACGGCGGTTGCCAGGTGCCGATCGCCTGCTACGCCATCCGCGAGGGCGACCAACTGTGGCTGCGCGGCCTGGTCGGCCAGCCTGATGGCACCCAGTTGCTGCGCGCCGAGGGGCGGGCGCCACTGGCGGAAGCCGAGGCGCTGGGCGTGCGGGTGGCCGAGGACCTGCTGGAACAGGGCGCCGAAGCGATTCTCGAAGCCGTCTACGGCGAGGCCGGACATCCGTGAGCGGCTGGCGGCTCCTGCTGACGCGCCCCGACGAGGAGTGCGCGGCCCTGGCCGCCAGCCTCGGCGAGGCGGGCGTCCATAGCAGCAGCCTGCCGCTGTTGGCGATCGATCCGCTGGAAGAAACCCCGGAGCAGCGTACGCTGATGCTCGACCTGGACCGCTACTGCGCGGTGGTGGTGGTCAGCAAGCCGGCGGCGCGCCTGGGGCTGGAGCGGCTCGACCGCTACTGGCCGCAGCCGCCGCAGCAGACCTGGTGCAGCGTCGGCGCGGCGACCGCGGCGATCCTCGAGGCCTACGGCCTCGACGTAACCTACCCTGAACAGGGCGACGACAGCGAAGCGTTGCTGGCGCTGCCGGCGTTCCAGGATTCCCTGCGCGTGCACGATCCGAAAGTGCTGATCATGCGCGGCGAAGGTGGCCGAGAATTCCTCGCCGAGCGCCTGCGCGGCCAAGGCGTGCAGGTGGACTACCTGCCACTCTACCGGCGCCGGGCTCCGGACTATCCGGCCGGAGAGCTGCTGGCAAGGGTGCGGGCGGAACGCCTGAACGGCCTGGTGGTCAGCAGTGGACAGGGTTTGCAAAATCTGTATCAGTTGGCGGCAGCCGATTGGCCCGAGATAGGCCGGTTGCCGCTGTTCGTACCCAGCCCGCGGGTCGCCGAGATGGCGCGCGAACTGGGGGCGCAACGGGTGATTGATTGCCGGGGCGCGAGCGCGCCGGCCTTGCTGGCGGCCCTGACGAGCGCCGCCTAGAACTTTCTTGACCAAAGGATGGACCTGTGAGCGAAGCAGTCACTCCCCAAGACGACGCAAGAACTTCCACTTCCACCCCTTCTCCCGTTGCACCCGATGCATCCAGGCGTTCCGGTACCGCCACCGGCCTGGCGTTGCTCGCCCTGCTGGTTGGCGTGGCGGGACTCGGCGCGGGTGGCTGGAGCTTCTGGCAGGTCCAGCAGTTGCAGGGCACCGAGCGCGACCAGCTGGCGCAGCTGGAAGATGCCCGTGGCAAGACTGAATCCCTGGCCCAGCGCAACCAGCAACTGGCTGCCCGCCTGGACGCTTTGCCCACCGCGGACGAACTGGAGGCCCGGCGACGCCTTGTGGTGGAGTTGCAGGGCGACCAGCAGCATCTTAGCGAGCAACTGAAGAAGGTCCTCGGCCAGAGCCGCCAGCAATGGCGACTGGCCGAGGCCGAACACCTGCTGCGCCTGGCCAGCCTGCGCCTGTCCGCCTTGCAGGACGTGGGCAGCGCCACCGAACTGGTGCAGGGCGCCGATGACATCCTGCGCGCGCAGAACGATCCCGGCGCCTATGCCGCCCGCGCCAAGCTGGCGGCCAGCCTCGAGGCCCTGCGCGCGTTGCCGGAGCCGGACCGTACCGGGCTGTTCGTGCAACTGGCGGCGTTGCGCGAGCAGGTCAACCAGTTGCAACCGCTCACGCCGACCTTCAAGGAAGGCGAAAGCGGTGCCAGCAATGTCGCCTGGGGCGACGGCAACAGCACCTGGGAGCTGTGGTGGGAGAAGATCTCGCGCTACATCCGCATCGATTTCAATGCCGGCCAGGACATTCGTCCGCTGCTGGCCGGCGAGCAATTGGCGCAGGTGCGCCTGACCATCGGCCTGGCCCTGGAGCAAGCCCAGTGGGCGGCGCTGAATGGCAAGCAGGAAGTCTACGAGCAGGCGCTGAAGCAGGCCCAGGACGTGCTGGACGGCTATTTCAACGTAGAGCTGGCCGACAGCCGCGCGTTGAAGTTGCGTATCGATGAGTTGGCGAAGCAGCCGGTCACCGTGCAGGTCCCTGACCTCGCACCGGCCCTGAGCGCCTTGCAGGCCTACGTGTCGCGCCGCGAGGCGGCCGGCAACCTGGTGCCCGAGGCGCAGGCGGCTCCGGCCACGGAGGGCCGTCCATGAGACGCATCTACCTCCTGGTCCTGGCGGTGGTGCTGGTCGCCACGCTGGTTGGGCTGGCGATCTCCGAGCAGGCCGGCTATGTGCTGATCGCCTACAAGAGCTTCCGTTACGAATCCAGCCTGTGGTCGTTCCTCGCCCTGCTGGCGGTGGTCTGGCTGCTGGTGGTGCTGGTGCGCCTGGTCCTGCGCCTGCTTGGCAGCTCGGGGCGGGTGGTCAACCCCTGGTCGCGCTACAACCGCCGGCGTCGCGTGCAGATGGCCGAGCACAGCGGCCTGCGCGATCTCGGCGAAGGCAACTGGCCGCAGGCACTGCGTCACTTGCGGCGGGCGGCGGAGATGGGCGAGCGGCCGCTGATGCATTACCTCGGCGCGGCGCGGGCCGCCAACGAACTCGAACGCTACGACGAGGCCGACGACCTGCTGAACCGGGCTCGCGAGCGCGAGCCGGACGCCCAATTGCTGGTCGGCCTGACCCGTGCGCAACTGCTGATCAATCGCGGCGACTACCCGCAGGCACGCAATTCCCTTGAAGAGCTGCACGGGCTCCAGCCGCAGCACCGCACGGTATTGCGGCTGATGCAGCAGCTGTACGTCACCCAGCACGACTGGCAGGCCCTTTGCGTCCTGCTGCCGGAGCTGCGCAAGGAGCGTGTGCTGAAGGATTCCGAACTGCGCGACCTTGAACGCCGTGCCTGGGTGGCTTCCTTGCAGGAAGCCGGCGAGCGTGGACTGAACGAGGGCGAGACGGCGTTGCAGCCGCTGACCCAGCGCTGGCAGAACGTGCCTTCGGCGCTGCGTGCAGACCCGGCGATCGTCGCGGGCTATGCCGCCCAACTGCTTCGCCTGGGCGCCGAGGAAGAGGCTGAAGAAGTCCTCCGCCATGCGCTCAAGCAAGGCTTCGACGCGACCCTGGTGCAACTCTACGGGCAGGTGCGCGGGCGCGATCCGGGCAAGCAATTGCAGGCCGCGGAAGGTTGGCTCAAGGAGCATCCGAACGATCCCGGCCTGCTGCTGACCCTGGGGCGCCTGTGCCTGGTCAACAAGCTCTGGGGCAAGGCCCGGGAATACCTGGAGGCCAGCCTGAGCTTCCAGCGCAGTGCCGAGACCTGCGCCGAGCTGGGACGCCTGCTGGCGCAGCTCGGCGAGGTCGAGCGCAGCAACCAGTTGTTCCAGGAGGGCCTGGTCCTGCTCGATCGGCGTACTCCGGGGCTGCCCGTGGTGGTGGCGGGCATTTGAGCATGGGGAACGCCACCCGGCGTTCCCCGTTCGGCTCCATCGGCAGGACTGTGGCGGCTTGTCGCGGGCGCCCGGCATGATTCGGGATGTCTTGCCGCAGAGCTGCCTTGCGGCTTGAAACGGCCGGAGGCTTTCCACTACCGTAGGCGGCCTTTCCCCTGTGTACCTGTGGATTCGCCATGCCCCTGGCCAGCCCCCGTCAGCTTTTCCTTCTCGCGTTCCTGGCCTGCGTCGCCATCATGGGCGGGGCGCTGTACCTGGAACATGTGGTTGGCCTGGAGGCCTGCCCGCTGTGCGTCGTGCAGCGGATCTTCTTCATCCTGATCGGCCTGACCTGCCTCGCTGGCGCGATCCAGGGGCCCGGCCTGCGTGGGCGGCGTATCTACTCCGTGCTGGTGTTCCTGCTCGCTCTCGGCGGCGGGGCCACGGCCGCCCGCCAGGTATGGTTGCAGACCGTTCCGCTGGACCAACTGCCGGCCTGCCTGCCCAGCCTCGACTACATGATGCAGGCGCTTCCCTTCCAGGAAGTGATCCGCCTGGTCCTGCATGGCACCGCGGATTGTGCCCAGGTGAGCTGGACGCTGTTCACCCTGAGCATTCCGGAATGGAGCCTGCTGGCGTTCGTTGCCTATCTCGGTTTCTCCATCGTGCAGTTCCTCCGACGTGCCTGACGCGGGCTGTCCCGTGGCCTTTCGTCAGCTCTCGAGCGTCGGCCGTATCGATTTGGCGAAAACCAGAGCGGATGCGGGATACCGATCAAACATCCGTATGAATTTTTCTGTACGGGCGTCTTGATGGGGTCATCCCGGGGGCATAATCTGGCTTTCCGTAGCGCCGGAGTCCGCCCCTTGCACAGGCGTTCTCCCACAGAGCGCAGAGAGTGCGTCAGCAATGCGTCTCGGAGCGGACGATGATTCTCCGGGACGTCCGAAGAGGGAAGCGAGGACAACATGCTCGAAAGCTGCCGTAATGCCCAAGAGCGGTGGGGGGGCGTGCACCAACTGATCGATCGCTGGCTGCATGAGCGCCAGCAACTGGTGCAGGCCTTCGATGCCCTGAGCGGTATTCAGGCACCGGCGCCCAACGCCGAAGAACTCCAGCATTTCTGCCAATTGCTGCTGGACTACGTATCTGCCGGACACTTCGAGGTCTACGAGCAACTGACGGCGGAAGGCAAGGCCTTCGGCGATCAGCGCGGCCTGGAGCTGGCCAAGCAGATCTTCCCCCGGCTGGAAGCCATCACCGAATCCGCGCTGAACTTCAACGATCGCTGCGACAACGGCGATTGCCGTGAAGGAGCCTGCCTCATCGCGGAGCTGAAGGTCCTGCGGCAACAGTTGCACGAACGCTTCGAGCTGGAGGACTGCCTCATCGAAGTCCTGCACAACGCCCACAGCCAGAGCGGCGCAGAGGGTTCGGCAGTACCGGTCTGATTCACCGGCGAGTCGTTACGAAACGGCGCGTCTCCATGCGGGAGAGCGCCGTTTTTGCATTTCAGCGGACGCCCAGCAGGTCGATCTCGAAGACCAGCGGAGCGTCGGGCGGGATCAGGTCGCCAGCGCCTTCGTGGCCATAGGCTTGCGCCGAAGGAATCACCACTCGCCAGCGCGCGCCGACAGGCATCGCTCGCAATGCTGTGCGCCATCCCTCTATCACACTGTCCAGGGCGAACCACTCGGCGCTTTCGCTCTGGTCGAACACTTGACCGTCGGCGAGCAGGCCGCGGTAGCGGACGTGTACCTGGGTTGCCGCGCCGATGCCGTTACCTTGGCCACGACGTAATTCGCTGACGAGGATGCCGCCGGTCAATTCGCGGACGCCGAAGCGGGCTTTTTCGTTGGCCAGGAAGCGGGCCTCGGCGGGTGTGATCCGCGGTGTTTCCGTCGTGGCGTTCTCGTGTTGCAGCAGAAGTTGTTCGATGCGTTCGGGGGGGATTTCAAGTGCCTCGCCGCGATAGGCCTGGCGCAGTCCGAGAAGTAGTTCGGATAGCTCTAGGTCGGGCATTTCCTGCTGTAGGCGCGTGCCCAGGCGGGCGCCTACGGCATAGGCCAGTTCGTCCTTGGGGGGCGCGGCGAAAAGCGGCAGCGGCAGTAGAAAAAGACCGATGAAAAGGCGGCGCGGCATGCGGTTTCTCCAGACGAATCGGCGGGCAATCCTGGCGCACGTCGCTTGTAGCACATCGAACCCGTTGGCGAGAGGGGGTGTGCGGGTCTAGTATGGGCGCAACCACGTCCGCCTGGAGGCACGTCATGTCGGCCAACAAGAAGCCCGTCACCACCCCCTTGCACCTGTTGCAGCAACTTTCCCACAGCCTTGTCGAGCACCTGGAAGGTGCGTGCAAACAAGCGCTGGTCGATTCGGAAAAGCTCCTGGCCAAACTTGAAAAGCAACGTGGCAAAGCCCAGGAAAAACTGCACAAGGCTCGCACCAAGCTGCAGGATGCTGCCAAGGCCGGCAAGACCAAGGCACAGGCCAAGGCGCGCGAGACCATCAGCGACCTGGAAGAAGCGTTGGATACCCTGAAGGCCCGGCAGGCGGACACCCGTACCTACATCGTCGGCCTCAAGCGCGACGTACAGGAAAGCCTCAAGCTGGCGCAGGGTGTCGGCAAGGTGAAGGAAGCTGCTGGCAAGGCTCTGGAGAGCCGCAAGGCGAAACCCGCGACCAAACCTGCTGCGAAGGCGGCAGCCAAGCCTGCGGTGAAAACCGTAGCGGCGAAGCCTGCGGCCAAGCCTGCGGCGAAACCGGCGGCCAAGCCTGCGGCGAAAACCGCGGCAGCGAAGCCCGCAGCCAAGCCGGTGGCGAAGCCTGTTGCGAAACCGGCGGCCAAGCCCGCGGCGAAAACCGCAGCCGCGAAGCCCGCAGCCAAGCCGGCGGCGAAGCCTGTGGCGAAACCGGCGGCCAAGCCTGCGGCGAAAACCGCAGCCGCGAAGCCCGCAGCCAAGCCGGCGGCGAAGCCTGTGGCGAAACCGGCGGCCAAGCCCGCGGCGAAAACCGCAGCCGCGAAGCCCGCAGCCAAGCCGGCGGCGAAGCCTGTGGCGAAACCCGCGGCCGCGAAGCCTGCAGCCAAGCCGGCTGCGAAGCCTGCGGCAAAACCGGCGGCCAAGCCTGCGGCGAAACCCGTAGCCGCGAAACCTGCCGCAGCCAAGCCCGCCACCGCTCCTGCTGCGAAGCCTGCGGCGACTCCCAGCGCCCCGGCAGCCGCCTCCAGCGCTGCTTCGGCAACGCCTGCCGCGGGCAACAACGGCGCCGCCCCGACCAGCGCCTCCTAAGGCGCTGTCTGCAAAGCCGCCGAGCCAAGCACCAGCAAAGCCCGGCGCTCTGCTTCCGTGCAGATGTCCCGGCTGCAGGCCTGCAGCCAGGCATCCGCACTGCGGTTCGCCTCCTGGCCCTCCAGCCAGGCTGTGGCCAGGTCGGCCAGGCGTTGCAGGTGTTCCCGTTCCGCTCGTAGTTCCTGGGCCTTCATTTCCTCGCGGAGTTCGGCCAGGCAGGCGTCGTGGGTTGCCGCTTCGCGCCAGGCGCAACGCAATCTGCGCAGGGGTTCGATGACCGTTTCGCGCCAGGGACGCGCGGCGTTCTCCAGGATCTGGGCGCGTTCTTTCGAGCAGCTCACACCGCGCCTGCCAAGCCAGGCGGCGACCAGCAACAGGCAGACGTCCGCACCTTGCTCCTGAAGCGCGAGGCAAGCCGTTTCCACGCCCGGCTGGGCATAGACGTCCACCGCGAATTTCCAGACATTTCCAGTCATACAGCCTCACGCTCCGCAAGGGCGAAACTGATAAACTCCGCCGCCATGATCCGACTCCTCAATCTTACGCTACAGCGCGGGCCGCAGCGCCTCCTGGAAGCTGCTGAACTGACCCTGCACGCCGGCCAGAAAGCCGGTCTCATCGGGGCCAATGGCGCTGGCAAGTCCAGCTTGTTCGCGCTGTTGCGCGGCCAGCTCGGCCAGGATGCCGGCGACTGCCTGTTGCCCGCCGACTGGCGCATCGCGCACATGCGCCAGGAGGTCGATACCCTGGATCGCCTGGCGGTGGATTACGTGCTCGACGGCGACAGTCGCCTGCGCGAGATCCAGGCGGCACTGGCCGCCGCCGAAGCGGCGCACGACGGTTCTGCCCTGGCGCGCCTGCATACCGAACTGGACAACGCCGACGGTTATACCGCCGATGCACGGGCGCGCAAGCTGCTGGCCGGGCTTGGCTTCAGCAGCGAGCAGATGGAGCGCCGGGTCGGTGATTTCTCCGGCGGTTGGAGGATGCGCCTGAACCTGGCGCAGGCGCTGATGTGCCCGTCCGACCTGCTGTTGCTCGACGAACCGACCAACCACCTCGACCTGGACGCCATCCTCTGGCTGGAAGAGTGGCTCAAGGGTTATCCCGGCACTCTGGTGCTGATCTCCCACGACCGCGACTTCCTCGATGCGGTGGTGGACCACGTGGTGCATCTGGAAAACCGCAAGCTGACCCTCTATCGCGGCGGCTATTCCGCTTTCGAGCGGACCCGCGCCGAGCGGCTGGCTCAGCAACAGCAGGCCTACGAGAAACAGCAGGCGCAGCGTGCGCACATGGAAAGCTTCATCGCCCGCTTCAAGGCCAAGGCTACCAAGGCGCGCCAGGCGCAGAGCCGGATCAAGGCGCTGGAGCGTCTCGAGGAACTGGCGCCGGCACATGTCGATTCGCCGTTCAATTTCAGTTTCCGCGAGTCGGACAAGATCTCCCGGCCGTTGCTGGATCTCGGCGAAGGCCGTCTCGGCTATGGCGACAAGGCGGTGCTGGAGAAGGTCAAGCTGCAACTGGTGCCCGGTGCGCGGATCGGCCTGCTCGGTCCCAACGGCGCCGGCAAGTCGACCCTGATCAAGACCCTGGCCGGGGACCTGCCCGAATTGGGCGGCCGCCTGCTGCGCGGCGAGAACCTGGCCATCGGATACTTCGCCCAGCACCAGCTCGATTCGCTGGACCCACAGGCCAGCCCGTTGCTGCATCTGCAGCGTATCGCCCCCGGCGAGCGCGAACAGACCCTCAAGGACTTCCTCGGCGGCTTCGACTTCCGCGGCGTTCGGGTGGACGAGCCGGTATTGAACTTCTCCGGTGGCGAGAAAGCGCGCCTGGCCCTGGCGCTGATTGCCTGGCAGAAGCCCAACCTGCTGCTGCTCGACGAGCCGACCAACCACCTCGACCTGGAAATGCGCCTGGCCCTGACCTTGGCTCTACAGGAGTTTTCCGGGGCGGTCCTGGTGGTTTCCCACGACCGGCACCTGCTCAAAAGCACCACCGACGAATTCCTCCTGGTCGCCGATGGGCGCGTGGTGCCGTTCGATGGCGATCTCGACGATTACGCCCGCTGGCTGGTCGACTATCGCGCGCGCAAGGCGCCGCAGGCCGAGACCGCGCCGGGCGCGCCGACCGAACGCACCGACAAGCGCGCCCAGCGCCAGGCAGCGGCCGCGCTGCGCCAGCAGCTGGCGCCGCACAAGCGCGAGGCCGACAAGCTGGAGCGCGAACTCGGCGGCCTGCACGAAAAGCTAGCCGCTATCGAGGCGCGGCTGGGCGACAGCGCCCTGTACGACGTATCGCGAAAGGACGAATTGCGCGAGTTGCTGTCCGAACAATCGAGCCTGAAGGTTCGCGAAGGCGAGCTGGAGGAACGTTGGCTGGAGGCCCTGGAAACCCTCGAAGCCTTGCAGAAAGAACTGGAGGCCAGTGAGTGATGGATAACCTGCAGATGTTGACGCAGACCTGGAGCGGGCCGCTGGTGGTGGCGCTGCAGATCCTGCTCATCCTGCTGGTCGCCTGGCTGCTCCAGCGCCTGGTCCGACGCACGGTGACCCGTATCGGCGAGCGTTATCCGGTGCCGCCGGAGCTGCTCCTGCCGCTGCGTGGCGGCCTGCGCTGGCTGATCATGGTCAGCGCACTGATCATGGTGCTGGAGCGCCTGGGCGTGTCCGCCGAAGTGCTGTGGACCGCGCTGACCGGTTTCGCCGCGGTGGCGGCGGTAGCCTTCTTCGCCATCTGGAGCGTGCTCTCCAACCTGTTCTGTGCGTTGCTGATCTTCACCGTCGGGCCGTTCCGCATCGGCGACCGCGTGGAGCTGATCGATAGCGCCGACAAACCGGGCGTCACCGGACGCGTGGTTGCCATCAATCTCTTGTATACGACACTGGAAGAAACCCTCGAGGATGGCTCGCCGGGCCCGCTGCTGCAGGTTCCCAACAGCCTGTTCTTCCAGAAAGCCGTGCGTCGCTGGCGTGGGCCAGGTTTTTCAACTCCAACAAAAAACGGGAAATAACCATCTATGGAATGGCTCGCCAGTCCTGAAATCTGGGTCGCGTTCCTGACCCTGACCGCCCTGGAAATCGTCCTCGGCATCGACAACATCATCTTCATCTCGATCCTGGTCGGGCGCCTGCCGCCGGCCCAGCAACCGAAGGCGCGCTTCTTCGGCCTGGCCCTGGCCATGGGCACGCGGATCCTGCTGTTGCTCTCGATCACCTGGGTCATGCGCCTGACCACCGACCTGTTCCACCTGTTCGGCCAGGGCATCTCCGGGCGTGACCTGATCCTCTTCTTCGGCGGCCTGTTCCTGCTGTTCAAGAGCACCATGGAGATCTACCACAGCCTGGAAGGCGCGGAAGAAGAGCAGAAGAGCGGCGGCAAGGCCCACGGTTTCATGGGCATCATCGTCCAGATCGCGATCATCGACATCATCTTCTCCCTGGACTCGGTGATCACCGCCGTCGGTCTGGTGCAGAACGTGCCGGTGATGGTCGCGGCGATCGTCATCTCGGTCGGCGTGATGATGCTGGCGGCAGGCACCATCAGCGACTTCATCGAGAAACACCCGTCGCTGAAGATGCTCGCCCTGTCGTTCCTCATCGTGGTCGGCACCGTGCTGGTGGCCGAGTCCTTCGAAGTGCACGTGCCGAAAGGCTACGTCTACTTCGCCATGGCCTTCTCCCTGGCGGTGGAGGCGCTGAACATCCGCTTGCGCGGGGCCCTGGCGCGCAAGCGCGGCGAAGAGCCGGTGAAGCTGCGCAAGGGTTCGCCGGACTGAGAGCGTTCGGGGCCAGGGCGAATAGCCGCATCGCGGCGGTCCGCCCAACATGGCTGAGCGCGTATCCTCGGGAAAGCCCGGCATCTGCCGGGTTTTTTCTGTCCGCCAGGTTGCGCCCGCAAAGGTTGGGCGAGGCGCGTGGTCGGAAAACCTGTGCGGCTGCTCCGCCTTGGTGCACACTGGCTTTTTCGTTCCCGCCGCCAGCCGCGTTCGCTTTCCGAGGTGTGCAATGCTCGTCAGTACCTGGTTCGCCTTCTTTCTCGCCTGCTGGGCCATCAGCCTGTCGCCGGGCGCCGGAGCCATCGCCTCGATGTCCTGCGGGTTGCAGTACGGCTTTGCGCGAGGCTACTGGAACGCGCTGGGCCTGCAGATCGGCCTGGCCCTGCAGATCGCCATCGTCGCCGCCGGCGTCGGTGCGTTGCTGGCGACCTCGGCACTGGCTTTCAGCCTGATCAAGTGGTTCGGCGTGGCCTACCTGGTTTACCTGGCGGTGCGCCAGTGGCAGGCGCCGCCACAGGCCTTGAGCACCGATGGCGAACGCCCCCTAGGGCGACCGTTGACCTTGGTGCTGCGTGGTTTCCTGGTCAACGCCAGCAATCCCAAGGCGGTGATCTTCATGCTCGCGGTGCTGCCGCAGTTCATCGACCCGCACCAGCCGTTGCTGGCGCAGTACCTGATCATGGGCGGCACCATGATCGTCGTCGACCTGATCGTCATGGCCGGCTACACCGGACTGGCTGCGCGCGTGCTACGCGTACTGCGTTCGCCGCGCCAGCAGAAGCTGGTGAACCGTACCTTCGCCAGCCTGTTCGTCGGCGCCGCGGGGCTGCTGGCGACGGTACGCCGAGCGCCGCTCTGAGCCGCCCGACACGCCGACGGGCGTGATTGTTACAGAGTATTTCTTGCATGGGCGGGAAGGCGAAGGGACAATTTAATCTCTTCCATTCTCACTTCGTCTTCGCCATGCACCCTCCGAAAATCCTGCTGTGGCTGCTGCCGCTGGTCTGCGCGTTCAGCCTTGGAGCTATTGCCGACACGGCCGTCGACCCCTCCCAAGCCTTGCATCTGTTGAGTTACCTGGCGGCCGACTATCCGCCGACCGTGGCTGACGGCAAGATCGTCGACCCCAGCGAATACCAGGAACAGGTGGAGTTCGTCGGCAACCTGCAGGCATTGGTCCTGACCCTGCCGATGCGCCCCGAGCGCGCCGAGCTGGAGAGGGGCGTCGCCAGCCTGCGCCAGGCCATCGAGCAGCGCTTGCCGGGAAGGGACGTGGCCCTCCAGGCGCGCAACCTCGAGGCACGGGTGGCGGATATCTACCAGGTGGTGCAGACCCCCGCGATCACCCCCGACCCGAGCCGCGCAGCGCCGATCTATGCCCAGCAGTGCGCGATCTGCCATGGCGATGCGGGCAAGGGCGACGGCCCCGCCGGCATCGGCCTGGAACCGCCGCCGGCGAACCTCACCGATCGCCAGCGCCTCGACCACCTGAGCCTCTACGACCTGCGTAACGTCATCGGCCTGGGCGTGGCCGGCACCGACATGCCGGCGTTCGCCGACCAGCTCGACGAACGCCAGCGCTGGGACCTGGCCAGCTATGTGGCCGGCCTGAGCGCTGGCAGTGCGCAGCCGGACAAGGCCCATGCCTACCCGCTGGCGACCCTGGCCACGCAGACTCCGGCCGAAGTCGCCGAGCACGACGGCGAGGCCGCTGCGGAGAGCTTCCGCGCCTTGCGTGCGCATCCGCCGCTGGAGCAGCGCGGTCCTGGGCAGTTGATCGACTATACCGCCGCCACCCTGGACAAGAGCTTCGCGGTCTATCGCGAAGGCGACCGCGACCAGGCCTACGACCTGTCGGTGGCGGCCTACCTGGAAGGCTTCGAGCTGGTGGAAAGCTCGCTGGACAACGTCGACGCCGATTTGCGCCGCTCCACCGAGAAGCAGCTGATGGCCTACCGCCAGGCGTTGCGCGATGGCCTCCCGGAAACCCAGGTGGCGCAACAGCTGGAGCTGGCCAAGGGCAAGCTGGCGGAGGCCGCCGAGCAGCTTGGCGGCGACTCGCTGAGCTTCTCCATCAGTTTCGTTTCCGCCCTGTTGATCCTGTTGCGCGAAGGGGTAGAGGCAATCCTGGTGCTTGCCGCCATCCTCGCCTTCCTGCGCAATACCGGGCAGGAAAGTGCCGTGCGTGGCGTGCACGTCGGCTGGGGGCTGGCCTTCGTCGCCGGCTTCGCCACCTGGGCGTTGGCCGCCTATGTGATCGATATCGGCGGTGCCCAGCGCGAGCTGATGGAGGGCTTCACCTCGCTGTTCGCCTGCGTGATGGTGCTCTGGCTCGGCGTCTGGATGCACGACCGCCGCCACGCGGCAGCCTGGCAGGACTACATCCGCAGCAGCCTGGTGGGCGGTGGCGGACGCTTCGGCTTCGCAGTGCTGGCGTTCTTCTCGGTCTACCGCGAGTTGTTCGAGGTCATCCTGTTCTACGAAACCCTCTGGTTGCAGGCCGGACCGGCCGGGCACAATGCCGTGATCGGCGGCGCGGCGACCGCCGTGGTCCTGCTGATCGGCCTGGCCTGGGTGATCCTGCGTGGCTCGGCGAAACTGCCGCTGGGGTTGTTCTTCAGCATCAACGCGGCGTTGCTCTGTGCGCTCTCGGTGGTGTTTGCCGGACATGGCGTCATCGCCTTGCAGGAAGCCGGGGTGATCGGCACCCGTCCGGTGCCGTTCTTCGACTTCGACTGGCTGGGGATCAAGGCCGACGCCTATTCGCTGTCGGCCCAGGCCATGGCGCTGGTGGCCATCGCGCTGCTCTACGGGCGTAGCCGGATCGTCGAGCGCCGGCGTGCGGCGGCCAACGCCGCCGACTGAGCGGGTTCGCGCAACCACGACGGCCAGTGCGATACTGGCCGTCGTCATTTCTACGGAAGTCCGTTCATGCGTATCTGGATCGATGCCGACGCCTGCCCCAAGGCGGCCAAGGAGCTGGTCTGCAAGTTCGCCCTCAAGCGCAAGCTGGAAGTCTGGATGGTCGCCGGCCAGCCGCAGGTCAAGCCGCCGTTCGCCTGCGTGCGTCTGGTGGTGGTGGAAAGCGGGATGGATGCGGCTGACGATTACCTGGTGGAGCAGGCCGAGCCGGGCGACCTGGCGATCTGCAGCGACGTACCGCTGGCCGATCGGCTGATCAAGAAACAGGTTGCCGCCCTCGATCCTCGCGGCCGCGAGTTCGACGCGCGGAACATGGGCGATAAGCTGGCCATGCGCAACCTGATGGCCGACCTGCGTGACCAGGGGCAGATGGGCGGCGGCCAGGCGCCCTACGCTGAGCGTGACCGCCAGGCGTTCGCCAACGCCCTGGACCGCCTGCTCACCCGCCTGCAGCGGGAAGCCGATCTACGCGCGAGTCAGCCGCACAAATAGGTACCGGTACCGACGGCGACCAGCGTGCCGTCGTCGCTATGCAGTTCCGAGCGCACCACTGCGACCTTGTTGCCCGAGCGAAGCGGCACCGCATGGGCGGTGAACGTCCGGCCGCGTCCCGGGCGCAGGTAGTCGACGCGCAAGTCGATGGTGCCGAGCTTCGACAGCCGCGCCATGCGCTCGTGGCCTGGCAGTTCGCGATGCCGTTCGAGGGCGCCGATCAGGGCCATCGCACCGCCGGTGACGTCGAGCAGGCTGGAGATCACCCCGCCGTGGAGAATGCCCTGGACGAAGTTGCCGATCAGTTCGTCCTTCATCGGCAGGTCGAGGACTACCCGCTCGCGGCCCAGGCTCGCCACGCGGATGCCGAGCATGCGGTTGAAGGGGATGCGCTGGAAGAAATCCGCCACCAGTTGGTGGACGTCGTCAGGCAGGGCGGGGGAGGGCGTTTCGCTCATCGCGGCGTCTCGATTCGATGGTTTCGAGACGCACGCTGGCGTAGCGGCACGGATTTGAAAAGGGCGGCGGCGCGACCGCCCTCGTGCTTGGCCGATCAGGCCTTGTCCTGGTCCACCAGTTCGAGCACCCGGTCGACCAGCTTGTTGATCCCGGAAGCGGCTTCGGCGATCGACTGGGCGAGCATGTAGGCCGGGGTGGTCACCAGCTTGCGCGCGCTGTCTTCGACGATCTCGTCCACCGGCGCGTCGATGTGCTCGGCACCCATCTGCTTCAGCGCGTCGGCGGTGTCGGCGTCGTTGCCGATGGTGCATTGGACGCCGGCGCCGTAGATCTTCGCCGCCATCGCCGGAGCGATGCAGATCAGCCCGACTGGCTTGCCGGCTTCGGCGAAAGCCTTGGCCAGCGCCAGCACGTCCGGCTGCACCTGGCATTGCGCGCCGTTGATGGCAAAGTCGCTGAGGTTCTTCGCAGCGCCGAAGCCTCCGGGCACGATCAGCGCGTCGTAGTCCTCGGCGCGGGCTTCGCGCAGGTCCTTGACTTCGCCGCGGGCGATACGCGCGGACTCGACCAGGACATTGCGGCTTTCCGGCATTTCCTCGCCGGTCAGATGGTTGACCACATGGTGCTGGGCGATGTTCGGCGCGAAGCATTGTGCCTCGGCGCCGCGCTGGCTGAGGCGGAGCAGGGTGATCACGCTTTCGTGGATTTCCGCGCCATCGTAGACGCCACAACCGGAGAGGATGACGGCAACTTTCTTGTGCATGAGGCTTACTCCTTGGGAACGCAGGATCCGGACCGGACGGGCCTGGCCGGGGTCGGTATCGCGCAAGCATAGCGAGCCGCCGGCCCCGGCGGCCAGCCGGAGCGGAGGGTACAAGGAGTTGGAGTGTGCGAAGGGGCCGGCTGTTCAGTCGCGCCGGCGCGGGTTCACTCGGATTTGTCGGCGTTGCCGCCCGCGCCGTTGCCGCGCGGTGTCTTGAAACGCCGCCATAGCCAGAGCAGCAGGCCCAGCACGATCAGGCCGCCGAGGACCATGAGTTCGTATTTCTTGATGTTGCCGAGCATGCCTTCCAGTACGCTGCCGAAATAGTAGGCGGCGGAGCCCAGCGCGGCGGCCCAGACGATGGCGCCGATGCCGTTGAGAAGAAGATAGCGGGCCGGTGGATAGCCGGACAGGCCGATGGCCACCGGCATCACCGTACGCAGGCCGTAGACGAAGCGGAAACTCAGCACCCACAGGTCAGGATGGCGGCGCACATGGTCCAGCGCCTTGTCGCCGAGCTTCTGCCAGCGCGGCTTGCGCGCCAGCAACCGGCGGCCGTGGCGGCGTCCGAGGAAGTACCAGAGTTGGTCACCGGCGTAGCTGCCGAGGAAGGCGGTGAGAATCACGGTATCCAGCTGCATGTAGCCGCGGAAGGCAAGGAACCCGGCCAGCACGAGAATGGTTTCGCCCTCGAAGAAAGTACCGAGAAAAAGGGCGAAATAGCCGAAGTCCTGCAGGAATTGTTGGAGCATCATCGGGGCAGCGAAGCGAAATGAACGCGCAGCCTAACTCGGTTGAGGGCGTGGGGAAAGCGCGATCGTCACGGCCCAGGTCATTGATTGTGCAATGAATGGCCTTTGCCGCTGGCTTTTTGCGATGATTGGCGGTGCGGCAGGATGCCGCGACCTTGAGTCACTGTCGTCGCTTGTTGCCAATCCGTCATAATCAGGGACTATAACTGTCACACTGTGCCCGTTATCTGGGCCCTGGAGTAAACCGTGAGCTTCACTCCCGCCAACCGCGCCTATCCCTACACCCGCCTGCGGCGCAATCGCCGCGATGACTTCTCCCGCCGCCTGGTCCGCGAGAATGTCCTCACCGTCGACGACCTGATCCTGCCGGTGTTCGTCCTCGATGGGGTCAACCAGCGTGAAAGCATTCCGTCGATGCCCGGCGTCGAGCGCCTGTCCATCGACCAGTTGCTGATCGAGGCGGAAGAGTGGGTGGCCCTGGGCATTCCGGCGCTGGCGCTGTTCCCGGTGACCCCGGTGGAGAAGAAGTCCCTGGACGCCGCCGAGGCATACAACCCGGAAGGCATCGCCCAGCGCGCCACCCGCGCCCTGCGCGAGCGCTTTCCGGAGCTGGGCATCATCACCGACGTGGCGCTCGACCCGTTCACCACCCATGGCCAGGACGGCATCCTGGATGACGATGGTTACGTCCTCAACGACGTCAGCATCGACGTGCTGGTACGGCAGGCGCTGTCCCACGCCGAGGCCGGCGCCCAGGTGGTAGCGCCCTCGGACATGATGGACGGTCGCATCGGTGCGATCCGCGAGGCCCTGGAGTCTGCCGGTCACACCAATGTGCGGATCATGGCCTACTCGGCCAAGTACGCCAGCGCCTACTACGGTCCGTTCCGCGATGCGGTCGGCTCGGCTTCGAACCTCGGCAAGGGCAACAAGGCCACCTACCAGATGGATCCGGCGAACAGCGACGAGGCACTTCACGAAGTGGCCGCCGACCTGGCCGAAGGCGCCGACATGGTGATGGTCAAGCCGGGCATGCCCTACCTCGACATCGTGCGTCGGGTGAAGGATGAATTCCGCGCCCCGACCTTTGTCTACCAGGTCAGCGGCGAGTATGCGATGCACATGGGCGCCATCCAGAACGGCTGGCTGGCCGAATCGGTGATCCTCGAATCCCTTACCGCCTTCAAACGTGCCGGCGCCGATGGCATTCTGACCTACTTCGCCAAGCAGGCCGCAGAACAATTAAGACGGGGGCGTTGACCCCCTCGGGAAGATGAATGAATACGCAGCAAGGACTTGATGAGATCGAACGTATCGCCGCCGACGAAACCGTAGTGGCGAACGTGGAAAGCGAAGCAGAAGTGAAGATGGCCGAAACGATCCCGGTGGAAACGCCACCTGCGGTGGTTCCCAGCGTGGATGACAGCAGCCTGTACATTCATCGCGAGCTCTCCCAGTTGCAGTTCAACATCCGCGTGCTGGAACAGGCGCTGGACGAGTCCTACCCGCTCCTGGAGCGGCTGAAGTTCCTCCTCATCTTCTCGAGCAACCTCGACGAATTCTTCGAGATCCGCATCGCCGGCCTGAAGAAGCAGATCACCTTCGCCCGCGAGCAGGCCGGCGCCGACGGCCTGCTGCCGCACCAGGCCCTGGCGCGGATCAGCGAGCTGGTCCACGAGCAGGTGTCGCGGCAGTACCGGATCCTCAACGAGACCCTGTTGCCGGAGCTGGCCAAGCACCAGATCCGCTTCATCCGCCGGCGTCACTGGACGCTGAAGATCAAGACCTGGGTGCGGCGCTTCTTCCGCGACGAGATCGCGCCGATCATCACCCCGATCGGCCTCGACCCGACCCACCCGTTCCCGCTGCTGGTGAACAAGAGCCTCAACTTCATCGTCGAGCTGGAGGGGATGGATGCCTTCGGTCGCGACTCCGGCCTGGCGATCATCCCGGCGCCGCGCCTGCTGCCACGGATCATCAAGCTGCCGGAAGACGTTGGCGGCGAGGGCGACAACTACGTGTTCCTGTCGTCGATGATCCACGCCCACGCCGACGACCTGTTCCCCGGCATGAAGGTGAAGGGCTGCTACCAGTTCCGCCTGACCCGCAACGCCGACCTGTCGGTGGACACCGAGGATGTCGAGGACCTGGCCCGTGCGCTGCGCGGCGAGCTGTTCTCGCGTCGCTACGGGGACGCGGTACGCCTGGAGGTGGTGGATACCTGCCCGCAGAACCTGACCAACTACCTGCTCAAGCAGTTCGGCCTGTCCGAAAGCGAGTTGTACAAGGTCAGCGGCCCGGTCAACCTGACCCGCCTGTTCAGCGTCACCGGCCTGGAAAGCCATCCGGAGCTGCAGTACCCGCCCTTCACCCCGGCGATCCCGCGTCTTTTGCAGAAGAAGGAAAACCTCTTCAACGTCCTCAGCAAGCTCGATGTGTTGCTGATGCACCCGTTCGAGTCCTTCACCCCGGTGATCGACCTGCTGCGCCAGGCCGCCAAGGATCCGAACGTGCTGGCGATCAAGCAGACCCTGTACCGCAGCGGCGCCAACTCGGAGATCGTCGACGCCCTGGTTGAGGCGGCACGCAACGGCAAGGAGGTCACCGCGGTGATCGAGCTGCGCGCCCGCTTCGACGAAGAGTCCAACCTGCAACTGGCCAGCCGCCTGCAACAGGCCGGCGCGGTAGTGATCTACGGCGTGGTCGGCTTCAAGACCCACGCCAAGATGATGCTGATCCTTCGTCGCGAGGACGGCGAATTGCGCCGCTACGCGCACCTGGGCACCGGCAACTACCATGCCGGCAACGCTCGCCTGTACACCGACTACAGCCTGCTGACCGCCGACGTGGCGCTCTGCGAGGACCTGCACAAGCTGTTCAACCAGCTGATCGGGATGGGCAAGACGCTGCGCATGAAGAAGCTGTTGCATGCGCCGTTCACCCTGAAGAAGAACCTGCTGGAAATGATCAACCGCGAGGCGGCCCAGGCGGCGCTCGGCCAGCCGGCGCACATCATGGCCAAGGTCAACTCGCTGACCGATCCGAAGGTCATCCGCGCCCTGTACAAGGCCAGCCAGGCCGGGGTCAGGATCGACCTGGTGGTGCGTGGCATGTGCTGCCTGCGGCCAGGCATCCCGGGGGTCTCGCACAATATCCACGTGCGCTCGATCATCGGACGCTTCCTCGAGCACAGCCGCATCTACTACTTCCTCAACGGCGGCGACGAGAAGCTCTATCTCTCCAGCGCCGACTGGATGGAGCGCAACCTCGACATGCGCGTCGAGACCTGCTTCCCGGTGGAAGGCAAGAAGCTGGTGCAGCGGGTCAAGAAGGAACTGGAAACGTATCTGACCGACAACACCCAGGCCTGGGTGTTGCAGGCCGACGGTAGCTACCAGCGGCTCAGTCCCACCGGTAACCAGAACCCCCGCAATACCCAGGCGACCCTGCTGGAGAAGCTGGCCGCGCCGGTGCTTACCGCACGTTGAGGCTGTAGCCGACCCGCTTGAGCCATTCGGCTTCCTGGGCGAAGTCGGCCTGGGTCAGCGGGTTGGCTTCCAGCCAGCCCTCGGGGAAGGTCACCGAAAGGCTCTTGGGCTCTGCCTTCAGGCGCACCGAGGGCATTTCCTGGGTGCCGCGAATGTGGTGGAAGAGGATCGCGAAGCGCAGCACGATGCACAGGCGCACCAACTTGTCGCCTTCCGCGGCGAACTCCGCCAGCTTATCCGCCGGAATGTTGCGGCGGTGGCCGCGTACCAGTAGCGACAGCATCTGCTGGTCCTGGCGCGAGAAGCCAGCCAGGTCGGAGTGCTCGATCAGGTAGGCGCCGTGCTTGTGGTAGTGGTAATGGGCGATGTCCAGGCCGATCTCGTGGACCCGTGCGCCCCAGCTCAGCAGGTCGCGGTGCAGTTCGTCGTTCAGCTCCCAGGCGTCGCCGACTTCGGCAAGCACCTTGAGGGCCTTGGCCTCCACCCGCGAAGCCTGCTCCGGATCGACGTGGTAGCGCTGCATCAGCGAACTGATGGTGCGTTCGCGCACGTCCTCGTGCTGGTGACGGCCGACCAGGTCGTAGAGAACGCCTTCGCGCAGGGCGCCCTCGGAGTGAACCATCTGCTCCAGTTCCAGCGCGTCGAAGATCGCTTCGAGAATGGCCAGTCCGGCCGGGAAGATGGTCCGGCGGTCCGGCTTGATCCCTTCCAGATCGAGCTTCTCCACGTCGCCGAGCTTGAGCACCTTGCGCTTCAGCCAGGCCAGTCCGTCCGGGCTGATCTCGCCGTTGCCGTGGCCGCCGGCCTTGATCGCCAGCGCCACTGCGCGGATGGTGCCGGAGGCGCCGACCGCCTGTTGCCAGCCGAGGCGCCGCAGGCTGTTCTCGATGCCCATCAGTTCCAGGCGTGCGGCGGTGTACGCCTGGGCGTAGCGGGCCGGGGTGATCTTGCCGTCGCGGAAGTAGCGTTGGGTGTAGCTGACGCAACCCATCTGCAGGCTTTCCCGCAGCTCGGACTCGAAACCCTGGCCGATGATGAACTCGGTGCTGCCGCCGCCGATGTCGCTGACCAGCCGGCGACCGCCGCTGTCGGGCATGCTGTTGGCGACGCCGAGGTAGATCAGGCGGGCTTCCTCGCGGCCGGAGATGACTTCCACGGGATGGCCGAGAACCTCTTCCGCACGACGGATGAAATCGCTGCGGTTGCGCGCCTCGCGCAAGGCGTTGGTCGCGACCACGCGTACGGAACCCTGGGGCATGCCGCTGATGAACTGGGCGAAGCGGCGTAGGCAGTCGAGGCCACGCTGGGTGGCCTCCTCGCTGAGATTGCGCTCCTCGTCGAGGCCGGCGGCCAGTTGAACCTTCTCGCCCAGCCGTTCGAGGATGCGGACTTCGCCGTGGATATTGGCCTTGGCCAGACAGAGGTGGAAACTGTTGGAACCCAGGTCCAGGGCGGCAATCAGCGGGAATGCCTCGGCAGGTTTTTGCGGCATGCTTTGCAAGTCCATTGGAAAACTGCGCCATCCTGCCACGATAGGGCGAGGGTCGCCAATGCGGCAGCCGATCAATCGGGAATCAGCCGACCAACGATAGAGACTCTCAATCGGCTGCGCCTTCCGGCGAGGGTCAAGGCGGGATATGATGGTCGGCACTTTCGCGTTTCAATTCGCGTCCGACTACGGAGAGATTTCATGAGCGAACATATCGTCAACGTTACTGATGCCAGCTTCGAGCAGGACGTGCTGAAGGCCGACGGCCCTGTGCTGGTGGACTACTGGGCCGAGTGGTGCGGTCCGTGCAAGATGATCGCGCCGGTGCTGGACGAAGTCGCCAGGGACTATCAGGGCAAGCTGAAGGTCTGCAAGCTGAACATCGACGAGAACCAGGACACCCCGCCGAAGTACGGCGTGCGTGGCATCCCTACCCTGATGCTGTTCAAGGACGGCAATGTCGAGGCGACCAAGGTCGGCGCACTGTCCAAGTCGCAGTTGGCGGCCTTCCTCGACGCCAATATCTGAGCCGGGCCCAGGCCTCGCTGGAAAGCCCCGCGATTCGCGGGGCTTTTTTTTGCGTTTCTATAGACGCCACGCGGCCACGGTGTTAAATTCGGGTTCGCGACGTTTTTTCCGTCGCCTTCTGCATGCCGTCCCGGACGCACTTCCTACTCGAACTTTCTAGCGCTCCTGTCGCCCCCTTGCGACACGGCTTTCCCAAGCTCGACGCTTTCTCCAATTCCTCTTTCTGCGTACCTATCTCTTTCCTATGAATCTGACCGAACTCAAGCAAAAGCCGATTGCCGAACTGCTGGAAATGTCCGATGCCATGGGCCTGGAAAACATGGCCCGTTCGCGCAAGCAGGACATCATCTTCGCCCTGCTGAAGAAGCACGCGAAAAGTGGTGAAGAGATCTCCGGCGATGGCGTGCTGGAGATTCTTCAGGACGGCTTCGGCTTCCTGCGCTCCGCCGACTCTTCCTACCTGGCCGGCCCCGACGACATCTATGTCTCGCCGAGCCAGATCCGGCGCTTCAACCTGCGCACGGGCGACACCATCATCGGCAAGATCCGGCCGCCGAAAGAGGGCGAACGCTACTTCGCCCTGCTCAAGGTCGACTCGATCAACTTCGATCGTCCGGAGAATGCGAAGAACAAGATTCTCTTCGAGAACCTGACGCCGCTGTTCCCCAACGAGCGGATGAAGATGGAAGCCGGCAACGGCTCCACCGAAGACCTGACCGGCCGCGTCATCGATCTCTGCGCGCCGATCGGCAAGGGCCAGCGCGGCCTGATCGTGGCGCCGCCGAAGGCGGGCAAGACCATCATGCTGCAGAACATCGCCAGCAACATCACCCGCAACAACCCCGAATGCCACCTGATCGTACTGCTGATCGACGAGCGCCCTGAGGAAGTGACCGAAATGCAGCGCACCGTGCGCGGCGAAGTGGTCGCCTCGACCTTTGACGAACCGCCGACCCGTCACGTACAGGTCGCCGAGATGGTGATCGAGAAGGCCAAGCGCCTGGTCGAGCACAAGAAGGACGTGGTCATCCTGCTCGACTCCATCACCCGTCTGGCGCGGGCCTACAACACCGTGATCCCCAGCTCCGGCAAGGTGCTCACCGGCGGTGTCGACGCCCATGCCCTGGAGAAGCCGAAGCGCTTCTTCGGCGCCGCGCGGAACATCGAAGAGGGCGGTTCTCTTACGATTCTCGCCACGGCGTTGGTGGAAACCGGCTCGAAGATGGACGAGGTGATCTACGAGGAATTCAAGGGTACCGGCAACATGGAACTCCCATTGGATCGCAAGATCGCCGAGAAGCGCGTGTTCCCGGCCATCAACATCAACCGTTCGGGTACCCGCCGCGAAGAGCTGCTGACCAGCGAGGACGAGCTCCAGCGCATGTGGATCCTGCGCAAGATCCTGCACCCGATGGACGAGATCTCCGCGATCGAATTCCTCATCGACAAGCTCAAGCAGACCAAGACCAACGATGAGTTCTTCGACTCGATGAAACGGAAGTAGTCTTCCAGGGAATTGAAGAAGGCGCTCCGGTTTGACCGGAGCGCCTTTTTTCATGCCTGGAGAAAAATAGATGTCGAGCCTGCCTTATCGAAGAGATATCGATGGATTGCGCGCACTGGCCATCTTGCCGGTGGTGTTCTATCACTTGGGCTTGGGCGGTTTCACCGGCGGGTATGTCGGCGTCGATGTCTTTCTGGTGATTTCCGGCTACCTGATCACTTCGATCATCCGGCGCGATCGGCAGGCCGGGCGTTTCAGCTTCGTCGATTTCTGGGCTCGCCGGGCGCGACGCATCCTCCCCGCTTTGTTCGTTATGATGGCCGTCAGCCTGGCGGCCGGCTGGTTCCTGATGGAACCGCGGGACTACGAGCAATTGGGTCGTTCGGTGCGTTACCAGACGATGTTCGCCTCGAACATCCTGTTCTGGAAGCAGGATGGCTATTTCGACGCCGCGTCCGAATTCAAGCCGCTATTGCATACCTGGTCGTTGTCGGTGGAAGAGCAGTTCTACATTCTCTTCCCTCTACTGCTGGCCGCGATCTCCGGGCGTCTGCTGCGCTGGCGGCTCGCCATCCTCCTCGCGGTCCTGGCGCTATCGCTGGCGGCCAGCGTCTGGGCGGTGAGCCAGCGACCTGGCAGTGCCTTCTTCCTCCTGCCGATGCGCGCCTGGGAACTCCTGGCGGGTGCCGCGCTGGCGTTGCTGCCGGGCGGTAGCCGCGGTCATTCGCAATGGTCCCTGCAACTGGCGGCCACCCTCGGGATAGCGGCGATTCTCCTGCCGGTGTTCTTCTACGACAGCGACACTCCTTTCCCCGGCCTCGCGGCACTGCCGGCGGTGCTTGGCACCGCCCTGCTGATCTGGGCCAACGGCACCGGCGACACTTGGGCTCGCCGCCTGCTGGGCTGGCAACCGCTGGTCTGGTTCGGTCTGATCTCCTATTCGCTGTACCTCTGGCACTGGCCGCTGTACGTCTTCGTCCAGTACCACGCACTGGAAACCCTGGGCCTGCCGGCACGCCTGGGGTTGCTGGCGGCGAGCATCGGCCTGGCGGCACTGTCGCTGTACTACGTCGAGGCACCGTTCCGCGAGCGCAAGCTGTTCGCCGGGCGCCGGCAGATGCTTGGCGCGGCGCTGTGCAGCTTGCTGCTGCTGGGAGTCGTCGGCCAGTTGGTGCGGCATTACGACGGCGTGCCGTCGCGTCTTTCCGAGGAAGCCTTGCGTTATGCCAAGGCGTCCAAGTGGCGCGATGGGCAGACCGACTGCATGTTCGACAAGAAGGCGCTCAGTCAGGAAAGCATCTGCCGCTTCCCGGCGGAACTGGCTGCCGAACGACCGCTGCTGGTCAGTTGGGGCGACAGCCATTCCGCGGCGTTGAGCCCGCTGCTGCGCGAACTGGCTACCAGTCGCCGACTGCCGATCTGGCAGGCTTCGCTGGCGGGCTGTCCGCCGTTGCTGGGGATGTTGGAAAAGGACAATTGCCTGCGTTTCAACCAGCAGATGCTCGAGTTCGTCGAACAGCAGCGGCCGGGCGGGGTGATCCTCGCCGGGCGCTGGGACATGTATGTCTACGGCGACTCGCAGGACGGCACCCGCAACATTCTCCGCGAGCCGGACGACACGCCGGACAGCTCGATCGCCGAGGCGCTGCTGCGGCAACGCTTGAGCGGGATGATCGAAAGGCTGAACGCGGCCGACGTACATGTCTGGCTGGTCAAGGACGTACCGCTGCTGCCATTCAAGGCACCGGCGCGGCTGGTGCGGCTGAGTCTGAGCGGGGAGGATGTCGGGCGCGCACGTTTTCCCTTCGCTGAGCACGCCGCGCGCGTCGCCTACGTGAATGCGCTGTTCGATGCGCTGGCCGAAGGCAACCCGCGGGTGAGCGTGATCGACCCCTCCAGCGTGCTCTGCGATGGCCTGGATTGTTTCGCCGAACGTGATGGCTGGTCGCTGTACATGGATAACAACCACCTTTCGACCCAGGGGGCCCATGAACTCGGGCCTTTGTTCGAACCGATGCTACAGAGCCTCGACGACTCGCGGATCGCCAGCCAGCAGTGACCGAATGCCGCGTTTGCCTGCTGCCGGATGGGCCGGGAGCAGGTAGGATGTGGGGTCTTGCAGTGAATGGTTAGGCCAATGACGTTCAAGGATCTCCGCGATTTCATCGCCCAGCTGGAGCAGCGCGGTGCGTTGAAGCGCATCCAGGTGCCGATTTCCCCCGTGCTCGAGATGACCGAGGTGTGCGACCGCACGTTGCGCGCCAAGGGCCCGGCATTGCTGTTCGAAAAGCCGACCGGCTTCGACATGCCGGTACTCGGCAACCTGTTCGGTACGCCGGAGCGCGTGGCGCTGGGCATGGGCGCCGAGGACGTCGGCGCGCTGCGCGAGATCGGCAAGCTGCTGGCGCAACTCAAGGAGCCCGAGCCGCCGAAGGGCCTCAAGGACGCCTGGGCCAAGCTGCCGATGTACAGGAAGGTCCTGTCCATGGCGCCGAAGGTGCTCAAGGATGCCCCCTGCCAGGAAGTGGTCGAGGAGGGCGAGGACGTCGACCTCGGCCGGCTGCCGGTCCAGACCTGCTGGCCGGGCGATGTCGGGCCGCTGATCACCTGGGGCCTGACCGTTACCCGCGGGCCGAACAAGGAACGGCAGAACCTGGGCATCTACCGCCAGCAGGTGATCGGTCGCAACAAGGTGATCATGCGCTGGCTCAGCCATCGCGGCGGCGCACTGGACTACCGCGAGTGGTGCCAGAAGCATCCGGGCCAGCCCTATCCGGTAGCCGTGGCGCTGGGCGCCGATCCGGCGACCATCCTCGGTGCGGTGACGCCGGTGCCGGACACCCTTTCCGAATACGCTTTCGCCGGCCTGTTGCGCGGGCATCGTACCGAGCTGGTCAAGTGTCGCGGCAGCGACTTGCAGGTGCCGGCCAGCGCCGAGATCGTCCTCGAAGGGGTGATCCACCCCGGCGAGATGGCCGACGAAGGTCCCTATGGCGATCACACCGGCTACTACAACGAGGTCGATCGCTTCCCGGTGTTCACCGTCGAGCGCGTCACCCGCCGGCAGAAACCGATCTACCACAGCACCTACACCGGGCGTCCGCCGGACGAGCCGGCGATCCTCGGGGTGGCACTGAACGAAGTGTTCGTGCCGATCCTGCAGAAGCAGTTCCCGGAAATCGTCGATTTCTACCTGCCGCCGGAAGGTTGTTCCTACCGGATGGCGGTGGTGACCATGAAGAAGCAGTACCCAGGGCACGCCAAGCGCGTGATGCTCGGGGTCTGGTCGTTCCTGCGGCAGTTCATGTACACCAAGTTCGTCATCGTCACCGACGATGACATCGATGCGCGCGACTGGAACGATGTGATCTGGGCCATCACCACGCGGATGGACCCCAAGCGCGACACGGTGATGATCGACAACACGCCCATCGACTACCTCGACTTCGCCTCGCCGGTCTCCGGCCTCGGCTCGAAGATGGGGCTTGATGCCACCCACAAGTGGCCGGGCGAGACCAGCCGCGAATGGGGACGCGCCATCGTCAAGGACGAAGCGGTGACACGGCGCATCGACGCGCTCTGGTTGAGCCTCGGGATCGACTGATGCGTATCGTCCTGCAACCGTCCGGCGCCTGCCTCGAGCTGCTGCCGGGGGAACGCATCCTCGATGGCGCCCGGCGGCTTGGCTACGACTGTCCGCAGAGCTGCCGCAACGGCAACTGCCATATCTGCGCGGCGCTGCTGGTGGAGGGGCGGGTACGCCAGAACGGCGAGGTACGCGATCATGGCGAACTCTTCACCTGCCTCGCCGAGCCGCTGGAAGACTGTGTGCTGCATTGGGACGGGGTGCTGGCGCCGGGTGAACTGCCTCTGCGCAAGCTGACCTGCCAGTTGAGCTTCTGCGAAGAGGTCGGCGGCGACGTCTACCGGGTCGGCCTGCGCGCGCCGGCCGGCAAGCCGCCACGCTATCACGCCGGGCAGTACCTGTTGCTGGAGCGTGACGGCGGCGACAGCGCGGCGTTTTCCCTGGCCTCCGCGCCGCATGCGGGACGCGACCTTGAGTTGCACATCCTGGCCAAGGAAGACAGTGCCGTCGCGCTGATCGCGCAGTTGCAGCGCGAGCGCCTGGCACGGGTCCAGCTGCCGTTCGGCGACGCGCACCTGGCGGAACTGCCCGACGGTCCGCTGGTGCTGATCGCCGCGGGAACCGGCATGTCGCAGATGCACAGCCTGATCGAGCACTGCCGCGCCGCCGGCTTCGCCCATCCTGTACATCTCTACTGGGGCGTTCGGCGTCCGGAGGATTTCTACCGACTGCCGCACTGGACGGAGTGGGAAGGCCTGCCGAACCTGTTCCTGCACCGGGTGGTCAGCGACCTCTGTGGCTGGGAGGGGCGTTGCGGCTTGCTGCACGAGGCGGTGCGCGAGGATTTCGCCGACCTGTCGAGCCTGCATGTGTATGCCAGCGGCTCGCCGGCGATGGTCTACGCGACCCTGGATGCCCTGGTCGAAGCAGGGATGGACGCGCACCAGATGCGCGCCGACGTGTTCGCCTACGCGCCGCGGGACTGAACGCGGCTCCGGCCTGGCGCCGGAGCCGCCGCGTCATCAGCCGGCTTGCTGCGGCGCGGCCTGGACCGCGGGTTTGCGCAGGGTCAGGCAGAGGAACAGGATGGCCAGCAGGCAGGCGCCGATCAGCAGCTTGAAGCCACCGTCCCAGCCGAAGTGGTCCACCGTGTAGCCGACCAGGGCGTTGGCTGCCACCGAGCCGCCGAGGTAGCCGAACAGACCGGTGAAGCCGGCGGCGGTGCCGGCCGCTTTCTTCGGTGCCAGCTCCAGGGCCTGCAAGCCGATCAGCATCACCGGGCCGTAGATCAGGAAGCCGATCATGATCAGCGCGGCCATGTCGATCGCCGGGTTGCCGGCCGGGTTCAGCCAGTAGATCAGGGTGCCGACGGTCACCAGGATCATGAACACCACGCCGGTGGCGCCGCGATTGCCCTTGAACAGCTTGTCCGACAGCCAGCCGCAGAGCAGGGTGCCGGGAATCCCCGCCCATTCGTAGAAGAAGTACGCCCAGGACGACTTGTCGACGTTGAAGTGCTTGGCCTCCTTGAGGTAGGTCGGCGCCCAGTCGAGCACACCGTAGCGCAGCAGGTAGACGAACACGTTGGCCAGGGCGATGTACCAGAGCAGCTTGTTGCGCAGCACGTAGGTGACGAAGATCTCCTTGGTCGACAGCTCGCGCTCGTGGTGTTCGTCGTAGCCTTCGGGGTAGTCGTCCTTGTGCTTCTCGATCGGCGGCAGGCCGCAGGATTGCGGGGTGTCGCGCATGGCGAAATAGGCGAACACGGCTACGCCCACGGCGACGATGGCCGGCACGTAGAAGGCCGAGCGCCAGTCGCCGAACAGCGCCAGGCCGAGCAGGAACAGCGGGCCGATCAGGCCGCCGCCGACATTGTGGGCAACGTTCCACACCGAGACCACGCTGCCGCGCTCCTTCTGCGACCACCAGTGGACCATGGTCCGTCCGCTCGGCGGCCAGCCCATGCCCTGGGCCCAGCCGTTGATGAAGAGCAGGACGAACATGATGGCGACGCTGGAGGTAGCCCAGTGCGCGAATCCGAAAATGAACATCACCGCCGCCGACACCAACAGGCCGAACGGCAGGAAGACCCGTGGGTTGGAACGGTCCGAGACCAGGCCCATGATGAATTTCGACAGGCCGTAGGCGATGGCGATGGCCGACATCGCGACGCCCAGCTGGCCGCGACTGTAGCCGTCCTCGATGAGGTAGGGCATGGCCAGGGAGAAGTTCTTGCGCAGCAGGTAGTAACCCGCGTAGCCGATGAAGATACCGGCGAAGATCTGCCAGCGCAGGCGCCGGTAGGTGCTGTCCACCTCGGCATCGGGCAGTGGCGCCTGGTGTGGCGCGGGACGAAAGATTCCGAACATCGCGAGCTCCGCTTGTTGTTGTGTCGCGCCTTTTTACGCGGTTGCGAACACTACATTTTTCGTAAATGAAAAAATAGCGGAAATGTTACAGGTTGAGTGCATTGGTCGGAAATAAGAAAGCCCCGGTCGGAAACCGGGGCCTTCATAGGGGAAAAACATCTGACAGCGTGGGCCTCGGCCGGTGTATCGCTCCGGCCCGCCATGCCTCTCTCCGCAGGTGCGGGAGGCAATACTCGCCGCCTTCGTGGCTCAGCGAACCTCCACCACCACCTTGCCGACCGCCTTGCGCTGGCCGAGGGCGTCGATAGCGTCGCCGGCCCGTTCCAGCGGGAAGCGCTGCGACACCAGCGGCTTCAGCTTGCCTTCGGCGTGCCAGGCGAACAGCTGGCGGAAGTTGTCAGCGTTGTCCTGCGGCTGGCGTTGGGCGAACGATCCCCAGAACACGCCGACCAGCGAGGCGCCCTTGAGCAGGGTCAGGTTGGCCGGCAGCGAAGGGATGCTGCCGCTGGCGAAGCCGACCACCAGCATCCGTCCGTTCCAGGCGATGCTGCGGAAGGCCTCCTCGAACAGTTCGCCGCCCACCGGATCGTAGATCACATCGACGCCCTGGCCGCCGGTCAAGGCCTTGAGCTGCTCGCGCAGGCTACCTTCGCTGTAGTTGATCAGTTCGTCGGCGCCGGCGGCCTTGGCCACGGCGAGCTTGTCGGGGGTACTGGCGGCAGCGATCACCCGGGCGCCCATGGCCTTGCCGATCTCCACGGCAGCCAGCCCGACCCCGCCGGAAGCGCCGAGCACCAGCAGGGTCTCGCCGGGTTGCAGGTTGGCGCGCTGTTTCAGGGCGTGCATCGAGGTGCCGTAGGTCATGCCGAAGGCGGCGGCGCTGGCGAAGTCCATGCCTTCGGGTATCGGCATCACGTTATAGCCGGGCACCTTGACCTGCTCGGCGAAGCTGCCCCAGCCGGTCAGGGCCATGACCCGGTCGCCGGGCCTGACGTGGGCGACCTTTTCGCCGACCGCGGCGACCACCCCGGCCGCCTCGCCGCCCGGGGAGAAGGGGAAGGGCGGTTTGAACTGGTACTTGCCCTCGATGATCAGGGTGTCGGGGAAGTTGACCCCGGCGGCGTGCACATCGAGGAGGACTTCGTTCTTCGCCGGGCTCGGGCTGGCGATTTCTTCCAGGACCAGGCTGCTGGCCGGGCCGAAGGCTTTGCAGAGGACGGCTTTCATCGGGGACGCTCCAGTTTGCGGTCCGGCCAGTGTAGGAGGGAGACGCCGGGGGTCAATCAGCATCGCCGCAACTGATGGTTGTCCATAAACCCCGGGCTTGGGCCCGGCCGAGAGTCTGGCTATGCTTGCCGGCATTCGTCGAGGAGATGCGCCCGTGAGAACCCCCATTGCCCTGTCGCTGGCCCTGTGCCTGAGTCTGTTCCCGTCGTTCGCCTCGGCCGAGGAGGCCGCGCCGGAAGGCGAGGGCGCGAACAAGCCGGTCTACGTCGACCTGACCCCGGCGCTGGTCGGCAACTACGGCAGCGGGCCGCGCCTGCAGTACTACAAGGCCGACATCGCCCTGCAGGTGGCCGACAAGGACGCGGCGACCAAGGTCGAGCATCACGAGCCCTTGATCCGCAACCAGTTGATCATGCTGTTCGCCCAGCAGACCGACCAGAGCCTGGGTACGGTCGAGGCCAAGGAAGGCCTGCGCCAGGAGGCGCTGAAGCAGGTCCAGCAGACCCTCGAGCAGGAAGAGGGCAAGCCGCTGGTGACCGACCTGCTGTTCAACAACCTCATCGTCCAGCCCTGAGGTCAACTATCCGTTCTGTCCCGCGCTCCCGGATGCGAGGCACCGGGGATTCTGCTTTCCTGTGAGGTTCGGTCGGGCGCGTCTGACGTGCATCAACACCCGCGCGCCGCCCTGGAGGGACAATCGAGCCAGTGAAGTCCGCGGCGGCCGCGCTTTCCAGCGTGAGCGCCATCGCCGCGGCCTGGCCGGACGTGCGAGGAGAAGGGATGAAACAGGAAAGCAAACGGTGGCTGAGCCGTGCCTTGATCGTGGCGGCGCTGCTCGGCGTAGGCGTGCTGGTCTGGCAGGTATCGCGACCGACCGGCCTGGGCGAGGGATTCGCCAGCGGCAACGGACGCATCGAGGCCACCGAGGTGGATGTGGCGGCCAAGCTTCCCGGGCGGGTCGCCGAGATCAAGGTCGACGAGGGCGACTTCGTCAAGGCCGGCGAAATCGTCGCGCGGATGGATACCCAGGTGCTCGAGGCGCAGTTGGCCCAGGCCCAGGCCCAGGTGCGCCAGGCGGAGAACGCCAAGCTCACCGCGACCTCGCTGGTGGCCCAGCGCGAGAGCGAGAAGAGCACCGCCCAGGCCGTGGTGGCGCAGCGCCAGGCCGAGCTGACAGCGGCGCAGAAGCGCTTCACCCGTACCGAGGCGCTGGTCAAGCGCAATGCCCTGCCGCAACAGCAACTCGACGACGATCGGGCGACCCTGCAGAGCGCCCAGGCGGCGTTGTCCGCGGCTCGCTCGCAAGTGATTTCGGCGCAGGCGGCGATCGAGGCCGGGCGTTCCCAGGTAATCGAGGCGCAGTCGGCCATCGAGGCGGCCAAGGCCAGCGTCGCCCGGCTCCAGGCGGATATCGACGACAGCCTGCTCAAGGCGCCGCGCAACGGCCGCGTGCAGTACCGCGTGGCACAGCCGGGGGAAGTGCTGCCGGCCGGTGGCAAGCTGCTCAACATGGTCGACCTGGCCGACGTCTACATGACTTTCTTCCTGCCATCCATGCAGGCCGGCAGGGTCGGACTGGGCCAGGAAGTGCGCTTGGTGATCGACGCGGTGCCGGACTACGTGATCCCGGCCAAGGTTTCCTATGTCGCCAGCGTCGCCCAGTTCACCCCGAAAACGGTGGAAACCGCCAACGAGCGGGAGAAGCTGATGTTCCGGGTCAAGGCGCGGCTCGATCCGGCGCTGCTGGAAAAATACATCACCTACGTCAAGACCGGCGTGCCCGGAATGGCCTACCTGCGACTGGACCCTGAGGTCGAGTGGCCGGCCAACCTGCAGATCAAGGTTCCGCAATGACCGCTGGCGGGAGCGGCGTGGCGAGCCTCCGGGGCGTTTCGCTGCGCTACGGCGAGACGCGCGCGGTGGACGACGTCAGCCTGGATATCCCGGCCAACCGCATGGTCGGCCTGATCGGTCCGGACGGGGTCGGCAAGTCCAGCCTGCTGGCGCTGCTGGCCGGCGCACGGAAGATGCAGGATGGCGAGATCCGCGTGCTCGATGGCGACATGCGCGACCGCCGCCACCGCCGGGCGGTCTGCCCGCGCATCGCCTACATGCCCCAGGGGCTGGGCAAGAACCTCTACCCGACGCTCTCGGTGTTCGAGAACGTCGACTTCTTCGGTCGGCTGTTCGGCCACGACAAGGCCGAGCGCGAGCGGCGCATCGCCGATCTGCTGCAAAGCACCGGATTGGCGCCGTTCGCCGAGCGTCCTGCGGGCAAGCTGTCCGGCGGCATGAAGCAGAAGCTCGGGCTGTGCTGCGCGCTGATCCACGATCCCGACCTGCTGATCCTCGACGAGCCGACCACCGGCGTCGACCCGCTGTCGCGCAACCAGTTCTGGGAACTGATCGGCCGTATCCGCGCGGGCCGCGAAGGCATGAGCGTGCTGGTCGCCACCGCCTACATGGAGGAAGCCGAGCGCTTCGACTGGCTGGTGGCGATGGATGATGGAAAGGTCCTGGCCACCGGTACGCCGCAGGAGTTGCGCGAGCGTACCGGGACGCAGAGCCTCGAGTCGGCGTTCATCGCCCTGCTGCCGGAAAGCAAGCGCGCCGGCCACCATCGATTGGTGATCCCGCCGCGACCGCAGAGCGAAGGCGCGCCGCGGATCGCCATCGAGGCCGAGGGCCTGACCTGTCGTTTCGGCGACTTCGTCGCGGTCGATCACGTCAGCTTCCGTATCGAGCGTGGGGAAATCTTCGGCTTCCTCGGCTCCAACGGCTGCGGCAAGTCCACCACCATGAAGATGCTCACCGGCCTGCTGCCGGCCAGCGAAGGCACGTGCGCGCTGTTCGGCCAGCCGGTGGACGCCAGCGACATGGCGACCCGTCGCCGGGTCGGCTACATGTCCCAGGCCTTCTCCCTGTATGCCGAGCTGAGCGTGCGGCAGAACCTGGTGCTGCACGCCCGGCTGTTCCACCTGCCGGCGGATGGCATCCCGGCACGGGTCGGCGAAATGCTCCGGCGCTTCGATCTGGAGAAGGTTGCCGACGAGCTGCCCGACGACCTGCCGCTGGGCATTCGCCAGCGCCTGTCGCTGGCGGTGGCGGTGATCCACAAGCCGGAGATCCTGATCCTCGACGAGCCCACTTCGGGGGTCGATCCGGTGGCTCGCGACGGCTTCTGGGAACTGATGGTCGAGCTGTCGCGCCGCGACGGGGTGACCATCTTCATTTCCACCCACTTCATGAACGAGGCCCAGCGCTGCGATCGCATCTCGCTGATGCATGCCGGCAAGGTACTGGCCAGCGATACTCCCGATGAGCTGGTGCGCCAGCGCGGCCTGCCGACCCTGGAAGCGACCTTCATCGCGTACCTGGAAGAAGCCGCCGGCGCCGCCGCGCCAGCGCAACCGGCCGAGGCGCCGGCCGTCGCGGAGCAGCCAGGTGATGGCCAGGGGCGCCAGGCGCAACGCGAACGCTTCAGCCCCCTGCGGCTGTTCAGTTATGCGCGCCGCGAAGCCATGGAACTGCGCCGCGACCCGATCCGCCTGACCCTGGCCCTGCTCGGCACCGCGCTGCTGATGTTCATCATCGGCTACGGCATCAACATGGACGTCGAGGACCTCTCCTGGGCGGTCCTCGACCGTGACCAGACCACCACCAGCCAGGCCTATGCGCTGAACATCGCCGGCTCGCGCTATTTCGTCGAACATGCGCCGATCACCGACCCGGACGACCTCGACCGGCGCCTGCGCAGCGGCGAACTGAGCCTGGCGGTGGAGATCCCGCCGAACTTCGGGCGCGATCTCAAGCGTGGCTCCGATCCGGCCATCGGCGTGTGGATCGACGGAGCGATGCCGACCCGTGCCAACACCGTGCTCGGCTACGTGCAGGGCCTGCACACCAGCTACCTGGCGGACCTCTCGCGGCAGGCGGGTGGGGCCGAGGTCAGCGCGGCGGCCAGCACCGAGGTGCGCTATCGCTACAACCCCGACGTGGAAAGCCTGAAGGCGATGGTGCCGGCGGTGATCCCGCTGCTGCTGATCATGATCCCGGCCATGCTCACCGCCCTCGGCGTGGTGCGCGAAAAGGAACTGGGTTCGATCACCAACCTCTATGTCACCCCGGTGACGCGCCTGGAGTTCCTGGTCGGCAAGCAGCTGCCCTACGTCGCCATGGGCATGATCAACTTCCTGCTGATGCTGGTCCTGGCCATCGTGGTATTTCGCGTGCCGCTCAAGGGCAGCTTCCTGGCGTTGACCATCGGCGCTTTCCTCTATGTGGTCACCAGCACCGGCCTCGGGCTGTTCCTCTCGACGTTCATGCGCAGCCAGATCGCCGCTGTATTCGGCGTGGCGATCGCCACCATGATCCCGGCGATCCAGTTCTCCGGGCTGATCCACCCGGTGTCCTCGCTGGAAGGTGCGGCGGCCTGGATCGGCAAGCTCTATCCGACCTCGCATTTCCTGGTGGTCAGCCGCGGCGCCTTTTCCAAATCGCTGGGCCTGCCCGATCTCTGGGCCTACTACCTGCCGCTTGCCGCTTCCATCGTGGTGCTGACCCTGCTCAGCGTGGCCTGCCTGAAGAAGCAGGAGGACTGAGCGATGCGCAGCCTGGCCAACATCTTCAACCTGGGCATCAAGGAGTTCCGCAGCCTCGGCCGCGACTACGCGATGCTGGCACTGATCGTCTGGGCCTTCACCCTGGGCGTCTACAGTTCCGCCACCGGTATTCCGGAAACCTTGCATCACGCGCCGATCGCGGTGGTCGACGAGGACCGCTCGCAACTCTCGTCGCGTATCGTCAATGCCTTCCAGCCCCCATACTTCCGGCCGCCGGAAATGATCGGGCATGCCGAGATGGATCGCGGCATGGACGTCGGCCTGTATACCTTCACCCTCGATATCCCGCCGGACTTCCAGCGCGACGTGCTGGCCGGGCGCAAGCCCTCGATCCAGGTCAACGTCGACGCGACCCAGACCGGGCAGGCGTTCTCCGGCGCGGGCTACATCCAGAACATCGTCGCCACCGAGGTGCGCGAGTTCGTCAGCCGCTACCGCGCGGAGCCGAGCATGCCGGCGCAGATCGAGGTGCGCATGGAGTTCAACCCGAACCTGACCCAGGCCTGGTTCGGCGGGGTGATGGAAGTGATCAACCAGATCACCATGCTGTCGATCATCCTCACCGGCGCCGCGCTGATCCGCGAGCGCGAGCACGGCACCGTCGAGCACCTGCTGGTGATGCCGCTGTCGGCCTTCGAGATCATGATGGCCAAGGTCTGGTCGATGGGGCTGGTGGTGCTGGTGGCGGCGGGGCTCTCGTTGCAGTGGGTGGTGCGTGGCTGGCTGGACGTGCCGATCAGTGGCTCGGTGGGGCTGTTCCTGCTCGGCGCCGGATTGCATCTGTTCGCCACCACCTCCATGGGCATATTCCTCGGCACGGTGGCGCGCTCGATGCCGCAGCTCGGGCTGCTGACCATCCTCGTGCTGTTGCCGCTGAACATCCTTTCGGGCGGCAGCACGCCACGGGAAAGCATGCCGGAACTGGTGCAGAACATCATGCTGGCGGCTCCGACCACGCATTTCGTCAGCCTGGCCCAGGCGATCCTGTTCCGCGGCGCCGGTTTCGACATCGTCTGGCCGCAGTTCGCCGGCATCGTGGCGATCGGTTCGGCGTTCTTCTTCGGCGCGCTCTGGCGTTTCCGCCGGACCATCTCGCAGATGGCCTGAGCGATGGCTTCAGCGTTTCGCCAGCGGCAGGATCGCCTGCCATTCCTCGGCGCTGACCGGCATCACCGAGAGACGGCTGCCCTTCTGCACCAGGGCGAGGTTGGCCAGGGCGTCCTGCGCCTTCAGCCGGGCCAGTGGAACGACCTCGGCGAAGGCTTCGACGAAGCTGACGTCGCGGGCGCTCCAGGGATTCTTCTCGGCGCTGGCCTTGGGGTCGTGGTAAGGGCTGGCGGGATCCAGGGCCGTGGGATCGGGGTAGGCTTCGCCTTCGATGCGGGCGATACCGGCGATGCCGGGCTGCGGGCAACTGGAGTGGTAGAAGAAAAACAGGTCGCCGGGGTTCATGCTGCGGATGAAGTTGCGCGCCTGGTAGTTGCGCACGCCATCCCAGCGGGCGGTTCCGAGGCGCTGCAGGTCGCGGATCGAGAGTTCGTCCGGCTCGGATTTCATCAGCCAGTAGGCAGGCATGAACTTTGCTCCTCTTTCGTAGATGTACGTAGGAAACGTCTGCGCGTGACCACCGGTCGCCGGTGTAATTGCGTATGACTTCAGCTTATCGGAAAATGCCGTTTTTCAGCGGGGCAGGGTGCTCAGGCGATAAGATAATCGCAAGGACCGGCCTCGAAAATTGCCTGGAAGGGGGAGGCAATCGATGAAGCGCAAGCCAGACTTGCTGTGGGTTTTGGTCATCATCTTCGGACTTGGGGTCGTCACCACCGGTTATACCCAGAGCCTCTGGGAACGACAGGCCAGTACGCCCGCCCAGGTGACGCAACAGCCGTAAGACTCGCCGGGTATCGCATGGAACGCGGTACCCAGGGTTCTCCCTCCTTCCTAGCGTTTCCCTGCCACATACCAGCCCGCATCGGTCACCGTTCCCGCCAGGGGAATGTCCCAGCTGGCCAGCGCCAGTCGATCCACCTTCTGACATTCATGGGCCAGGCCGATCAGCGTCGGTTTGTGACCATTTTTGCGCCTCGCCAGGTAGGCCAGGCTGCGGTCGTAGAAGCCGCCGCCCATGCCCAGGCGCCCGCCCTGTTCGTCGAACCCCACCAGCGGCAGCAGTACCAGGTCCAGCGCCCAGGCCTTGCGCTGGCGGCCGGCGTCGGCCAGCGGTTCGCTGATGCGGAAGCGGTTGCGGGTCCAGCGTTCGCCGCTGCCGACCCGCTGGAACACCATGCGCGTCCGCGGCCAGGGCGCCAGCACCGGCAGGTAGGTGGCCTTGCCGCGCTTCTGCGCCGCACGCAGCAGCGGACGCGGGTCGATCTCGCCGTCGTTGGGCAGGTACAGGGCGATATGGCGGGCACGGCGAAAAAGGGGATGCTGCGCCAGTTGTCGATAGAGGGCGCGGGCGGCGAGGCGTTGCTGCAGGGGGGAGAGCGCGCGGCGCGCCTGGCGGAGCTTGCGGCGCAGGGCCGGGCGGCTGAGGTCTTGCGATTCGATCATGTGGAAAGGTAGCTCCCCGGTCGTGCCGCTGTCGGGTTAGCCCTTGAACCCGAAAGTTCAAGGTGGCGGTTGCAGTAGACCTTAAGGCTTTCCGTCGTGCGGACATGCACACCGGTCCAACTGGCAACCTCCGTTGTTGCAGTTATCGGCTCAGGGACATCACCGACTGGCCAACACACCAGGGAGCGGAGGCCAGTATACCCGAATTGGCCGCGCCCGGGTCAGGCTTCGCCGGCATCGGCCGGATTCGCCAGGGCGCGGTCGACGCGATCGAGCAGTTCGCGCACGCGCTCGCGGGTCGAGCTGCTTTCCTGGTCCAGGCGCTCCTTGCGGTGCAGCAGGTCGTGGGTGATGTTGAGGGCGGCCATCACGGCAACCCGGTCGGCGCCGATGACTTTGCCGCTGGAGCGGATCTCGCGCATCTTGCCGTCCAGGTAACGGGCGGCGCTTTCCAGGTTGGCGCGCTCGTCGTCCGGGCAATTGATGCAGTATTCCTTGTCGAGAATCTGCACGGTGAGGGTATTCGACTGGCTCATGTGTCCTGCTCCAAGGCTTTCAGACGCAAAATCATCGCTTCGACCTTGTGTCTCGCCATTTCGTTCTTTTCGATCAGATGAGCGCGCTCTTCGCGCCAGGACTTTTCGTTCGCCCGCAGCAGCCGGTTCTCCGCCTTGAGCTGTTCCAGCTTCTGGAGCAACTGGTCGAACTTGGCCGTCAACAATTGCAGATCGGCGTCTTCCATGGGCTCTCGCTTGGGAATTGGGGTGATTGGACAACTATATAGGATCGTCCCCGGTCGGGGCCAATGCCCCGGCCGGGCCGGCGCGCCGGCAACCGGTCGCATGGTCTTGCCGGGGCGGGCGGTGCTAGGATAACCATCTTCATTTCACGTGTAGCGCCCCAATGGCGCCCAGCCGTCAGGGTCCCGAGATGTCCACTCAGAATTCCGCCTACAGCGCCTTTTCCTCCCTTCTCGCCGAGGCGGCCATGCCGGTCTCGCCGGCCGAACTGCACGGCCATCTGCTGGGTCGGGTCTGCGCCGGCGCCGGCTTCGACGAGGCCGCCTGGCAACACGCCGCCGCCGAACTGCTCGGCGGCGCGCCGGGCGAACGACTCAAGGCCGCGTTGTCCGGCCTGCTCGGCATGGTCCGGCAGGACTTTTCCGCCGGCGAGGTCGCCGTCGTCATGCTCCTGCCCGACGACGAAACCCCGCTCGCCCAGCGCACCGAGGCGCTCGGCCAATGGTGCCAGGGTTTCCTCGCCGGCTTCGGCCTCACCGCCCGCGAAGGCAGCCTGACCGGCGAGGCCGAGGAAGTGCTGCAGGACATGGCCGCCATCGCCCAGGTCCAGGGCCAGCTGGAAGACAGCGAGGACGGCGAGACGGACTATATGGAAGTCATGGAATACCTGCGGGTCGCTCCGCTGCTGCTGTTCGCCGAGTGCGGCAAGCCGCTGGAGCCCGCTCCCAAGCCTTCACTGCACTGAGGTTTCTGCATGATCCGTATCCCCAAGTCGGAGTACGCACGTCGGCGCAAGGCGCTGATGGCGCAGATGGAACCCAACAGCATCGCCATCCTGCCGGCGGCGCCGATGTACATCCGCAATCGCGACGTCGAGCATGTCTACCGCCAGGACAGCGACTTCCAGTACCTCACCGGCTTCCCCGAGCCGGAGGCGGTGATGGCGCTGATTCCCGGCCGTGCCCACGGCGAATACGTGCTGTTCTGCCGCGAGCGGGATCCGGAGCGTGAACTGTGGGACGGCCTGCGCGCCGGCCAGGACGGTGCGATCGGCCAGTACGGCGCCGACGACGCCTTTCCCATCGGCGATATCGACGACATCCTGCCCGGCCTGATCGAAGGCCGCGACCGGGTCTACTACGCCCTTGGCGCCAATCCCGACTTCGACCGCCGGCTGATGGACTGGATCAACGTGATCCGCTCCAAGGCCCGCCAGGGCGCGCAGCCGCCGAACGAGTTCGTTGCCCTCGACCATCTGCTGCACGACCAGCGGCTGTACAAGAGCGCCAACGAAGTGAAGGTCATGCGCTACGCCGCCGAGGTCTCCGCCCGGGCGCACATCCGGGCGATGGAGGTGTGCCGGCCGGGGCTGTTCGAGTACCACCTGGAAGCCGAACTGGAATACGAGTTCCGCAAGGGCGGGGCGAAGATGCCGGCCTACGGCTCGATCGTCGCCGCCGGACGCAACGCCTGCATCCTGCACTACCGCGAGAACGATGCGGCGATCAAGGACGGCGACCTGATCCTGATCGATGCCGGCTGCGAGATCGACTGCTACGCCAGCGACATCACCCGTACCTTCCCCGCCAATGGCCGCTTCAGCCCCGAGCAGAAGGCGATCTACGAACTGGTGCTGGAAGCCAACATGGCGGCGTTCGACTACATCGCCCCCGGTCGCCACTGGAACGAGGCCCATGAGGCCACCGTACGGGTCATCACCGCCGGGCTGGTGCGCCTGGGCCTGCTGGAGGGCGACGTCGACGAGCTGATCGCCCACGAGGCCTACAAGGCTTTCTACATGCACCGCGCCGGCCACTGGCTGGGGATGGACGTGCACGACGTCGGCGAGTACCGCGTCGGCGGCGAATGGCGGGTGCTCGAACCGGGCATGGCGATGACCGTCGAGCCGGGCATCTACATCGCCCCGGACAATACCTCGGTGGCGAAGAAGTGGCGCGGTATCGGCGTACGCATCGAGGACGACGTGGTGGTCACCCGCAATGGCTGCGAAGTGCTGACCAACGGCGTGCCGAAGACCGTCGCCGAGATCGAGGCGCTGATGGCCGCGGCCAAGAGCGAGGCAGCCTGAGGTGACGATGAGCAAGGTCAACCTGGCGATCATCGGCGGGGGCCTGGTCGGCGCCTCGCTGGCGCTGGCCCTGCAGGCCGGCGCTCGGGAGCGCGGCTGGTCGATCGTGCTGATCGAACCCTTCGCCCCCGGCAATGCCTACCAGCCCAGCTACGACGCCCGCTCTTCGGCGCTGTCCTACGGCAGCCGGCAGATCTACGAGCGACTCGGCCTGTGGCCGGCGATCGCCGAGCGCGCCGAGCCGATCCTGCATATCCATGTTTCCGACCGCGGCCGCTTCGGCGCCACCCGCCTGACCGCCATCGAGGAAGGCGTGCCGGCGCTGGGCTACGTGGTGGAGAACGCCTGGCTCGGCCAGTGCCTGTGGAAGGCGCTCGACCCCGAGGTGGTGCGCTGGCACTGCCCGGCCGAAGTGAAGACCCTGGAAGCCCGGGAGGGCGGTTACCGGCTTACCCTCGACGACGAGACGCAACTCGATTGCGAGCTGGCGATCCTCGCCGATGGCGGTCGTTCCGGGCTGCGCGAACAACTTGGCATCGCCGTGGAGCAGACGCCGTACCGGCAGACTGCGCTGATCGCCAACGTATCGCCCTCCGAGGCGCACCTCGGGCAGGCCTTCGAGCGCTTCACCCCCAGCGGTCCGATGGCCCTGCTGCCGTTGCCGGAGAACCGTTGCGCGCTGATCTGGACCCGCCCAGGCAAGGACGCCGAACGTCTGCGTGGCCTCGATGACTCGGCCTTCCTCGGCGAGCTGCAGGCTGCCTTCGGCTACCGCCTCGGCGCCTTCCGCCAGGTCGGCGCACGGTACTGCTACCCCTTGCACCTGGTCGAGGCCCGCGAGCAGGTGCGTCCGCACCTGGTGGTGCTGGGCAACGCTGCGCACAGTCTGCACCCCATCGCCGGCCAGGGCTTCAACCTGTCGTTGCGCGACACCCTGGCGCTGGTCGACGCCCTGCTCCACGACGACGCGCCGCTGGGCGAGTTCGCCGTGCTGCAGCGCTACCTCGATGGGCAGCGCCTGGACCAGCAGATGACCGTCGGCTTCTCCGACCGGGTGACCCGGCTGTTCTCCAACGACCGCGCGCTGCTCGGCGCCGGGCGCAACCTCGGCCTGCTCGGGCTCGACCTGCTGCCGCCGGCCAAGCGCTGGTTCGCCCGTCAGGCCATGGGCCTCGGCGCGCGGCCGCTGTAGCGCCATGCCGGTCTGGTCGAGGGCGCGCAAGGCCCGCCTGCTGCGCTTCGCCATGAACCTCTACCCGCCCTTCCTGGGGGCGGGCATCCGTGTGCGGCACATCGCCGGCGATTTCCGCGAGGTTCGGGTGCGCATGGGCCTGAACCGGCTCAATCGCAACTATGTAGGCACCCAGTTCGGTGGCAGCCTCTACGCGATGACCGACCCGTTCTTCATGTTGATGCTGATGGAGAACCTGGGCCGCGACTACGTGGTCTGGGACAAGGCGGCCAACATCGAGTTCGTCAGCCCGGGCAAGGGCCCGGTGTATGCGCATTTCAGCATCGACCAGAAGCTGCTCGACGAGGTCCGCGAGCGGACCGCCGGCGGCGAGAAGTACCTGCCCCGGCTGCACGCCGAAGTGCGCGACGCCGCCGGCACCCTGGTGGCGCGGGTTCAGAAAACCCTGTACGTGCGGCTTAAGCCGCGCCTGCGGAACGCGGCCTGAAGAGGGCCCACGAGTGGAGAACGAGGATATGCACGCGGATCTGGTCATCGTCGGCGCCGGCATGGTCGGTAGCGCCCTGGCCCTGGCCCTGGAGGGCAGCGGCCTGGAGGTGCTGCTGGTGGACGGCGGCTCGCTCGACGTGGCGCCGTTCAAGCCGGAGGCGCCCTACGAGCCGCGGGTCAGTGCGCTGTCCGAAGCCAGCCGGCGGATTCTCCAGCGCCTGCACGCCTGGGACGGCATCGTCGCGCGCCGCGCCGAGCCCTATCGCGAGATGCAGGTGTGGGATGGCTCCGGCACCGGGCGGATCGGCTTCAGCGCCGCCAGCGTGCACGCCGAGGTGCTCGGCCATATCGTCGAGAACCGGGTGGTGCAGGACGCCCTGCTGGAACGCCTGCACGATTCCACCACCGGCCTGCTGGCCAACGCGCGCCTGGAACAGATGCGCCACTCCGGTGACGACTGGCTGCTGACCCTGGCCGACGGCCGTCAGCTGCGCGCGCCGCTGGTGGTCGCCGCCGACGGCGCCAACTCGGCGGTACGCCGCCTGGCCGGCTGCGCCACCCGCGAATGGGATTACCTGCACCACGCCATCGTCACCAGCGTGCGCTGCGAGAACGCGCACCGCGCAACCGCCTGGCAGCGCTTCACCGACGACGGCCCGCTGGCCTTCCTGCCCCTGCCGGACCGCGGCGACGAACACTGGTGCTCGATCGTCTGGTCGACCACCCCGGAACAGGCAGAACGGCTGATGGCGCTGGACGAGGATGGCTTCCGCGCCGCCCTCGGCGAAGCTTTCGAACAGCGCCTGGGCGCCATCCTGCATGCCGACCGGCGCCTGTGCATCCCGCTGCGCCAGCGGCACGCCAAGCGTTACGTCGAGCCAGGCCTGGCGCTGGTCGGCGACGCTGCGCACACCATCCACCCGCTGGCCGGACAGGGCGTGAACCTGGGTTTCCTCGATGCGGCGGTGCTGTCCGAGGTCCTGTTGCATGCCCTGGAGCGCGGCGAACGGCTTGCCGACGAACGCGTGCTGAGTCGCTTCGAGCGGCGGCGGATGCCGCACAACCTGGGCATGATGACGGCGATGGAAGGCTTCGAACGCCTGTTCCAGGCCGACCGGTTGCCGCTGCGCTGGCTGCGCAACGCCGGCCTGCGCCTGGTCGACGGCCATCACGAGGCCAAGGCGCTGTTCGTCCGCCAGGCGCTTGGCCTCAGCGGCGACCTGCCGGCGCTGGCACGAGTCTGAGCGGGGCGGCTCCCCTGACGGGAGGGCCGCCAGTCCTCAGAACATCGCCGCGCAGTCACGCATGACCTGCGCCTTGTTGCGCAGGTAGAGCCCGAACAGGTTGCGCGCGGCTTCTTCGTTCACCTCGATTTCCATCGCCTCGACGAAGGCGTTCACCGCCGCCGTGGCGTGGGCGAAGTGATTGCTCTCGGTGCCGCCGGTGTGCACCGTTACCCAGGCCACGGTGGCGCGGGCGCGTTCGGCGGGTACGCCCATGTCGCGGCTGAACCATTCCTTGTACAGCGGGTGGATGTACTCCACCTCGCCGTGGGTATAGACCTCGTGTACCAGCGTGGTCAGCAGTCCCTGCATCAGGTCGCGCTCGCGCAGGCGCTGGCGGTCGGTCCAGTCCTTGAACGCCTGCGCCGAAGGCAGGCAGTTCTCGCGCAGCAGCCAGCGGTCGTCGCCGCAAAGGGTGGTGGCCATGGTGTAGAAAAGATCGGCATGCACGGTGTTGCCGAGGGCGCCGAGGTCTTCGTCGGTGATCCGTTGTAGGCTGCCGCAGGCTCGATAGAGCTGGTCTGCCGCTGCCGAACCCTGTTCCGAACGGGCCAGCAGGGTCAGGCGATTGGCCAACCCGGAAACGCTGGCCGCCGAGTTGTTGGTCTTCGACCAGCTGGCGAAGAACTTGCGCAGCGGCTCGACCGCCTGGCGCCGGGCGGTGACCCGGGCGAAGGCGTCCTCGATGTCCAGCAACGACGCCGTCTCGTCCCAGAAGGCCCGGAACAGCGCATGGCGCAGGGGGCCGGCGGGCATGTCGTTGAGGACTGGCTCGATGACGCCGAGCAGCTTGCTGTGGGGGGTGATGACATGGTTCATGGCTAACCTCCTGTCGGTTCTTGTTGTTCTTGCGATGGTTACGGTCTTCCTTGCGACGCGCGCAGGGCCGCGCGTTCGGCCTGTGGTGCGGACCAGCCGTAGCGGGTCAGCAGCAACGGCAGCAACTGGGCCAGGAGGATCAGGCCCAGGCAGCCCGGCCAGCCCCAGCGGTCCCAGAATGGCGCCGGCAGCACCGCGCCGAAGCTGCCGCCGGCGTAGTAGCAGGCCAGGTAGAGGCCGACGGCGCCGGCCTTGTCGGTCCCGGCGTTGCTGGCGGTGAAAGCGTTGACCGTGGACTGTGCGAGGAACACGCCGGTGGCGCTGAGAGCCAGGCCGACGAGAATCGTCGGCAGGCCCGGCGCCAGGGTCAGCAGCGAGCCGCAGACGCCCAGCAGCGATGCGCCCAGCAGCAACTGGCGGTGCGGGCGGGCGCGGGCCAGGCGGCCGCTGGCGGGAATCACCAGCAGGGCGAGGAGGAACACCGCGTAGATCGAGCCGAGCTGAGCGGTGTCCAGGCTGTACGGCGGACGGCTGAGATGGATGCCGATATAGGTGAACATGGCGACCTGGGAAAAGAGGACACAGAACCCCACCGCGTAGGACGACAGCAGCGGAGCCCGGAACAGTTCACGGGATACTAAGGGGCGTTTCCCGGGTGCGGGCGAGTGCCTGCCAGAATTGGCAGGGAGCAGCGCGCGGATGGCGACGGCGATGAGCAGGGTCAGCCCGGCGAGGATCCGGAAGGCGACGCGCCAATCCCACTCCTCGGTCAGCAGGCCGGTGAGGAAGCGTCCGGCGAAGCCGCCGAGGATGGTCCCGGCGACATAGAGGCTGGTCAGCTCGATGACCGCGCCGCCGCTCCAGCGCTCGCTGATGTAGGCCACGCTGCTGGCGAACAGCAGGGGAATCAGCATCCCCTCGGCGAAGCGCCAGAGCAGGAAGGCGGCGAAGCTGCCGGCATGGGCGGCCAGCAGCATGGGCACGCAGAGCAGGCTGGCGGCGAAGGCGATCACCCGGCTGCGCTCGCGGCCGCCGCTGAGCCGGCCGACGAAGGGCGCGGCGAGGGCCACCGCCAGGGTAGTGGCGGTGATGCTCCAGTTCGATTGATGGGCGCTGATGTGGAAGCTCGCCGCCAGTTCGTCGAAGATGCCCTGGGTGGTATAGAGATTGAGGAACGCAGCGCAACCGCAGAGAAACAGCGCGAGGCGGGGGAAACCCTGGGACGAATTCATGGAACGCTCTGCCTGGACGAGAAACCCCCTGTTATAGGGGCGCTCCCGACGGGCTGGCCAATACCGATTCAGGACCGATCGATACCGAGGAACCGCATGCTCGACCTACGCCGCCTGCGCTGCTTCGCAGCCGTTGCCGAAACCCTGCATTTCGGCCGCGCCGCCCAGCGCCTGCACATGGCGCAGCCGCCCTTGACCCGGCAGATATCCGCGCTGGAGGAAGAGCTGGGCTTTCGCCTGTTCGACCGCTCCAGCCGGGCGGTGACCCTCACCGCCGAGGGCAGCCTGTTCCTGCCTTACGCACGCGGCCTGCTGGACCAACTGGAGCGCACCGCCGGCTTCGCCCGCAAGTTGGCGCAGGGGCTGGCCGGCCACCTGACCCTCGGCTACGCCAGCTCCATCGCCCTGTCGGACCTGTTCACCGAGGCGATCCGACTGTTCCGCGAGCGCCATCCGGAGGTGCAACTGGAGCTGCTCGAAGGCGCTTCGGCGGCGCAATGGGCGCAGATCGCCGAAGGCGGCATCGATGTGGGGCTGGGGCGCCTGCCGCCGCCGGAAGGCCAGGTCGGCATCGAGGTGCTGGCCCTGGGCGGCGAGCCGCTGGTGGTGGCCGTGCCCAACGGCGATCCGCTGGCGCGGCAAGAGCGGATCGGCCTGTACGATCTGCGTGATCGGCCGCTGATCCTGTTTCCGCTGGACTACGGCTCCGGCCTCAACGAACTGATCGAGCGCCTCTACCGGAAGGCCGGGCTGGCGCTGACGAGGGGACCGGCCGGACGCCAGATCACCTCGATCATCGCCCTGGTCGCGGCCGGCCAGGGCGTTGCCCTGGTGCCGCGTTGCAGCACCGCGCTGGCCCGGGCCGGAGTCGTCTATCGCCCGCTGGCCGAGCCCGAGGCGCTGGCCGATTTCCTCGTCTTCACCCGCCGCCATGGCCGCAGCGCCGCGGTGGAGGCGTTTCTCGCCATCCTCGGCGGCCTGGACGCAGGCGAAACACCCCGACACATTTAGTCGCGCGGGTTCGCAAGCGAGATTTCTTATCATTCGTGCCTACGTTCCGCTGACGAGGCTGTTCTTCATGCAGGCAAGCAAAGCTCTACTCGCCGCCCTGGCCCTGGGCATCACCGGCCTGGCCCAGGCCGCCGACGAAGTGGTGGTGTATTCCTCGCGTATCGACGAGCTGATCAAGCCGGTGTTCGATGCCTACACCAGCAAGACCGGCGTGAAGGTCAAGTTCATCACCGACAAGGAAGCGCCGCTGATGGCGCGGATCAAGGCCGAAGGCGCGAACACCCCGGCCGACCTGCTGCTCACCGTGGACGCCGGCAACCTCTGGCAGGCCGAGCAGATGGGCCTGCTGCAACCGTTCAAGTCGGCCACCATCGAACGGAACATTCCCTCGCAGTATCGTTCCAGCACCGATAGCTGGACCGGACTGTCGCTGCGCGCGCGGACCATCGTCTACTCCACCGAGCGGGTCAAGCCGGAAGAGCTGAGCACCTACGAAGCCCTGGCCGACAAGCAATGGGAAGGCCGCCTGTGCCTGCGCACGGCGAAGAAGGTCTACAACCAGTCGCTGACCGGCACCCTGATCGAGACCCACGGGGCGCAGAAGACCGAGGAAATCCTCCAGGGCTGGGTGAACAACCTGGCCACCGACGTATTCGCCGACGACAACGCGGTGATCCAGGCGGTGGACGCCGGCCAGTGCGACGTCGGCATCGTCAATACCTACTACTACGGACGCCTGCACAAGCAGAACCCGAACCTGCGGGTCAAGCTGTTCTGGCCGAACCAGGCCGACCGCGGCGTCCACGTCAACCTGTCGGGCATCGGCCTGACCCGCCACGCGCCGCATCCCGAGGCAGCCAAGGCGCTGGTGGAATGGATGACCGGGCCCGACGCCCAGGCGCTGTTCGCCGGGATCAACCAGGAATTCCCGGCCAACCCGCAGGTCGCGCCGTCAGCCGAAGTCGCCAGCTGGGGCAGCTTCAAGGCCGACAGCATCCCGGTGGAAGTCGCCGGCAAGCGCCAGGCCGAGGCGATTCGCCTGATGGACCGCGCCGGCTGGAACTGACCGCCGGTTATACTCGGCGCCCCGGCTCGTCCGAGCGGGGCGTCGTTCGTTCCGCACCGAGGATTTCGTGGCCCATCCCGCTCCCCGCCGCTGGTACCCCATCACCTTCACCGTTGCCGCGCTGGTGCTGCTGCCGCTCAGCGTGCTGCTGCTGAGCTGGCTGGAGATCGACCGGGAAATCTGGAGCCACCTGTGGGATACCCAGTTGCCGCGCCTGCTCGGCAACACCCTGACCCTGGTGCTCGGCGTCGGCATCGGCGTGACTCTGCTCGGGGTCAGCCTGGCCTGGCTCACCAGCCTCTGCGAATTCCCCGGGCGGCGCTGGCTGGACTGGGCGCTGATGTTGCCGTTCGCGATCCCGGCCTACGTCCTGGCGTTCGTCTTCGTCGGCCTGCTGGATTTCGCCGGACCGGTGCAGAGCCTGCTGCGCGAGTGGTTTGGCAGCGGCCTGCGGTTGCCGCGCGTACGCTCCACCGGCGGGGTGATCCTGGTCCTGGTGTTGGTGTTCTATCCCTATGTCTACCTGCTCGCGCGCAGCGCCTTCATCGCCCAGGGCAAGGGCCTGATGGAAGCCGCGCGGGTTCTCGGCCTGTCGCCCTGGCAGGCGTTCCTGCGGGTCGCTCTGCCGATGGCGCGGCCGGCGATCGGCGCCGGCCTGGCGCTGGCGGTGATGGAAACCCTGGCCGACTTCGGCGCGGTATCGGTGTTCAACTTCGACACCTTCACCACCGCCATCTACAAGACCTGGTACGGCTTCTACAGCCTCTCCAGCGCCGCCCAGCTGGCCAGCCTGTTGTTGCTCGGGGTATGCCTGGTGCTGCTCGGCGAGCGCCACACGCGAGGCCGAGCCAAGGCCGCCAGCGAGCGTCCGCGCGGCGCGCCGCTGTACCGCCTGCGCGGCGCCAGGGCGCTGGCGGCGAGCGCCTGGTGCGGGCTGGTGTTCCTCTGCGCCTTCGTGATTCCCGTGGCGCAACTGGTTGTCTGGTTCTGGCGCCAGGGCCGTTTCGACCTCGACGAGCGCTACTGGGACCTGATCGGCCACACCCTGACGCTGGGCGGCATCGCCGCGCTGGCGACGGTCGCCGTGGCCCTGTTGCTGGCCTTCGCCGTGCGCCTGGCGCCGACCCGCGCTATCCGCGGCGCGGTGGGCCTGGGCAACCTCGGTTATGCGCTGCCGGGCTCGGTCCTGGCGGTCTCGATCATGCTGGCCTTCAGTTGGCTGGACAATCACTGGGTGATCCCGCTTTCCAGCGCCCTCGGCGGCGCCGGCAAGCCGCTGCTGCTGGGCAGTCTGTTCGCCCTGCTGCTGGCCTACCTGATCCGTTTCATGGCGGTGGCCTACGGGCCGCTGGAAAGCGGGCTGGCGCGGATCCGCCCGTCGCTGCCGGAAGCCTCGCGCAGCCTCGGCGTGGGCGGCCCGCTGCTGTTCCTGCGGGTCTACCTGCCGCTGTTGCTGCCGGCCTCGCTGAGCGCCGCGCTGCTGGTGTTCGTCGACGTGCTCAAGGAGATGCCGGCGACCCTGCTGATGCGTCCCTTCGGTTGGGACACCCTGGCCGTACGGATCTTCGAGATGACCAGCGAGGGCGAATGGGCGCGCGCCTCGCTGCCGGCCTTGACCCTGGTGCTGGTCGGCCTGCTACCGGTGGTCGGGTTGATTCGTCGTTCTGCCCATCATTCCGATCGCTGAGCCTAGTATCCATGCAGGCCATAGGGTCTATGCACGGATCGCGGCACGCTTCCATGGTGTCCTGCTCCGGGGCTTGCGGCTACAATGCGCGCGATTTCGTGCCGGCGGTCCCTGCCGACGGCACCCGCTACGCCCGGAAGGAGAATACCCATGGGATTGCGCACCCCGCTTTACGAGCTGCACGTCGCGCTCGGCGCCAAGATGGTCGATTTCGGCGGTTGGGACATGCCGCTGCACTACGGTTCGCAGGTCGAGGAGCACCATCAGGTCCGGCGTGACTGCGGCGTCTTCGACGTGTCCCACATGACCGTGGTCGACGTCGCCGGCGAGCAGGCCACGGCCTATCTGCAGCATCTCCTGGCGAACGACGTGGCGCGCCTCGGCGAGACCGGCAAGGCGCTCTACAGCGCGATGCTCAACGAAGAGGGCGGGGTGGTCGACGACCTGATCGTCTACCTGACCGAGAACGGCTACCGGGTGGTGGTCAACGCCTCCACCCGCGACAAGGACATCGCCTGGATGCAGGCGCAGGCCGCCGGCTTCAAGGTCGACCTGCAGGAACGCGGCGACCTGGCGATGCTCGCCATCCAGGGCCCCAACGCCCGCGTGCACAGCTCCGAACTGGTATCCCCGGCACGCGCCGCGCTGATTCGCGAACTCAAGCCGTTCCAGGGCCGTGCCGAGGGCGACTGGTTCATCGCCCGCACCGGCTACACCGGCGAGGACGGCCTGGAGATCATGCTGCCGGCCGCCGAGGCGCCGGGCTTCCTCAACGAGCTGGTTGGCGCCGGGATCTCCCCGGCGGGCCTGGGGGCGCGCGATACGCTGCGCCTGGAGGCCGGGCTCAATCTCTACGGCCAGGACATGGACGAAAGCGTTTCCCCGCTTGCCGCCAACATGGGCTGGACCGTAGCCTGGGAGCCGGTTGCGCGGGACTTCGTCGGCCGCCGCGCGCTGGAAGCGCAGAAGGCCGCCGGCGACCAGCCGAAGCTGGTCGGCCTGGTTCTGGAGGAGCGCGGCGTGCTGCGCGCCCACCAGGTGGTGCGGGTAGCTGGCATTGGTGAGGGGGAGATCACCAGCGGCAGCTTTTCGCCTACCCTGAACAAGTCCATCGCGCTGGCCCGCGTGCCGGCCGCCACCGGCGACCGCGCCGAGGTGGAAATCCGCGGCAAGTGGTACCCGGTACGGGTGGTCCAGCCCAGTTTCGTGCGTCACGGCAAGCCCCTGATCTAACCTGGCAATGGCGACCGCCGTCGCCCCCGACTTCGAGGAAAACAAGATGAGCAATATTCCCGCCGAACTGCGTTACGCCCAGAGCCACGAATGGGCTCGTCTGGAAGCCGACGGCAGCGTTACCGTGGGCATTTCCGACCATGCCCAGGAAGCCCTTGGCGATGTGGTCTTCATCGAGCTGCCGGAGCTGGGCAAGACCCTCGCCGCCGGCCAGGAAGCGGGCGTGGTCGAGTCGGTGAAGGCCGCCTCCGACATCTATTCGCCGATCGGCGGCGAAGTCATCGCTATCAACGAAGCTCTGGCCGACACCCCGGAAGACGTCAACAACGATCCGTACGCGTCCTGGTTCTTCAAGCTCAAGCCGAGCAATCCGGCCGAGCTGGACAAGCTGCTCGACGCCGCTGGCTACCAGGCCGCCGTCGACGCGGAAGGCTGAGCCGCCGCGTAGTCGCGACAAAGCCCGCTATCCTTGGACAAGGCCTCGATCATTCGAGGCTTTGTTCTTTTTGCAGCGGCGAAATGCGTTTTCGCCGTCGTTGCTTTCTCATTCGATATCCGTTCGGCGACGATCGCTGGCAGGGCGATGCCGCCCCCAACGAGACCGAAGCCATGTCGCAGACGCCGTCCCTCGCCCAGCTCCAGCCCGCCGATGCCTTCCTGCGCCGCCACCTCGGCCCCGATCCGGCGGAACAGCAGGCCATGCTGGATTTCCTCGGAGTTTCCACTCGCGCCGAACTGATCGTGCAGACGGTGCCGCCGGCGATCCGCCTCAACCGGCCGCTGGAACTGCCCGCCGCGCTCGACGAACAGGCCGCCCTGGCGCGCCTGCGCGGCTACGCCGGGCTCAACCAGCGCTGGACCAGCCTGATCGGCATGGGCTACTACGGCACCGTGACGCCGCCGGTGATCCTCCGCAACGTGCTGGAGAATCCCGGCTGGTACACCGCCTATACGCCCTACCAGCCGGAAATCGCCCAGGGCCGCCTGGAAGCGCTGCTGAATTTCCAGCAGCTGACCATCGACCTCACCGGACTCGACCTGGCCAGCGCCTCGCTGCTCGACGAAGCCACTGCCGCCGCCGAGGCCATGGCCCTGGCCAGGCGGGTGGCGAAGGCCAGGAGCAACCGGTTCTTCGTCGATGCGCATTGCCATCCGCAGACCGTTTCGGTGTTGCGCACCCGCGCCGAGGCGTTCGGTTTCGAACTGGTCGTCGACGAGCCGGACAATCTTGCCGCCCACGCGGTGTTCGGCGCCTTGCTGCAATACCCGGACAGTCGTGGCGAGATCCGCGACCTGCGCCCGCTTATCGAGGCGTTGCACGGTCAACAGGCGCTGGCCTGCGTCGCCAGCGACCTGCTCGCCCTGTTGGTGCTGACCCCGCCGGGGGAACTCGGTGCCGACGTGGTGCTCGGCAGCGCCCAGCGCTTTGGCGTACCGATGGGCTACGGCGGACCGCACGCGGCGTTCTTCGCCACCCGCGAAGGGTACAAGCGGGCAATGCCGGGGCGGATCATCGGCGTTTCCCGTGACGCCCGCGGCAACCCGGCGTTGCGCATGGCCCTGCAAACCCGCGAGCAGCACATCCGTCGGGAAAAAGCCAACTCGAACATCTGCACCGCCCAGGTGCTGCTGGCCAACATTGCTTCGTTGTATGCCGTCTACCATGGGCCGCAGGAGCTGAAACGCATCGCCCAACGTGTCCAGCGCCTGACCGCGCTGCTGGCGGCGGGCCTGGAAAGCAAGGGGCTGCGGCGGCTCAACCGGTACTTCTTCGACACCCTGACCTACGAGGTCGGCGAGCGTCAGGCGGCGATCCTCGAGCGGGCGCGGGCGGCGCGGGTCAACCTGCGCGTGGTCGACGACCGGCGGCTGGCCCTGAGCCTCGACGAAACCTGTGACGCGGCGACCCTGGCGACCCTGTTCGAGATCTTCCTCGGCGCCGGCCACGGGCTGGATGTCGCGCACCTGGATGGCGGGGCGGTGGCCGACGGCATCCCGGCGGTCCTGCAACGCACTTCGGCCTACCTGCAGCATCCGGTGTTCAACGCCCACCACAGCGAGACCGAGATGCTTCGCTACCTGCGCCAGCTGGAAGGCAAGGACCTGGCGCTGAACCAGGCGATGATCCCGCTCGGCTCCTGCACCATGAAGCTCAACGCCAGCAGCGAGATGATCCCCATCACCTGGCCGGAATTCGCCGAACTGCATCCGTTCGTGCCGCGCGAGCAGGCCGAGGGCTATCGCCGGATGATCGACGAACTGGAAGCCTGGCTGCGGGCGATCACCGGCTTCGACGCCATCTGCATGCAGCCGAACTCGGGAGCGCAGGGCGAATATGCCGGGTTGCTGGCGATCCGCCGCTACCACCAGAGCCGCGGCGATAGCCAGCGCGACATCTGCCTGATTCCCGCATCGGCGCATGGCACCAACCCGGCCTCGGCGATCATGGCCAGCATGCGGGTGGTGATCGTCGAGTGCGATCCCCGCGGCAACGTCGACCTCGACGACCTGCGCCTCAAGGCGGCCGAGGCGGGCGACCGGCTGTCCTGCCTGATGATCACCTATCCCTCGACCCACGGCGTCTACGAGGAGGGGATAGGCGAGATCTGCGAAGTGGTCCACCGCCACGGCGGCCAGGTCTACATGGACGGCGCCAACCTCAACGCCCAGGTCGGCCTGGCGCGACCGGCGGACATCGGCGCGGACGTCTCGCACATGAACCTGCACAAGACCTTCTGCATCCCCCATGGTGGTGGTGGGCCGGGCATGGGGCCGATCGGGGTCAAGCGGCACCTGGCGCCGTTCGTCGCCAACCATCCGGTGATCCGCGTCGAAGGGCCGAACCCGCTGAACGACGCGGTCAGCGCGGCGCCCTGGGGCAGCGCCAGCATCCTGCCGATCAGTTGGATGTACATCGCCATGATGGGCCCGCAGCTGGCCGACGCCAGCGAGGTGGCGATCCTCTCCGCCAACTACCTGGCGAACCGCCTGGACGGGGCGTTCCCGGTGCTCTACCGCGGGCGCAACGAGCGCGTCGCCCACGAATGCATCCTTGACCTGCGACCGCTCAAGGCGCAGACCGGGATCACCGAGGAAGACGTGGCCAAGCGCCTGATGGACTACGGCTTCCACGCCCCGACCATGTCCTTCCCGGTGCCGGGCACGCTGATGGTGGAGCCGACCGAGAGCGAGTCGAAGGCGGAGCTGGATCGCTTCGTCGAGGCGATGCTGAGCATCAGGGCCGAGATCGGCAAGGTGGAAAGCGGCGACTGGCCGGCGGAGGACAACCCGCTGAAACGGGCGCCGCATACCCTGGCCGACGTTACCGGGATCTGGCAGAGACCCTACGAGATCGCCGAGGCAGTGACCCCGAGCGAACATGCGCGGGCGTTCAAGTACTGGCCGGCGGTTAACCGGGTGGACAACGTCTACGGCGACCGCAACCTGTTCTGCGCCTGCGTGCCGCTGGACGACTACCGCGAGTGACCTCGCCTCCGGGCGGAGGCGAGGTCGCCGGGGCCTACTGCTGGACGGCGGACTGCTCGCCGCCGGCGAGGATCGCGCTGGCCAGTTCCATGTCGCTGGCCTGCAGGTCCGGGTTGTCGTTGCGCAGCTTCTGCAGGGCGGCTTCCAGGTACGGCCCGCGGATCGCGCCGTCGCTGGCGATGTAGCTGCCGGCGTCGTCCTGCGCGGCGACGATCAGCTTGTGGTCGTGGCGGAAGGTCAGGTAGGTGGAGGCCGTGGTGGCACCCGAGGAAATGATGTTGCGCCAGAAGGTATCGGCCATGGCCGAGCCCAGCGGCAGGGCGGCGATGACCAGGGTGGCGGCGGCGAGTTTGACGGAACGCATGGGGGAACTCCTGATAGGGGGCTGCGTGTTACATCAGATCGCGTTTGCCGTCCCGGAGTTCCAGCGGGGATGACCGTCCGGTCGCTTTTTCCGCTGCCGTACAGCCCCCGCCGGCCGGGAGCTACAGCGATTCAGGGCGCGGCAGGCTCGACGTGCAGCAGGGCGCCGTCCTGGCCGGTGACCCGGACCAGGGCGCCGCGCGGCAGGTCGGGACCGCTGACCAGCCACAACGCGTCCTCGACGCGCAGCTCGCCGAGCCCGCCGACGATCGCCCGGTGCAAGGGAAAGGTGCGGCCGAACAGGTCGTCGCCGCGTCGCTGCAACCCTGGCGTTTCCTCGACGCTACCGGCCTTGCGGCGACGGCGTCGATGCAAGGCGGCGACCAGCCCGGAGAGCAGGACGAACAGCCCTACCTGCCAGGGCCAGGCCAGTCCCGGCAGGAGCGCGCCGAGCGCACCGACACAAGCGGCGGTGAGGCCGACCCGCAGCAGATAGCCGCCGGCACCGAAGATTTCCAGGAGCAGGAGGACGGTACCGAAGGCCAGCCAGTCCCAGAAGTCCAGGCGTAGCAGCAGGATTTCCATCGGCCGGCCCTCAGCGCCGGCTCGGCGGCCGGCCGAGCCACATCGGGCCAGGGACGCCGCTCGCGGCTCGCCGCAGGTGCGGTGCGCCGGGGCTGGGGAGCGTCGGCGCGGGGACGGCGGGGGGAGCGCTCGTCATCGTCTACATCCTTGTCTGTGGGCCTGGCAGGCCCGTCCGGCGTTGTGCCGTGCAACCGTCGGAACTCCGCCGACGGGATGTGCCGCTACTTCTGTTCGCTCTGCGGGGTCACCCGCAGTACTTCCTCCAGCGTACTGATACCCGCGGCGACCTTCTGCGCGCCGGACAGGCGCAGGCTGCGGGTGCCTTCTTTGTACGCCTGGCGGCGCAGGGCGACCAGGTCGGTGTCGGCGGTGATCAGTTCTTTCAGGCTATCGCTGAGCAGCATGATTTCATAGACGCCGGCGCGCCCGCGATAGCCGGTGTCGCGGCACTCCAGGCAACCCACGGCCTGGTGCGCGCCGCTGGGCGGCGGGGCGCTCCAGGGGCGGGTCAGTTCGTGCCAGTCGCTGTCCGCCAGTTGCATCGGCGCCTTGCAGTGCGGGCAGAGCGTGCGCACCAGGCGCTGGGCCATGACCCCTAGCACCGTGGCGCGGATCAGGTAGTAGGGCACGCCCAGTTCGAGCAGGCGGGTGATCGCCGTGGGCGAGTCGTTGGTGTGCAGGGTGGAGAGCACCAGGTGCCCGGTGAGCGCCGCCTGGATCGCCATCTCGGCGGTCTCCAGGTCGCGGATCTCGCCGACCATGATGATGTCCGGGTCCTGCCGCAGCAGGGCGCGTACGCCGCTGGCGAAGGTCAGGTCGATGTTGTGCTGGACCTGCATCTGGTTGAACGAGGGCTCGATCATCTCGATCGGGTCCTCGATGGTGCAGACGTTCACCTCGTCGGTGGCCAGTTGCTTGAGCGTGGTGTAGAGCGTGGTGGTCTTGCCCGAGCCGGTGGGGCCGGTGACCAGGATGATGCCGTTGGGTTGGCTGGTCATGCTCTGCCAGCGGCGCAGGTCGTCGGCGGAGAAGCCGAGCTGGTCGAAGCTCTTGAGCAGCACCTCGGGGTCGAAGATGCGCATCACCATCTTCTCGCCGAAGGCGGTGGGCAGGGTCGACAGGCGCAGCTCCACCTCGGCGCCGTCCGGGGTCTTGGTCTTGACCCGGCCGTCCTGCGGCTTGCGTTTCTCCGCCACGTTCATCCGTCCCAGCGACTTCAGGCGGCTGACCACCGCCATGGTCACCTGCGGCGGGAACTGGTAGACGTTGTGCAGCACGCCGTCGATACGGAAGCGCACGGTACCCTGCTCGCGGCGCGGCTCGATGTGGATGTCGCTGGCGCGCTGCTGGAAGGCGTACTGGAACAGCCAGTCGACGATGGTGACGATGTGCGCGTCGTTGGCGTCCGGCTCCTGGTCGGCGGCGCCGAGGTTGAGCAACTGTTCGAAGTTGCCGACGCCGCTGATCTTCTGGTCCGGCGAGGTGGCGCCGCTGACCGAGCGGGCCAGGCGGAAGAACTCGACGGTGTAGCGCTGGATGTCCGCCGGGTTCGCCACCACCCGCTTGATCGGTCGCTTGAGCACATGCACCAGGTTGCTTTCCCAGCCCTGTACGAAGGGCTGGGCGCTGGCGATGGTGACTTCCTCCGGGCTCAGCGCGACGGCGAGGATGCCATGGCGCTGGGCGAAGGCGTAGGACATCAGCGGAGTCACCGCGGCGACGTCGATCTTCAGCGGGTCGATGCGCAGGTAGGGCTGGCCGGCGTACTCGGCCAGCCACTGGGTGAGGGTCTCCAGGTCGAGCTTGCGTCCGGGGCGCTTGAGATCCTCGACCTGCTGCGCGGCGAGGAACTCCAGCGGATGCTGCTGGTTGCGCACCGCGCTGCGGCGGATCGCCAGGCACTGTTCGGCCTGCTCCTGCCCGACCCGGCCCTGGGCGACCAGCTCGCGGAGCAGGTCGCCGAGGTCCAGCAGGCGGTCCTGGGCGGCGGTGGCGAACACGGACATGCAGACTCCCTTCGGATGATGGCGGTAGCGGCGAAGCTTATTTCATCAGCGCCTTCCAGGGTTTGAGCGTCAGCACAGTATGGGCCTGCGTGGCGCGGGCAGCCAGGCGCTCGGCATCGACAGGTTGCCGCAGCAGCTCCAGCAACTTGGCCAGTTCGCCGTAGAGGCGGTCGGCTTCCGGCAGGTCGAGCACGCCGCGCGCCAGGCGCAACCAGGTAAGCATGCGCTGCAGGCGCGGCGCTTGGTCGGGGAGCAGCTCGGGATGCTGGTGGGCGCGCGCCAGCGGCGTGGCCTGGGCTTCTTCGGCAAGGCTGCGCAGCAGCCACTTGCCCAGCGCGGCGGCGCCCTGGCGGTTGCCGCGCTCGTTGCGCGACTCGGTCCAGGCCTTGGCCAGCAGCCAGCGCGAGGCATTCAGGGAGAACAGGCCCCAGCGGGTCTCGTCGAGTTCGCCGCGGAACAGTTGTGGCGCCTGCTGGCGTAGCGTCTCGTCGTCACGGCCGCGCTCGATGCGCGGCGCCCAGTCGGCGAGGAGAGCGTCCAGCGCTTCGCGCAGCTCGCGACTGCTGGCGCGTGGCACCGCCTGGCCGAGGCTGCCGAGCAGGGTACGCAGGTCCTGCAAGTGTTGCAGCCAGTCCTCCAGCAGGCGCCAGTGGCCGTTGAAGCGATACTGCTCGGCCAGTCGCTGGCTGCTGCCGAGCAGGTACCAGGCGATGGCGGCGAAGGCACCGTCCAGCGGGGTTTCCGCCAGCAGTTTCTGGGCCGGGGGATCGACCTCGTAGCTGTTCGGGTCGAACAGGCGGTAGCCGCGCTCGGCCTTGCTGATGTCGCAGGGCATCAGCGGCAGGTCGGCGGCCAGTTCCGCGGCCAGCTCGAGCAGCGCGGCGGCATCGCCCTGGCGCAGTTCCAGCTCCAGTTCGCAGATTTCCTCTTGGTTGTCGCCGGCGACCACCTTGCCCAGGTCGAGCGCCGCCTCCACGACTACCCTGGCCTTGCCGCGGCCCCAGGCGATCTCGGCGCGCTGGCGGACGAAGTCGGTGCTGAAGATCGGCTTGAGCTGCTTCTTGTCGAGGTCCTTGAGGGCCGCCGGCCAGCACTTGTCGTCGAGTTTCTTCAGGTCGAGCTTGTTCTTTTCCAGGTACCAGTCCCACTCGTTGCGTTCGGACAACCCGGCCACGCTCTGCCCGCGGCTCTTCAGCGTCTGGATGTACTGCTCGCCGTCGCGGCGCATGCGCAGGGCGACCTTGGCCCGGGCCAGCTCGCGGTCGGGGGTGTCGTAGTACTGGTTGTACAGTTCGCGGCGCTCCCAGCCCGATTTGTTGCGTTTCTTCAGCAACGGGTGCTCCTGCAAGGCTTCCAGGGTGGCGCGGCTGACGCGGAGTTTGATTTCGGTTTCTTTCTGCATGGGGCGATGTCCGGCTCGGGACGCCAGGCGTCCGCGGGTGAAGGTGTTCCAGATCAAAGGCGCGCGGGGTGGGTGGCCTATACTTTTCGGCATTTCCACCAGGGAGGCGTTCCATGCCGACCAATCCGTTCATCAGCCTGTTCGGCCGTTCGCCGATCGGGCCGATGCAGCAGCACATCGCCAAGGCCCACGAATGCGCGGCCGGCCTGTTGCCGTTCTTCCGCGCGGTGATCGCCGAGGACTGGGCGCAGGTCGAACAGGTTCAGCAGGACATGGTGCGACTGGAGCAGGAAGCCGATCGGCTGAAGAAGAACGTCCGGATGCACCTGCCCAAGAGCCTGTTCCTTCCGGTGCCGCGCTCCGATCTGTTGGAGCTGCTCAGTGTACAGGACAAAGTCGCCAATCGCGCCAAGGACATCGCCGGGCTGATGCTCGGCCGGCGCATGCGCATCCCGCTGCCGCTGCAGGGCCAGATGCTCGCCTACGTGCAGCGCTCGGTGGACGCTAGCGCCCAGGCGTTGCGGGTGGTCAACGAACTCAACGAACTGCTCGAGACCGGCTTCGGCGGGCGCGAGACCAGTCTGGTGGAGAGCATGGTGGAGGAACTCGAGGCGATCGAGAACGACACCGACCGCATCCAGGTCGAGGTGCGTCGCGAGCTGTTCCGCCTGGAAAGCGAGCTGCCGCCGGTGGACGTGATGTTCCTCTACCAGATCATCGAATGGATCGGCGATGTCGCCGACCGCGCCCAGCGGGTCGGCAACCGCCTGGAGCAATTGCTGGCGCGTTGAGCGCCAGGTTTCTTTCCGCCTTCTGCCCGCATACGGATCCCCGCCCATGTCCCTGATCGCCGACCACGGCTTCGCCTTCCTCGTACTCGCCTGCCTGTTCGGTTTCTTCATGGCCTGGGGCGTCGGCGCCAACGACGTCGCCAACGCCATGGGCACTTCGGTGGGCTCACGGGCGCTGACCATCCGCCAGGCGATCCTGGTGGCGATGGTCTTCGAGTTCTGCGGTGCCTACTTCGCCGGCGGCGAGGTCACCGAAACGATCAGGAGCGGCATCGTCGATCCGCAGTACATGACCCCCGACCTGCTGGTCTTCGGCATGCTCTCGGCCTTGCTGGCCGCCGGGGTCTGGCTGTTGCTGGCGACGATCAAGGGCTGGCCGGTGTCGACCACCCACTCCATCGTCGGCGCGATCATCGGCTTCGCCTCGGTCGGGGTCTCGGTGCACGCGGTGCACTGGGGCGCGATCGGCCCGATCGTCGCCAGTTGGGTGGTGACGCCGGTGCTGTCCGGGCTGCTCGCCTTCGCCCTGTTCAGGAGCGTGCAGTGGCTGGTACTGCATGCCGAGGACCCGTTCCGCAGCGCGCGCCGCTACGTGCCGCTGTACATGTTCCTGGCGGGCTTCATGGTCGCGCTGATGACCGTCGGCAAGGGCCTGAAGCATGTCGGCCTGGAGCTTTCCGGCCTCCAGACGCTGGGTCTGGCGTTGCTCGCCGGCGGCCTGGTGATGGGCCTGGGCATCGTCCTGCTGTTGCGCATCCGACCCACTGGCGGAGCCGATCCGCGTGGCGGCTTCGCCAGCGTCGAGCGGGTCTTCGCGGTGCTGATGATCTTCACCGCCTGCTCCATGGCTTTCGCCCATGGCGCCAACGACGTGGCCAACGCCATCGGCCCGGTGGCGGCGGTCGTCGCGGTGGTCCAGGCCGGCGGCGACCTGGATCTGGTGAGCCGTTCGCCGGTGCCGTCCTGGGTACTGCTGCTGGGCGCGGTGGGCATCGTCATCGGCCTGGCTACCTATGGCTACCGGGTGATCGCGACCATCGGCCGGGAGATCACCGAGCTGACCCCCAGCCGCGGCTTCGCCGCCGAGCTGGCGACCGCCTCCACGGTGGTTGGCGCCTCGGCCATCGGCCTGCCGGTGTCCACTACCCATACCCTGGTCGGCGCGGTGCTCGGCATCGGCATGGCGCGCGGTATCGGCGCGCTCAACCTGCGGGTGATCGGCTCGATCTTCCTGTCCTGGGTAGTGACCCTGCCGGCCGGCGCGTTGCTGGCGATCCTGTTCTTCCTGGTCCTGCGCGCGCTGTTCGGTGCCTGAGCGCGGTCTTCGTCGGCTGGCGCAGGCGGAACCGGAACGGACGGTTTTATCCACCGCCGCGATAGGCCATGATGGGGCTCGATCCGTGTGGAGAGTCCCATGCCGTTGCCGTCTCTGAAAGACCAGTTCGGCGCGCTGATCGCCGCGTCTTCCGTCAGTTGCACCCAGCCCGAGCTGGACCAGACCAACCGCCCGGTGGTCGACCTGCTGGCCTCCTGGCTGGGCGATCTAGGCTTCCGCTGCGAGATCCGGGAAGTCTCGCCGGGCAAGTTCAACCTGCTGGCCAGCTACGGCAGCGGTCCCGGCGGGCTGGTGCTGGCCGGCCACACCGATACCGTGCCCTACGACGAAGCGCTGTGGAGCAGCGATCCGCTGCGCCTGGACGAGCGCGACGGCCGCTGGTACGGCCTCGGCAGTTGCGACATGAAGGGCTTCTTCCCGCTGGCCATCGAGGCCTTGCTGCCGCTGCTCGACCAGCCGTTCCGCCAGCCGCTGATGATCCTCGCCACCTGCGACGAGGAAAGCTCGATGGCCGGCGCCCGTGCCCTCGCCGAAAGCGGGCGACCGCTGGGTCGCGCCACGGTGATCGGCGAGCCGACCAACCTGCGGCCGATCCGCCTGCACAAGGGGGTGATGATGGAGCGCATCGAGATTCTCGGGCAGAGCGGCCATTCGTCCGATCCGAACCTCGGGCGCAGCGCACTGGAGGCGATGCACGCGACCATCGGCGAGCTGATGGCGCTGCGCGGGGAATGGCAGCAGGCCTGGAACAACCCGCAGTTCAGCGTGCCCCAGCCGACCCTGAACTTCGGTTGCATCCACGGCGGCGACAATCCCAACCGCATCTGCGGCCAGTGTTCGCTGGAATTCGACCTGCGCCCGCTACCCGGCATGCAGCCCGAGCAGTTGCGCGAGGCGATCCGCCAGCGCCTGCGGCCGCTGGCCGAACGGCACCAGGTGAGCATCGACTACCAGCCGCTGTTCCCTGCCGTGCCGCCGTTCGAACAGGCGCAGGACAGCGAACTGGTACGCGTCGCCGAACGCCTGACCGGGCATCGCGCCGAGGCCGTGGCGTTCGGTACCGAGGCGCCGTATTTCCAGCGCCTGGGCAGCGAGACCCTGGTCCTCGGCGCCGGCGACATCGCCTGTGCCCACCAGCCCGACGAGCACCTCGAACTGGCGCGTATCGAACCGATGGTCGGCGTGCTGCGCCGGCTGATCCAGCATTACTGCCTGACGCCCGCCGCCGACTGAAGCGCGGCGTGGCCGGCGACCAGCTCGAAGCCGCCGTTGATGACGAACTGTACGCCCATCGCCACCAGCAGGAAGCCGACCACTCGCGAGATGGCGTCGATCCCGGATTCGCCGAGGAACTTCATGATGCGCCCGGAGCTTTGCAGGGCGATCCAGAAGATCAGCGCGGTGAGCAGGGTGACGGTGATCGCCGCGAGGTGGATGAACAGCGGAATGCTTCCGTAGGTGGATTGCAGCGTCGACGCCGAGCTGACCACCAGGGCGATGGTCCCCGGCCCCGCGGTACCCGGCAGGGCCAGCGGAACGAAGGACAGGTCGCGGAAGTGCGGGGTGATCTTTTCCTCGTCCGACAGCAGGTCGTGCTGGACTTCGGTCTCGTCCGGCGTGGTGGCGGGGAACAGCATGGTGAAGCCGATATAGGCGACGATCAGCCCGCCGGCGATGCGCAGGCCGGGAATGGAGATGCCGAACACCTGCATCACCAGGCTGCCGCCGTAGAAGCTGACCAGCATGATCAGCGCCACGTAGAGGCTGGCCTTGAATATCTGCCGGTTGCGCTCCGCCGGCGGCAGGCTGCCGCCGAGGCCGAGCAGCAGTGAGACGCTGGTCAGCGGGTTGGCCACCGGGAGCACGGCGAGCAGGCCGACCAGGACGTGATGGAAGTATTCGCTCATGGATTTTCCTCGTTCGCGTGGGTGCGCGCCGGACGGCACGGCGAACGAGGCAGCCTAGCGAAAAAGCGCTGCGCGAGTTAACCGGGGTTTTCGGATAGTTTTTTTCAGAAATAGTGGTAAAACGGTTCGTTCCGGCCCCAGGCCCCGTACCATGGTCGAATCCCGCGGCCGGGGGGCCGCCGAGGGTTTAAACTCGCGCGTGATCCATCCGTCTCGTTAACCAGAAAGTGAGGAGAAGCCTGTCGATGTTGCTGCGACGACGATAACGGCGCCCTTCGGGCCGTCCCGGCCGCTCACGCTTTGCTCTCGCTCACGAAACGACAGGCTTTCCCCACCATGCCCGACTACGTCAACTGGTTACGTCACGCTTCGCCCTACATCAACTCGCACCGGGACCGCACCTTCGTGGTCATGCTCCCCGGCGAAGGGGTGGAGCATCCCAATTTCGGCAATATCGTCCACGACCTGGTCCTTCTCCACAGCCTCGGCGCGCGCCTGGTGCTGGTGCACGGTTCGCGCCCGCAGATCGAGGCGCGCCTGGCCGCGCGCGGCCTGGCTCCGCGCTATCACCGCGACCTGCGAGTGACCGATGCGCCGACCCTGGAATGCGTCATCGACGCCGTGGGTAGCCTGCGCATCGCCATCGAGGCGCGGCTGTCGATGGACATGGCCGCCTCGCCGATGCAGGGCGCGCGCCTGCGGGTCGCTGGCGGCAACCTGGTCACCGCGCGGCCGATCGGCGTGGTCGAGGGTGTCGACTACCACCATACCGGCGAGGTCCGTCGCATCGACCGCAAGGGCATTGGCCGCCTTCTCGACGAGCGCAGCATCGTCCTGCTCTCGCCGCTGGGCTACTCGCCGACCGGGGAAATCTTCAACCTGGCCTGCGAAGACGTGGCCATGCGCGCCGCCATCGACCTGGAAGCGGAAAAGCTGATTCTCTACGGCGCCGAACAGGGCCTGCTGGACGCATCCGGCAAGCTGGTCCGCGAACTGCGCCCGCAGCAGGTGCCCGCGCACCTGCAACGGCTGGGCAACAGCTACCAGGCCGAGCTGCTGGACGCCGCGGCGCAGGCCTGCCGGGCCGGGGTCAAGCGCAGCCATATCGTCAGCTACACCGAGGACGGCGCGCTGCTCAGCGAGCTGTTCACCCGCACCGGCAACGGCACCCTGGTCGCCCAGGAGCAGTTCGAACAGTTGCGCGAGGCGGGCATCGAGGACGTTGGCGGGCTGATCGAGCTGATCCGCCCGCTGGAAGAGCAGGGCATCCTGGTACGCCGTTCCCGCGAGGTGCTGGAACGCGAGATCGAACAGTTCAGCATCGTCGAGCGCGAAGGGCTGATCATCGCCTGCGCCGCGCTCTATCCGATCGCCGATTCCGAGGCGGGCGAGCTGGCCTGTCTGGCGGTCAACCCGGAGTACCGCCACGGCGGGCGTGGCGACGAACTGCTGGAGCGGATCGAGGAGCGCGCGCGCGGACTCGGCCTGAAGACCCTGTTCGTGCTCACCACGCGGACCGCGCACTGGTTCCGCGAGCGCGGCTTCCAGCCCAGCAGCGTAGAGCGGCTACCGGCGGCGCGGGCCTCGCTGTACAACTTCCAGCGCAATTCGCAGGTATTCGAGAAGAGCCTGTGATCCGCCGGCGCGTCCCTGGGCGCAGGGGCGCGCCGGCTTGGCTCAGTTGCTGATCAGGCCGAGGATGCTCGCCTGGTAGGCGGCGACGAAGGTATCGAAGTCGCCATCCTGGTCGCGTTCCAGCTCCGTCTGTTCGGCCAGGGACTCGCTGGCCATCTTCTCGAAGCGCGCCTGCTCTTCGGCGGCCAGCGGATGCTGGCGGAAATACTCCGCGTGTTCGCGGCTCTGGCGCAGGGAGAACGCTTCGAAGCTCTCGCCGCGCTCGCGCATGACTCTCAGCACCTGCGCCGAAGGCGTCAGTTCCGCATCGGCCACCTTCGCCCGCTGCGCCGCCAGCGCCGCCGCGTGGGCTTCGCCGCCGCGTGCGCGGTCGAGCAGCGCCGCGGTGTCGGCGATTCGTTCGAGCAGCTCGTTGGCCCAGACCTTCAATTCCACCGGCTGGCCGCGACGTTGCAATTGCAGGCCCGGCCGCCTGCCTTCCTTGACCACGGCGAGGAAGTTGTCGGTGGCGTCGCTGCACTCGCCATTCAGCAGCGGGCTGTCGCTGAACGCGCAGAACAGTAGGAAGGCGTCGAGGAAGCGCGCCTCGTCCAGGTCGATGCCCAGCGGCAGGAACGGGTTGATGTCCAGGCAGCGCACTTCCACGTACTGCACGCCGCGAGCGGCCAGGGCCTGCACCGGACGCTCGCCGGTGTAGGTGACGCGCTTTGGCCGGATGCTCGAGTAGTACTCGTTCTCGATCTGCAGGATGTTGGTGTTCAGCTGCACCCATTCGCCATCCTGCTTGGTGCCGACCTTCTCGTAGGGCGGGTAGGGCGTGCTGACCGCCTGGCGCAGGCTGTCGATGTAGCTCTGCAGGTCGTTGTAGCAGGGCGTCAGGCCGGCCTGGGCGTTGTTCTGGTAGCCCAGGTCGCTCATCCGCAGGCTGGTGGCGTAGGGCAGGTAGAGCGTGTGTTCGTCGAGGCGCTCCAACTGGCTCGGGCGGCCACGCAGGAAGCCGGCGTCGAGGGCCGGCGAGGCGCCGAACAGGTACATCAGCAGCCAGCTGTAGCGGCGGAAATTGCGAATCAGGGCGATGTAGGCGGCGGACTGGTAGTCGCGTTCCGATAGCTCGCTGCCTTCGGCCTGGCGCAGCAGCGGCCAGAGCCTCTCCGGCAGGGAGAAGTTGTAGTGGATGCCGGCGATGCACTGCATGGTCTTGCCGTAGCGCAGCGCCAGGCCCTTGCGGTAGACGTACTTCAGGCGGCCGATCATCGAGCTGCCGTAGCGGGCGATCGGGATGCTCTCCTCGTCCGGCAGCTCGCAGGGCATCGATGGGCTCCACAGGTATTCGCCGTCCAGCTTCGAACTGGCGAAGCGGTGGATGCGCTCGAGATCGGCCAGAGTGTCGGCGACGTCGGTTTCCGTGGGCGTGATGAACTCCAGCAAGGCCTCGGAGTAGTCGGTAGTGATCTGTGGATGGGTCAGGGTCGAACCCAGGGCCCGGGGGTGGGGGGTGAGCGCCAGCTTGCCGTCGCTATCGACTCGCAGGCATTCGCGCTCGATGCCATGCAGGCACTCGGTCAGCAGGGGCAGGTTGGCTGCGGCGCCGAGCAGAGCCAGGCGGCGGGAGAGAAGATCGCTCAAGTCGGGATTCCTTGTGATCGCGTCCCAGATCGGTCGCCCCAATATGAGGGTGGACCGAGCGGTCTACAAGAGGGAGGACGTAAATGCGTTTTCGCTTCGTCCGGGGGCCGGTCGCCGCGCCTTCGGCGGGAGCCGTCGAGGCGGGCGCCCGGCACGGATCGGGATCGCCGTTGCGCGCCATTCTGCCGCATGGCGGCCGCGCCGGTTTACAACTGGGCGAAGGTGCCTTGTCCTTTCGCGACCAGCTTGTCGCCTTGCCGCACCTCGGCTTCCACCACCAGGCTGCGGCGCCCGGCATGGAGTACGCGGGCGACGCAGCGTACCTCGCCGTCGGCGACGGCGCGGATGTAGTTGATCTTGCATTCCAGGGTGACGCTCTGGCGGTCGAAACCATGGGAACTTGAGCAGGCCAGCCCCATGGTCACGTCCATCAGCGAGAACAGCGCGCCGCCGTGCATGACCCCGCCGCGGTTGCGCAGGTGCGCGGCCATCGGCAGGCGTACCTCGGCGACTCCGTCGCCGAGGCTGACCGGGTCCAGGCCGACCAGTTCGCTGTAGGCGCTGATCATCTGCTCGCGGGCGGGCATCTCGCTCATGGACGGCTCCGTCACTTCTTCTTCAGTTGCTTGGCGTTGGCGAACAGCGCGGCCATGGCGTTGTTCGCCGGCGGCGCGCTCTGTCCGCGCGGGGCGCCACGCTCCTGGCGCGGCTGGCCGCTGCCGGCGGGACGCCCGCCGCGCTGGCCTTCGACCTTCTCGCCGGGGGTGTCGCTCATGCGCATGGACAGGCCGACACGGTTGCGCGGGATGTCCACTTCCATGACCTTGACCTTGACGATGTCGCCGGCCTTGACCACTTCGTACGGGTCCTTGACGAACTTCTCGGACAGCGCCGAGATGTGCACCAGGCCGTCCTGGTGGACACCGATGTCGACGAACGCGCCGAAGTTGGTGACGTTGGTCACCACGCCCTCCAGGACCATACCCGGCTTGAGGTCCTTGAGGCTCTCGACGCCTTCCTGGAACTCTGCGGTCTTGAACTCCGGACGCGGGTCGCGGCCGGGCTTGTCGAGTTCCTTGAGGATGTCGGTGACGGTCGGCAGGCCGAAGGTCTCGTCGGTGAACTTCTTCGGGTCGAGGCGCTTGAGGAACGCCGAGTCGCCGATCAGCGAGCGGATGTCGCGCTCGGTGTCGGCGGCGATGCGCTGCACCAGCGGATAGGTCTCCGGGTGCACCGCCGAGGCGTCCAGCGGGTTGTCGCCGTTCATCACGCGGAGGAAGCCGGCGGCTTGCTCGAAGGTCTTCTCGCCCAGGCGGCTGACTTTCTTCAGCTCGTCGCGGGTGCGGAACGCGCCGTTGGCGTCGCGGTGCGCGACGATGTTCTGCGCCAGCGTCGAGTTGAGGCCGGAGATGCGTGCCAGCAGGGCGGCGGAGGCGGTGTTGACGTCGACGCCGACGGCGTTCACGCAATCCTCGACCACCGCGTCCAGGCTACGCGCCAGCTTCAGTTGGGACACGTCGTGCTGGTACTGGCCGACGCCGATCGACTTGGGCTCGATCTTCACCAGCTCCGCCAGCGGGTCCTGCAGGCGGCGGGCGATGGACACGGCGCCGCGCAGGGACACGTCCAGCTCGGGGAACTCCTTCGCCGCCAGTTCGGAGGCGGAATACACCGATGCGCCGGCTTCGCTGACCATGATCTTGGTCAGCTTCATGCCCGGATACTTCTTGATCAGTTCGCCGGCCAGCTTGTCGGTCTCGCGGCTGGCGGTGCCGTTGCCGATGGCGATCAGCTCGACCTGGTGCTTGGCGCACAGCGCGGCGAGCACGGCGAGGGTCTGGTCCCACTGGTTCTTCGGCGCATGCGGGTAGACGGTGGCGGTGTCCAGCAGCTTGCCGGTGGCGTCGACCACCGCGACCTTGACCCCGGTGCGCAGGCCCGGGTCGAGGCCGAGGGTGGCGCGCGGGCCGGCCGGGGCGGCCAGCAGCAGGTCGTGCAGGTTGCGCGCGAACACGCTGATCGCCTCGTCCTCGGCGCCGTCGCGGAGCTCGCCGAACAGGTCGGTTTCCAGGTGGGTATAGAGCTTGACCTTCCAGGTCCAGCGCACCACCTCGGCCAGCCACTTGTCGGCGGCGCGGCCCTGGTTGGACAGGCCGAAGCGCTCGGCGATCATGACCTCGCATGGGTGCAGGGTGCCCGGCGCTTCCTCGCCGACCTTCAGCGAGGCGCTGAGGACGCCTTCGTTGCGTCCGCGGAAGATCGCCAGGGCGCGGTGCGACGGGGCGCTTTTCAGCGGCTCGTCGTGTTCGAAGTAGTCGCTGAACTTGGCGCCTTCCTGTTCCTTGCCGGGGACCACGCGGGCGGTCAGGGTCGCTTCGTTCTTCATGAACACGCGCAGCTTGTCGAGCAGCGTGGCGTCTTCGGCGAAGCGCTCCATGAGGATGTACTTGGCGCCTTCCAGCACCGCCTTGACGTCGGCGAAGCCTTTCTCGGCGTCGACGAAACGCGCGGCCTCGCTTTCCGGGACCAGGGTCGGGTCGTCGAACAGTGCGTCGGCCAGCGCGCCGAGGCCGGCTTCCAGGGCGATCTGGCCCTTGGTGCGGCGCTTCTGCTTATAAGGCAGGTAGAGGTCTTCGAGACGGGTCTTGGTGTCGGCGAGCTTGATGTCGCGGGCCAGTTCGGGGGTCAGCTTGCCCTGTTCCTCGATGCTGGCGAGGATCGCGCCGCGGCGTTCTTCCAATTCGCGCAGATAGCGCAGGCGCTCTTCCAGCATGCGCAACTGGGTATCGTCGAGGCTGCCGGTGACCTCTTTGCGGTAACGGGCGATGAAGGGAACGGTGGAGCCTTCGTCGAGCAGGGCGACGGCAGCGGCGACTTGCTGCGGTTGAACGCGGCCGGAGGGCAGTGCGGAGAGCTCTTCGGCGATACGGGTGTTGATGCTGTCCATTGATCCACCTGGTGAAACGAACGAAAACGGGCCGTGTAGACAACGCCCCGCCGCAAAAGCGCCGCATTATACCTGCCAAGTTTCGCCTTGGAGGGCGGCTGGTCGGGGAAAAATCTGCTAACAATGGACAGTCCGGCCCAGCCGCTACCTGGGCGATAATGCCCGCCTGACTCATTCTGGGAGTTTCTATGTCGAACCCTGCCGCCCTGGCCGAAGGTGAAAAGATCCTCGTCGTCGACGACGACGCCCGCCTGCGCCGCCTGCTCGAACGTTTCCTCGACGAGCAGGGCTACCGCGTCCGCGCGGTGGAGAACACCGAGCAGATGGATCGCCTTCTATCCCGCGAACTGTTCCAGCTGGTTGTGCTCGACCTGATGCTTCCCGGCGAGGACGGCCTCACTGCCTGCCGCCGCCTGCGCGAACAGAACAACCAGGTGCCGATCATCATGCTCACCGCCAAGGGCGACGAGGGCAGCCGCATCCAGGGCCTGGAACTGGGCGCCGACGACTACCTGGCCAAGCCGTTCAACCCGCGCGAACTGCTGGCGCGGATCAAGGCCGTGCTGCGCCGCCAGGCGCCGCTGGTGCCCGGCGCGCCTGCCGGTGCCGACGAGGTGGTGACCTTCGGCGACTACCAGCTGTTCCTCGCCACCCGCGAACTGAAGAAGGGCGACGAGGTACACATGCTGACCACCGGCGAGTTCGCCGTGCTCAAGGCCCTGGTGCAGCACGCCCGCGAACCGCTGACCCGGGACAAGCTGATGAACCTCGCCCGTGGCCGCGAGTGGGATGCCCTGGAGCGTTCCATCGACGTGCAGATCTCGCGCCTGCGCCGGCTGATCGAGCCGGACCCGTCCAAGCCGCGCTATATCCAGACGGTCTGGGGCGTCGGCTACGTGTTCGTGCCGGACGGCAACGCGCGCAAGGCCTGAGTCTCCGCGCGGCCGGTGCAGCGATGCACCGGCCGCGTCGTCTTACCCGCAACAGGCGTCGGCCCCGTCCGCCGGCGCGCAACCGGTCCGATCGATGAAAACCCCGCTCTGGTTCCCGCAAAGCTTCTTCGCCCGCACCCTCTGGCTGGTGCTGATCGTCGTGCTGTTCTCCAAGGCGCTGACCCTGGTCTACCTGCTGATGAACGAGGACGTGATCGTCGACCGCCAGTACAGTCACGGCGCGGCGCTGACCATCCGCGCGTTCTGGGCTGCCGACGAGGAGTCGCGTGCGGCCATCGCCAAGGCTTCCGGCCTGCGCTGGGTGCCGAGCAGCGCCGACCAGCCCGGCGAGCAGCACTGGCCGTACACGGAAATCTTCCAGCGGCAGATGCAGATGGAACTGGGGCCGGACACCGAGACCCGCCTGCGTATCCACCAGCCGTCGCAGCTCTGGGTGCGCGCGCCGAGCCTCGGCGAAGGCTGGCTGGCGGTGCCGCTGTATCCGCATCCCTTGCGTGGCCAACGGATCTGGAGCGTGCTCGGCTGGTTCCTCGGCATCGGCCTGCTCTCCACCGCCGCCGCCTGGATCTTCGTCCGCCAGCTCAGCCAGCCGCTCAAGCGCCTGGTGGTCGCCGCCCGCCAGTTCGGCCAGGGGCGCAGCGTGCGTCTGCCGCTGGGGCCGGAGACGCCGAGTGAAATGGCCGAGGTGTATCGCGCCTTCAACCAGATGGCCGAGGACATCGAGCAGGGCGGGCGCGAACGCGAATTGATGTTGGCCGGTGTCTCCCACGACCTGCGCACCCCGCTGACACGCCTGCGCCTGTCGCTGGAGTTGCTGCCGGAGAGCGAACGGGAGATGGTCGAGGACATGGTCCGCGACATCGAGGACATGGATGCGATCCTCGACCAGTTCCTCGCCTTCATCCGCGACGGCCGCGACGAGCCGGTGGAGGAGGGCGACCTGACCGATCTGGTGCGCGAGGTGGTGGCACCGTTCAACCAGACTCGCGAGCAGGTGCGCATGGCCTTGCAGCCGGTACCGGCGATGCCGTTGCGGCGGGTGTCGATGAAGCGTCTGCTGGGCAACCTGATCGACAATGCCCTGAACCACGGTGGCGGCTCGGTGGAGGTGGCCAGCTACGTGGCCGGCGAAAGCGCGGCGCCCTACGTGGTGCTGAGCGTGCTCGATCGCGGCCAGGGCATCGATCCCGCGGAAGTGGACAGCATCTTCAATCCCTTCATCCGCGGTGACAAGGCGCGTGGCGGCAAGGGCACCGGCCTCGGCCTGGCGATCGTCAAGCGCATCGCCGCCCAGCACGGCGGCAGCGTCGAACTGCGCAACCGCGCTGGCGGCGGCCTGGAGGCGCGGGTCTGCCTGCCGCTGGGGTTGCTGCTGCCGCGCGGCGCGGCCTGATACCCGACGGGTTTGCGCCGTTCCAGCGGCACTTCCCGCCCCCTCTCGCGCTTACGGAGAGGGGCGCGCCCCGTCCCTACCAGCGCAACCGGTTTCCCTCGAGCACCGCGGTCTTCCCGTAAGGCCAGGCCCGGTTCTGCGCACCATGCCCGCTGGGCAGGTGGTGGTAGAGCGGCACCTCGATGGCGGCGGCGTATTCGCCGAAGATCCGCTCCAGGCTGTGGGCGACTTCCTTGCGCGGGCAATCGGTGAACGAGCCCAGGCAGATCGCGCCGAGCTGGCGCGCATCGATGCTTTCGAGCAATTGCCAGAGGCTGCGCTCCAGGCGGTAGTAGGGTTCGCCGACGTCCTCCAGGACCAGAATCGACCCCGCCGGGGCGTGCAGGCCGCCGAGGGTGCCGGCCATGCAGGCCAGGGCGGTGAGGTTGCCGCCGATCAGCGCGCCTTCGACGCGTTGCTTGTGTCCGCCGAGGTGCTGCACCGGGAGTTCATGGTCGACTCCGGCCAGCAAGCGGCTGACCGAGGCCAGCGAGGCTAGCCGCTCCTGCTGCTCGCGGGGGGCGCTCAGCGGCGACAGACCGAGTCCGGTGGCCACCGGGCCGTGGATCGCAGGCAGGCCGTGGCGGTGGAAAGTGCTGAGCAACACCGAGATGTCGGAGAAACCGATCAGTGGCCGCGGCGAGGCCGTCTGCAGGCGCCCCCAGTCCAGGCCCGGCAGCAACTGGCCGCAGCCGTAGCCGCCGCGCAGGCACCAGACCGCGGTGATGTCCGGCATGTCGAAGGCGTTGTGCAGGTCTTCCAGGCGCTGCTCGACCGTCCCGGCGAGGTAGCGGTAGCGGGCTTCGACGTGGCGGCCGAGATGGTAGTCCACGCCGTGCACTTCCAGTTGCCGCAGGGTCGCCTCCAGCACGTCGGTGGCGATGGCCGAGGCTGGCGCGATCAGCGCCACCCGGCCGTCGATGGGCTGCCAGGTCTGGTCGGAGGAGGGACGAGGGGTCATGCGGCGATTCCGTGAAGCGTCAGGAAAGGATTCGAGTGCCGGAAGAGCCCGGGGTTCGGCGGGGTTTCCGGCATCGGTTGCGGCGGTGCTTCATTCAAGCGTGGCATGGACCTTCTGTCGAGGCCGGGATCGCCGGCGTAACGCGGTGCGTCCGATGCGCCGGGACAACGCATGTGTTGTCTGGTCCGGCTCACCCCTTTCCCTTCGTCCTGGCCAGGTGGGGGCCGCCGTTCTTTTCCAGGTACTGGATGATGATCCCGGCGATGTCCTTGCCGGTGGTGGATTCGATACCTTCCAGGCCCGGCGAGGAGTTCACCTCCATTACCAGCGGACCATGGTTGGAGCGCAGGATGTCCACCCCGGCGACGTTCAGGCCCATCACGCGGGCGGCGCGGATGGCGGTCATGCGTTCTTCCGGGGTGATCTTGATCAGGCTGGCGCTGCCGCCGCGGTGCAGGTTGGAGCGGAACTCGCCGGGCGCTGCCTGGCGCTTCATCGAGGCGATCACCTTGTCGCCGACCACGAAGCAGCGGATGTCGGCGCCGCCGGCTTCCTTTATGTACTCCTGGACCATGATGTTGTGCTTGAGCCCCATGAAAGCCTCGAGCACCGATTCGGCGGCCTTCTCGGTTTCGCAGAGGACCACGCCGATGCCCTGGGTGCCCTCCAGCAGCTTGATCACCAGCGGTGCGCCACCGACCATCTCGATCAGGTCCGGGACATCGTCCGGGGAGTGGGCGAAGCCGGTCACCGGCAGGCCGATACCCTTGCGCGACAGCAGTTGCAGCGAGCGCAGCTTGTCCCGCGAGCGAGCGATGGCGACCGACTCGTTGAGCGGGAACACGCCCATCATCTCGAACTGGCGCAATACCGCGCAGCCGTAGAAGGTCACCGAGGCGCCGATGCGCGGGATCACCGCGTCGAAGCCCTCCAGCGGTTGTCCCCGGTAGTGGATCTGCGGCTTGTGGCTGGCGATGTTCATGTAGGCGCGCAGCGTATCGATGACCACCATTTCATGGCCGCGCTCCCGCCCGGCCTCCACCAGGCGACGGGTCGAGTAGAGCCGGGGATTGCGCGACAGCACGGCGATTTTCATTCAGCACCTGTGGATGGGTTGGACCGGCTGGCGGGCAGCGGCGGCGAGGCTGTGGGTTGTCGTCGCGGCAGGCATCGGACCGGCCGTTTCGGGAATGGATGGAGGTTGGACAGGTGCTGCCGGCGAATGGCTCAAACCGGACTCCCGTCGAGCAGGTTGATGCCCGTCGCCGCGGGCAGGGCGGCCGGCGACTCGGGACGATCCTGGACGTAGGCCAGGGCCGGGTTGACCACCAATTGCCCGGCGATCAGCGCCTTGGAGCCGAGCAGCACGCGATAGCGCATGGACTTGCGGCAGGCCAGGGTGAACTCTACCGGCCACATGCGATCGCCCAGCGCCAGGGTGGTGCGGATCACGTAGCGGGTCTGGGCCTGGCCGTTGGAACTGCGAATGGTCTTGCGCGCGACCATCGGCGCTTCGCAACGGTGCCGGCGCTGCACCAGCGTGCCGAGGTGGGCGGTGAAGCGCACCCACTTCTCGCCGTCGCGCTCGAAGGGAACGATGTCCGAGGCATGCAGGCTGGAGGTGCTGGCGCCGGTGTCGATCTTCGCGCGCAGCCCGACCATGCCCAGTTCGGGAAAGGCGATCCACTCGCGCAGACCGATGACGGAAAGCTGGTCGAATGTCTTCACGGGTAGGCATTCCAGGCGTTTTGCCGGCATTCTAGCAGGGCTATGGGCGGCCGCCAGACGGCTGCCCGAGGATGCCGAAGACGAACCTAGCGGCTGTCGATGACAGTCGCGAGACAACGGCGGAACGGATACGGGAAATGCCAGTGAGCGAGAAAGACGACGACAAGGTGCGCCTGGACAAGTGGCTCTGGGCGGCGCGCTTCTTCAAGACCCGGGCGCTGGCCAAGGCCGCGATAGAGGGTGGCAAGGTGCATTGCCGTGGCGAGCGGTGCAAGCCGAGCAAGGAACCCAGGGTAGGGGAGGAATTGACCATTCGTACGGGCTTCGACGAGCGAACCGTGACCATTCGCGCGCTTTCCGTAGTCCGTCGTGGTGCGCCGGAGGCCCAGGCTCTCTACGAGGAAACCGCGGACAGCGTGGAAAGCCGCGAGCGCGCGGCGGCCATGCGCAAGGCCGGGGCGCTGGGCGTACAGACAGAGGGGCGGCCGAGCAAGAAGCAGCGGCGGCAGATCCACCAGTTGCGCGGCGGCCAGGACTGAGAAGCGCCGGTCTCCCGCAGGGGAGACCGGGATGGCCTCAGGCCGAGTCGCGGACCACGCCGAGGCGGCCGATCAGCGGCAATTTCGCCAGCAGGCGGAACAGCGGTTCGGTCACCTGCACCAGCCAGCCGCTGGCCTTCGCCGCCAGCGGTGTGTAGCAGCCCCAGGCGAGGGCCAGCAGGGCCATCTGCAGGCCGCCGATGTAGTCGTCCTGGCCCCAGTGCGCGCCGGCTACCAGGCGCGGCAGCATGAACAGCACGGCCAGGGTCCAGATCAGCAGGAACTGCCCGGCGCGGCGGGCGAACAGCGACATGAACAGCGCCCAGACCAGCAGCACCGAGGCGTGGTCGCCGGGGAAGCTGCGCTTGGAGCGGTCCTTGATTTCCCACACGCGTTCCCAGTCCGGGAAGTGGTCGCTGAGGTGGATGGCCTTGTCCATCAGCATCGACAGGCTGGCGTGCTGCCAGTGCAGGTGGTGGGCGATCTTGGCGTAGAGCACGCGGATCACCACCAGGATCAGCAGGGTCACGATGAAGCCGAAGGTCAGTCGCCGTACCTGGTTCGCCGGCAGCAGCCAGTCGCCGCGAATCAGCAGGCAGAGCAGGATCACCCCGACCACCGCGTCGAACGGTCGGGTACTGAGCAGGCCCCAGAGTTTCAGCCAGGTTTCGTTGAGGGCGAGGGAGCCGTTGAGCTTGTCGAAGAGCCAGAAGTCGAAGCCGTTCATCAGCTCGCGGGTGGGGCCCCAGAGCCACAGGATCAGCAGCAGGAGCGCCAGAAGATGACAGGTGGCGAACTTGCGCCATTGCCAGGCCGCTTGGAACGGAGAGGCATTATCCATAAAATCGTTTCCCCCTATCGGCGCCGGGTCGGCGTACGACTGTCACGAAGCGCGCTTTTATAGGCCTTTGTCACTCACTTGTCATTCCCTCATTCGTAGCGTTGTGTCCCGCATGTCCCATTCAGATCAGAGCCAGCGTTTCCTTTTCGACGATACCGACGTGCGCGGCGAGATGGTCGATCTCGAGCGTAGCTACAGCGAAGTGCTGGCCAAACATCCCTATCCGGAACCGGTCGCGCAACTGCTCGGGGAGATGCTCGCGGCGGCCTCGCTGCTCTGCGGCACGCTCAAGTTCGACGGCCTGCTGGTATTGCAGGCGCGTTCCAGCGGCGCGGTGCCGCTGTTGATGGTGGAGTGTTCCAGCGACCGCCAGGTGCGTGGCCTGGCCCGCTATTCGGCGGAATCCATCGGCGCCGACGCCGGCATGCAGGAACTGATGCCCGAAGGCGTGCTGACCCTCACCGTGGACCCGGTCAAGGGCCAGCGCTACCAGGGGATCGTCGCCCTGGAGGGGGTGAACCTGGCGGAATGCCTGTCCAACTACTTCGCCAGCTCGGAACAGCTGCCGACCCGTTTCTGGCTCAACGCCAACGGCCGCCGCGCCCGCGGCCTGCTGCTGCAGCAGCTTCCCGCCGACCGCCTGAAGGACCCCGAGGCCCGCGAGGCCAGTTGGCAGCACCTGACCACCCTGGCCGACACGCTGACCGCCGAAGAGCTGCTGGCGCTGGACAACGAGACCGTCCTGCACCGCCTCTACCACGAGGAAACCGTGCGCCTGTTCGAGCCGCAACCGCTGGTCTTCCATTGCAGTTGCTCGCGGGAACGTTCGGCCAACGCCCTGGTCAGTCTCGGGCAGGCCGACTGCGAGCGGCTGCTCGAGGAGGAAGAAGGCTCGATCACCATCGACTGCCAGTTCTGCAACCAGCGCTACCTGTTCGACGCCTCCGACGTCGCCCAGTTGTTCGCTGGCGCTGGCAGCCAGGGGCCTTCCGAGACCCGCCACTGACGATTTTTCATCCAGCGGGCTTTTCTGGCATAATCCCGCCACTTTTTTCCTGTAGTGAGTTTTTTGAAGCGCTACGAAGTTTGGAGGACTCGGCCTCTGGCCGACGGGGAACCACATGACGCAAGCCAACAACGCCGTGTACACCGATATCAGCGCCGCCCAACTGGTAGAAGAAGCCATTCGCCGCGGTGAGGGCGAACTGGCCGCCAACGGCTCGCTGGTCGTACGCACCGGCCATCGTACCGGCCGTTCGCCGGTCGACCGTTTCATCGTCGAAGAGCCGAGCACCAAGGACGCGATCGCCTGGGGCAACATCAACCGTCCGTTCCCGGCCGACAAGTTCGATGCGCTGTGGGCCCGCGTGGAAGCGTTCAACAACGCCCAGGACCATTTCGTTTCCCATGTTCATGTAGGTTCCGCCGAGGCTTACTACCTGCCGGTGAAGATGACCACCGCTACCGCCTGGCAGAATCTGTTCGGCCGTTGCCTGTTCATCGAGCCGGAGCAGTACAACCCGGCCGGCAAGGACGAGTGGCAGGTCCTCAATGTCGCCAACTTCGAATGCGTGCCCGAGCGCGACGGCACCAACTCCGACGGTTGCGTGATCCTCAATTTCGCCCAGAAGAAAGTGCTGATCGCAGGCATGCGCTATGCCGGCGAGATGAAGAAAGCCATGTTCTCGGTGCAGAACTTCCTGCTGCCCGAGCGCGACGTGCTGCCGATGCACTGCGCTGCCAACATCGGCGAAGCGGGCGATGTGACCCTGTTCTTCGGCCTGTCCGGCACCGGCAAGACCACCCTGTCCGCCGATGAAAGCCGTTACCTGATCGGTGACGACGAGCACGGCTGGGGCGAGGGCGTGGTGTTCAACGTCGAAGGCGGTTGCTATGCCAAGTGCATCGACCTGTCCGAGAAGAACGAGCCGGTCATCTGGAAAGCCATCAAGTTCGGCGCCGTGCTGGAGAACGTGGTTCTCGACGAAGAGCGTGTGCCCGACTACGCCGACGACAGCCTGACCCAGAACAGCCGCGCCGCCTACCCGCTGGAGCACGTCGAGAAGCGTTCGGAGAAGAACCTCGGCGGTGAGCCCAACGCGGTGATCTTCCTGACCTGCGACCTGACCGGCGTACTGCCGCCGGTATCGATCCTGAACAACGAGCAGGCGGCCTACCACTTCCTGTCCGGCTACACCGCGCTGGTCGGCTCCACCGAGATGGGTTCCGGCGGCGGCATCAAGTCGACCTTCTCCACCTGCTTCGGCGCTCCCTTCTTCCCGCGTCCGGCCGGTGTCTACGCCGAGCTGCTGATCAAGCGTATCAAGGCCTTCGGCTCCAAGGTCTACCTGGTCAACACCGGCTGGACCGGCGGTGGCTACGGCGTCGGCAAGCGCTTCAACATCCCGACCACCCGTGGCGTGATCGCGGCGATCCAGAGCGGCGCGCTGATCGGCGCGGAAACCGAGCACCTGGACATCATCAACCTGGACGTGCCGAAGGTCGTTCCGGGCGTCGAGACCAATCTGCTCAACCCGCGCAATACCTGGGCCGACAAGGCTGCCTACGACGAGGCGGCGAAGGGCTTGGCCAAGCAGTTCATCGAAAACTTCAAGAAATTCGAGGTTTCCGACGCGATCAAGGCCGCCGGCCCGCAGCTGTAAGCCACGTTTCGGCACCATGAAAAAACCGCCTTCGGGCGGTTTTTTCATGTCCGGACGTCAGGGGTAGGTGACGGTGATCAGGTAGTTGCCGGAGCGACGACCGCTTCCGGCCAGCTCATAGCGCGCCGAGAAATCCCTTTCCCCGAGGACCAGGTCGCTGGGTTGCAGGTGTTGCACCTCGCCGGTCTTCATCGAGCGGATGCTGACTTCCGCGGTGCGCGCCTGCATGGGACAGCCACTGAGGTGGAAGCTGCCCTTGGCCTCGCCTTGTCTGGAGGCATTCATCGAGCACGGCGGCTCGACGATGGCGCCGGTGAAGCGGATGACGCCGCTGATGCTGCCGGGGGCGGCGAACAGGTTGCTGGAAGTTCCTACAAGAAGACCGAACAAAGCCAGTTGGCCCATCCTGTTCATGAGCTTACTCCTACGTGAGTTCATCCTTATTTTTCTGCGTTCGTGCGTCCCGGGAGGGGCCCTCTCCCAGGCGCTGGCATTGGAGTGGAATATAGGACAATTCCTAAAGAAAATTCCTTCCTAGGAATAGTCCTAGTCCTGATTCTGTAAGTAGCTGCTGTGGGGCTGCGTCGGATTTATTGAAGTCTGGTTTATCTTCTCGCCAATGCCCTAGAGTGGGCGCCCCTTTGTTCCCTCGCAGTGGATTTCCCCCATGCATATCGAAGACGCCGTTCGTAGTCGCCGTGCCATCAAGGGCTACGACTCATCCTTCAGCCTGACTCGCGAAGAGAAGGACCATCTCCTGGACCTGGCGCTGCATGCGCCTTCCGCCTTCAACCTGCAACACGTGCGGCTGGTCGAGGTCAGCGATCCGCAATTGCGCGCGCAGTTGCGTGAAGTGGCCTGGGACCAGGCGCAGGTCACCGACGCGGCGATGCTGGTGGTGGTGTGCGCCCAGCTCGACAGTTGGGAGCGCAACGCGCAGCGGGTCTGGGACGGTGCTCCCGAGGCGGTACAGGCGTTCATGGCAGGCGCCATCGACACCTACTACCGCGGCAAGCCCCAGGTACAGCGCGACGAAGCCATGCGCAGCTGCGGCCTGCTGGCGCAGACCCTGATGCTGGTCGCCCGCGGCCAGGGCCTGGATTCGTGTCCGATGGATGGTTTCGACTTCGATGCCGTGGCCCGGCTGATCAACCTGCCGGACAACCATGTGATCGGCCTGATGGTCGCGGTCGGAAAAAAGGCCGTGGAACCCGGGCCGCGCAGCGGCAAGCTGCCGCGGGAAGAACTGGTCATTCGCGACCGCTTCTGACTGCCCGGATTCCCCTAGTCCGGTCCGGCGGCCCCGACCTGGCGGATCTGTTCGACCAGCCATTGCAGGGCGATGTCGCGTTCGCGCTGGGCCAGGAACACCAGTTCCAGGTGGAAGGGGCCCAGGTCGAACGGCAGGTCGAACGATTGCAGGGGCAGCAATCGTTCGAAGTAGTGCGCCAGTTGTCGCGGCAGGACGCCGACCAGGTCGCTGTACGCGGCGATGTGCGCTGCCTGCAGGTAGTTCGGTGTGGTGTAGGCCACTTGCCGCTTGAGCCCCTGGCTGCCCAGCCATTGGTCGACCATCCCCTTGGTCTGCCCGCCATGCACCCACAGGTGCTGTAGCTCCAGAAAGGTGGCCAGGTCGGGAGCCTGCGCCAGCAGCGGGTGCTGACGTCGGGCGACCAGTTGCAGGGTCTCGCTGGCCCAATGGCGGCGCTGGAAGCGCGCCGGGACGTTTTCGAAGCGGCCTAGCACCAGGTCCAGTTCGCCTTTGTCCAGCGCCTCGGCCGGCAAGGTCGGGGTCAGGTGCTGGATGGCGATGGAGATTCCCGGCGCCCGCTCGCTCAGGCGGCGCATCAGGGCGGGCATGCAGATCAGTTCGACGTAGTCGGTCACCGCTACGGTGAAGCGCTGCCGGCTGCGCCCCGGATCGAAGCCCTCGCCGTCGGCCAGGCTCTGTTCGATCTGCCGCAGCGCCGCGCGAATCGGCGCTTCCAGCGCCAGTGCCCGGGGCGTCGGCTGCATCGCACGACCGGCGCGGACCAGCAGCGGGTCGTCGAGCAGCTCGCGCAGGCGATTCAGCGCATTGCTCACTGCCGGCTGGCTCAGCGCCAGGCGCTCCGCCGCGCGCGAGACGTTGCGTTCGCGCAGCAGGGCGTCGAGGACGCGTAGCAGGTTGAGGTCGAAGGTTTGGATATTCATTGCCTGAATTCCAGCTATCACAAGACTAAATTTCAAAAATAGTACGACCTTCCCCTAAGGTAGTGGTCGCTTTTTGTGCGGTCGGACTGCCCCAGGTTTCGTCCGCCGTTCCTTCTGCGCTCGCTACAACGAGGACAAGACCATGAGCCAGAACTTTTCCTTCCGCCAGGCCGCGGTGATCGGCGCCGGCACCATGGGTCGCGGTATCGTCATGTGCCTGGCCAACGCCGGTCTCGACGTGCAGTGGCTGGACAGCAACCCGCAGATGCTCAACCAGGCGCTCGGCGCCGTCGCCGACACCTACGCGCACAACGTGCGCCAGGGGCGCATCGGCGAAGAGGAAGCGGCCGCGCGCCGCGCCCGCATCACGCCGGTCCAGCACCCCGCCGCGATGCGCGAGGCGGACCTGGTGATCGAGGCGGTCTACGAGAACCTGGAACTCAAGCAATCGATCTTCCGCGAGCTGGACGCGGCGCTGAAGCCCTCCGCGGTGCTGGCCAGCAATACCTCCTACCTGGACATCGACGCCATCGCCGCGGTCACCGCGCGTCCGGGTCAGGTGCTCGGCCTGCACTTCTTCAGCCCGGCGCACATCATGCGGCTGCTGGAGATCGTGCGCGGCGCGCAGACCGCGCCGGCGGTGCTGGAGGCGGCCCTGGCGCTGGGCGAGCGGATGGGCAAGGTCAGCGTGGTGGCCGGCAACTGCCACGGCTTCATCGGCAACCGCATGCTCGAACCCTACGCCACCGAGGCCCGCCTGATGCTGCTGGAAGGCGCCCTGCCGTACCAGGTGGACCGGGCTCTCCAGGCGTTCGGTTTCGCCATGGGGCCGTTCCGCATGTACGACGTGGTCGGTATCGACCTGGAGTGGCGCGCCCGCGAGTTGGCCGGGGTCGGCCAGGACCAGCCGGCCGTGCAGGTAGACAACCGCCTTTGCGAGCTGGGCCGCTTCGGCCAGAAGAGCGGTGCCGGTTACTACCGCTACGCGCCGGGCAGCCGCCAGGCGGAGCACGATACCGAGGTGGATGCCCTGGTGCTCCGGGTCGCCGAGACGCTGGGCTACCCGCGGCGCGATTTCGCCGACGAGGAAATCCTCGAGCGTTGCCTGCTGGCGCTGGTCAACGAGGGCGCGAAGATCCTCGACGAGGGTATCGCCGCCCGTAGCGCCGACATCGACACTGTCTACCTGAACGGCTACGGCTTCCCCGCCGCGGAGGGCGGTCCCATGGCCTGGGCCGATCGCCTCGGCGTGGCCGAGCTGCTGCAACGCCTGCGTTTCCTCGAACAGCGCCACGGCGCGCGCTGGAAGCCGGCGTCCCTGGTCGAGCGCCTGGCCGCCGAGGGCGGAGCCTTCGCCGACCTGCAGGAGGCGCGCTGAGATGGATTACCAGGCCCCCTTGCGCGACATGCGCTTCGTTCTCCATGAACTGTTCGATGTCGGCGCGCATTGCGAACTGCTGGGCAACGGCATCGATCGCGAACTGATCGACGGCGTGCTCGAGGAAGGTGCGCGCTACACCGGCCAGGTGGTGGCGCCGCTCAATCGCAACAGCGACGAGGAAGGCGCGAAGCTGAAGGATGGCGTGGTGACCACCCCCACCGGCTTTCGCGAAGCCTACCGGCAGTACAGCGAGAACGGCTGGGCGAGCATGACCGGACCCACCGAGTACGGCGGCCAGGGCTTCCCGCAGATGGTCTCCGCGTGCTTCCACGAGATGCTGATGGCCGCCAGCCTGTCCTTCCGCGTCTATTCGGGGCTGACCGAGGGCGCCGTGCTGGCGCTTTACAAGCATGGCGACGAGGCGTTGCGGCGCGACTACCTGGCCAAGCTGGTGAGCGGTGAATGGGCCGGCACCATGTGCCTGACCGAACCCCAGGCCGGCACCGACCTCGCTCTCCTGCGCACCCGCGCCGAGGCGCAGGCCGACGGCAGCTACGCGATCAGCGGCAGCAAGATCTTCATCAGCGGTGGCGAGCAGGACCTCACCGAGAACATCGTCCACCTGGTGCTGGCGCGCCTGGCGGACGCGCCGGCCGGGGTGAAGGGCATCAGTCTGTTCCTGGTGCCGAAGTTCGTCGCCAATCCCGATGGCTCCCTGGGCGAGCGCAATAGCCTGGGGTGCGGCGCCATCGAGCACAAGATGGGGATCAAGGGCGCTTCCACCTGCGTGATGAACTTCGACGGCGCCAGGGGCTGGCTGCTGGGCCAGGCGAACCAGGGCCTGGCCTGCATGTTCACGATGATGAACGATGCGCGCTTCCAGGTCGGCCTGCAGGGCCTGGGTATCGCCGAACGGGCCTTCCAGGGCGCCCTCGGCTACGCCCGCGAGCGCCTGCAGTCGCGCGCCCTGGTCGGCCCGCAGGCACCGGACAAGGCCGCCGACCCGATCATCGTGCACCCCGACGTACGGCGCATGCTGCTGACCCAGAAGACCCTGGTCGAAGGCTGCCGCATGCTGGCGGCCTGCTGTGCACGCCAGCTCGACCTGGAACACGGCCATCCGGATGCCGACGGCCGGCGCGCGGCGACGCGCCGTGCAGCGCTGCTGATCCCCATCGTCAAGGCCTTCCTTACCGATGTCGGCCAGGAAGTCGCCAGCCTCGGCGTACAGGTCTATGGCGGTCACGGCTTCATCCGCGAATGGGGCATGGAGCAATTGATGCGCGACAGTCGCATCACCCAGATCTACGAAGGCACCAATGGCATCCAGGCGCTCGATCTGGTCCGCCGCAAGCTGCTCGGCGACCAGGGCGGCGAACTGCTGGCGCTGCAAGGCGAACTGGCGGCGGCCAGCGAGGCGCTGCAAGGGCGTGCTGCGCTGGCGCCGCTGGTCGAGCCGGTGCTGCAACGCCTGGAGGAGTGGCGGCAGCTCACCGGCCAGGTACTCGAGGCCTGCGCCCGCGATCCCCAGGAGATCGGCGCCACTTCCGTGGACTTCCTCCAGTACAGCGCCTACGTATTGCTCGCGGCCCTCTGGTTGCAAGCCGCGGCACGAGCCCAGGAAGCGCTGGACGGCGGCTCCGGCGAGGGCGATTTCTATCGGGCCAAGCTGCGCAGCGCCGATTTCTACCTGCGGCGCATCCTGCCGCGGGCGAGCATGCACCGCGAAGCCTTGCTCGGCGGCGCCGACTGCCTGATGGCCCTGCCCGAGGAGCATTTCTCGTTCTGACGGGCGTCTCGCCCAGGGAGACCGATATGCAAGCTTTCAGTTTCGCCACTACCGCGCAGATCCTCTGCGAGGCCGGCTCCGCCATCCGCCTGGCGGAACGCTGCCGCGAGCGAAGGGCGCGCCGCGTGTTGATCGTGACCGACCCGGGGATCACCCGGCTCGGCTTGCTGGATGCGATCCTGCCCGGCTTCCCGCGTCTGGGCCTGGCCGTCGAGGTGTACGACCAGGTGCTCGCCGATCCGCCTGAATCGGTGGTCGAGGCCGCGCTCGGGCGGGCGCGGGCCATGGCTGCCGAGCTGGTGGTCGGTTTCGGCGGTGGCAGTTCCATGGACGTGGCCAAGCTGGTCGCGCTGCTTGCCCACCCAGAGGTAGGGCAGGGGCTCGGCGAGGTCTTCGGGGTCGGCAACGCACGCGGGCCGCGCCTGCCGCTGATCCAGGTGCCGACCACCGCCGGGACCGGCTCCGAGGTGACGCCGATCGCCATCGTCACCACCGGCGAGACCACCAAGATGGGTGTGGTCTCGCCCTACCTGCTGCCCGATCTGGCGCTACTCGATGCCGACCTGACCCTCGGCCTGCCGCCGGCGGTCACCGCGGCGACCGGTATCGACGCGATGGTGCATGCGATCGAGAGCTATACCAGCAAGCTGAAGAAGAACCCGCTGTCCGACCTGCTGGCGCGGGAGGCGTTGCGCCTGCTGGCGGCCAACCTGGAACGCGCGGTAGGCGACGGCGGCGACCGCGAGGCGCGCCAGGCCATGCTGCTGGGCGCCTGCCTGGCCGGGCAGGCCTTCGCCAATGCGCCGGTGGCGGCGGTGCATGCCCTGGCCTATCCGCTGGGAGGGCATTTCCACATTCCCCACGGCCTGAGCAATGCGCTGGTGCTACCGGAGGTGATTCGTTTCAACGCTCCCGCTGCCGCTGGACTCTATGCCGAGCTGGCGCCGCTACTGCTGGGCGACCGCTTGCGTCCGGGCGATCGCGACGCGCTTACCGTGCAGCTGATCGACGAACTGGCCCAGCTCAGTCCGCGCAACGGCCTGCCGAGCCGCTTGCGCGACGCCGGGGTGGACGAGGCGATGCTGCCGCGCCTGGCCGCCGACGCGATGCTCCAGCAGCGTCTGCTGGTCAACAACCCGCGCGAGGTCGGCGAGGCGGATGCCCTGGCGATCTATCGCGCGGCATACTGAATCCCTTCTACGAGGACCGGGCATGGCGACCGCCCCGCAACCGCTGCGCGAGCAGTACCTTCATTTCCAGCCGATCACCACGCGCTGGCACGACAACGATATCTACGGACACGTGAACAACGTGACCTACTATGCGTTCTTCGACACGGCGGTGAATACCTACCTGATCGAGCGCGGCGGCCTGGATATCCAGGGCGGCGAAGTGATCGGCCTGGTGGTCAGTTCCAGCTGCGACTATTTCGCGCCGGTGGCCTTCCCCCAGCGGATCGAGATGGGCTTGCGGGTGGCGCGCCTGGGCAACAGCTCGGTGCAGTACGAACTGGCCTTGTTCCTCGAAGGGCAGCGGGAGGCCTGCGCGGCCGGGCGTTTCGTGCATGTCTTCGTGGAGCGCCGAAGCAGCCGCCCGGTGGCCATTCCGCAGGGACTACGCGATGCGCTGGCCGCGCTTCAGAGCGCGGCCCAGTGACAGAGATCGCCCGCCGCCCGTGACAGGGCGATGGCGTGCAGTTCGTCCAGGCGATCGTCGCGTACCTGCCGTTGCAGCGCCTGGTTGAGCCTCGGCCGGCAGTCGTCGACGCGCAGTTCGGCGAGCGCCGGGGCGTAGCCGCGCAGCAGCTCCAGGTTGAGCTGATTGAGGCGGTTGCGGATGCGCTCCAGGTCGACCGCCTGGCCAGCGTCCGGTAGCGGCCGGCTGAGCAGGCGGTACTGGACCAGCTTGTTCGCCTCGATCTGCGCGGCGAACAGCAGGCGCACCTGCTCGGCGCCGACCCCGTGGCTCCCGGCTTGTCCGGCGAGCATCTGCAACTGTTGTTGTTCCCGCGGGCTGTCCTGTACCGCCTTGCCCGACCGGGCCTTGCTCTGGGCTACCTGATCGGCTAGTTGCAAACGCTGGCTGCTCAGGCTCAACAGTTGCTGGAGAGCCGGCGACAGCGGCTGGGCCTGGAGCAGCGGGCCTTGCAGGAGCAGGAGGGCAAGCAGGCCCCAACTGGCGAACGACGGGCGCATCTGGAAATCTCGATTGAATTGATGCCGGGCACGCTAGCAAAGCGAGCCCGGTGCGACAATCCATGACATGGCGTGAGGCGATGAGGAAGCGCTGGATGGGACATTTCTGATTGAACGTTTGCAGTCTCGACGCTGGAGCAATGTTCTGTGACCATCCCTCCACACCATTTCATTCACCAAAGGGGCCGGTTTGCCCCTGCTATGACTGGCAAGGACGCGGAACATGGGTTTCCTGATACTCTCCCGCCGAGAAGGCGAAGGCATCACCCTGTCCCTCAAGGCCGACTACCCGGCGGAGGAACTGATTCGGCAATTGCGCGAAGGCGGCATCCGGATCCTGGTCACCGATATCATCGGCAACCAGGCCCGGGTCGGGATCGAGGCGCCGCGTGGCGTCCTGATCGTTCGCGACGAGTTGAAGACGGCACCGAAAGGCTGACGAACGGTAGAAAGTAAAAGCCCCGCGGTCGCGGGGCTTTTCCACATCGGCTTCGGCAAGCATGCCGATCAACGATGCTTGTGCTTGCGGTGTTTCTTGCCGCGGTGACCGCTGTCGTTGTCCTTGCCCAGGTTGTTACCGACCGCGCCACCCGCAGCACCCCCTAGGCCCGCACCGATGGTCGCGCCGGTGCTGCCGCCCAGCTTGTTGCCGATCACCGAACCGCCGGCCGCGCCGAGCCCGCCACCCAGGGCTGCTTCGGTCTTGCGCCCGTCCTTGGCGGTCATCGCGCCGCCGGCCGCGCCACCCAGGCCGGCACCTATGGCCGCACCGGTGCTACCGCCGATGGCGTTGCCCACGACGTTGCCCAGGGCGCCGCCCACGCCGCCGCCCACGGCGGTCTTGGTGGAGTCGCCGGCGAACGCGGCTTGTGCGCCCAGCAGGCCGAACGCGATTACCAGGAGAGATTTACGCATCGTGCGTGCCTCATCGTTGAATCAGGAGGGAAATACGGTCGTTCGCACAAAGGCCGGACCATCAGGCCCGGCCTTTGCGTCGTGGGGAGCGGAGGAATCAGTCGTCGTAGTAGCGACGATGATGCTTATGGCGTTTCCAATTCTTGTACCGGCCATAGTGATGGCCGTTGTCATGCCGGTAATAGCCATCGCGATAGCCGGCGCGGCGGTAGTAGCGACGGTCGCGGTAGTCGTCATCGTCGTCGTAGCGGCGGTTGCCGTCGCCATAATGGTTGCCCAGCGCGCCGCCGCCGGCGCCGCCGAGGGCCGCGCCGATCAGGCCACCGGTGCTGCCACCGATCTGCCGGCCGATGACGTTGCCGCCTGCGGCACCGAGGCCGCCGCCGATCGCCGCTTCGGTCTTGTTACCGCGTCCGGCGCCGACTGCACCGCCCGCAGCGCCACCGATGCCGCTACCGATCGCGGCGCCAGTGCTGCCGCCGACCGCATCGCCGACGACCGAACCCAACACCCCGCCCAAGGCGCCGCCGATGGCCGCGCGGGTGTTGTCGCCTGCGAAGGCGGTACCACCGACCAGACTCAGGGACAACAGGAGTATCGAGGAATACTTCATAGAGAGTTTCTCTCTGTGGGGATGACGGCTGCGATGCTGGGGTTGGCCCAAACCGCTGACAAGCGTCAGCCGACGATTGGTAGAACAAACTCGAAATATTCCAAGTGCTTGTTTTTTATGGGGAACTTTCTTCGGCGGAGGCGGTCTTAAACCGAATGCGAAACGCGATTTCAGGGTCGAAATCGGTATTTTTGCTGGCGGGATGCTGGCCATTCTAACGCCGACGAGCGGCCTGCCTTCAAGGCCTTTCATCGACTTTTTCCTTAAGACGCCGCCTCCTGCAACAGGAGGCGGCGTTTTTCGTGGGCTTCAGACAATGCGCCCGTCGCCCGTGGCCTTTTCCAGGCGTACCGCGATGAACTTCGAAGTCGGCGTATGGCTGCCGACGCCGACGCTCTCCAGCGGCACCAGGGGATTGGTTTCCGGGTAGTAGGCGGCTGCCTGGCCGGCCGGGATGTCGAAGGCGAGCAGGGTGAAGCGGCGTACCCGGCGTTCGATGCCATCGCTCCACAGCGAGACCAGGTCGACCTTGTCGCCCGGCTGGTAGCCCAGGCGGCGGATATCCGCCTCGTTGGCGAATACCACTTCGCGCTGGCCCTTCACTCCGCGATAGCGATCGTCCAGGCCGTAGATGGTGGTGTTGTACTGGTCATGGGAGCGCAGGGTCTGCAGGATCAGGTCGGGTTCGAGGCCGCTGTCGCGCACCTGTGCCGGCAACAGGTCGCGGGGCAGCGGGTTGGCGACGAAGTTGGCCTTGCCGCTGGCGGTGTTCCAGCGCCGTTCGCCGGCGGCGTTGCCGAGGTAGAAGCCGCCGGGATGCCGGACGCGGCGGTTGAAGTCGGCGAAACCGGGGATGGTGTCGGCGATCAGCTCGCGGATGCGCTCGTAGTTGGCGATCAGCGCGTCCCAGTCCACCGGATGGTTGCCCAGGGTTGCCTTGGCGATGCCGGCGATGATCGCCGGTTCCGAACGCATCTGCTGCGAGAGCGGCTCCAGTTGTCCGTAGGACGCGTGGATCATGCTGAACGAGTCTTCCACCGTGACCGCCTGCGGGCCTTCGGCCTGGCGGTCGATGTCGGTGCGCCCCAGGCAGGGCAGGATCAGTGCGTCGCGGCCGGTGGTCAGGTGGCTGCGGTTGAGCTTGGTGCTGATGTGCACGGTCAGTTCGCATGACGCCAGGGCGGCGTGGGTGCGCGGACTGTCCGGGGTGGCCTGGGCGAAATTGCCGCCCAGGCCGATGAAGACCTTCGACTTGCCGGCGAGCATCGCGGCGATCGCCTCGACGGCGTTGTGCCCGTTGTGGCGTGGCACTTCGAAGCCGAAGCGCCGTTCCAGTGCGTCGAGCAGCGCCGCCGGCGGCCGCTCGTTGATGCCCATGGTGCGGTCGCCCTGCACGTTGCTGTGGCCGCGGACCGGGCAGAGACCGGCGCCCGGGCGGCCCAGGTTGCCGCGCAGGAGTTGCAGGTTGACGATTTCCTGGATGATCGCCACCGAATGATGGTGCTGGGTGATGCCCATCGCCCAGCAGACGATGACCCTGTTCGCCCGCCGGTACATCCGCGCAGCCTGTTCGATTTCCGCCAGGCTCAGCCCGGACTGGCGCTCCAGGTGTTCCCAGGGGGTGGCATCCAGTTCGGCCAGGTAGGCCTCGAGGCCGTCGGTGTGCTCGGCGATGAAGGCGTGGTCGAATACCGGCTCGCCACCCTCGGCCTGGGCTTCGCGCTCCCAGGCGAGGAGGAACTTGGCGATCCCGCGGATCGCCGCCATGTCGCCGCCCAGTGCCGGACGGAAGAACGCGGTGTTCAGCGGCGAGGACCCGTTGGTCAGCATTTCCAGCGCGTTCTGCGGATGCTGGAAGCGCTCCAGGCCGCGCTCCTTGAGAGGGTTGAAGCAGACCACCTGGGCGCCGCGCTTCACTGCTTCGCGCAGCGGCTCGAGCATGCGCGGGTGGTTGGTGCCGGGGTTCTGCCCAAGGATGAAGATCGCGTCGGCGTGTTCGAAGTCGTCGAAGGTCACGCTGCCCTTGCCGACCCCGACGCTGCGGCCCAGTGCCACGCCGCTGGCCTCGTGGCACATGTTCGAGCAGTCGGGGAAGTTGTTGGTGCCGAACGCGCGGACGAACAACTGGTAGAGGTAGGCCGCCTCGTTGCTGGCCCGCCCGGAGGTATAGAACTCCGCCTGGTCGGGGCTATCCAGGCGGCGCAGGTGCTCGGCGACCAGGGCGAAGGCGGCGTCCCAGGTGATCGGCTGGTAGTGGTCGCTGAGCGGGTCGTAGCGCATCGGTCCGGTGAGGCGGCCCTGGTATTCCAGCCAGTAGTCGCTCTGTTCGCGCAGGGCGCTGACGCTGTAACGGGCGAAGAACGCCGTGTCGACGCGGCGCTTGGTGGCTTCCCAGTTGACTGCCTTGGCGCCGTTCTCGCAGAACTTCACCCGGCCGTCTTCCGGCGAGTCGCCCCAGGCGCAGCCGGGGCAGTCGAAACCGCCGTTCTGGTTGGTCTTGAGCAGGGCGCGGAGGTTCTTGAACGGCTGTTTGCTGTCCAGCCAGAAGTGCGCCACGCTGCGCAGCGCGCCCCAGCCGGCGGCGGCACCGGCGTAGGGCTTGTAGCGGGGTTGGAGAGGTTGCAGGCTCATGACGGACTCACTCGGTTGCGGCCGGCGCCGGGCTGTAGACCCGCGGGGCACTGTGATGGGGCTGGTGGATCAGGTTCAGCTGGTGGCGGCGCGCCCATTGCACGGTCAGGGCGGTTGGCGCGGAGAGGCTGACCAGGGTGCCGATCCCGGCGCGTACGGCCTTGTGGATAAGCTCCAGGCTGCAGCGGCTGGTGACCACGGCGAAGCCCTGCGCAGCATCCAGTCCCTGTCCATGCAGGGCGCCGATCAGCTTGTCGAGGGCGTTGTGGCGGCCGATGTCCTCGCGACACAGGCGCAGCTCGCCATGCCCGTCGAAATACAGCGCGGCATGCAGGGCGCCGCTATGGCGCGCCAGTCGCTGGGCCTGCTCGATACGCTGGCGCAGGGCGCCGAGATGGGCGGCGGGAGGCAGCGCCTGCGACGACCGCTCCGGCAGTTGCGGCAGCGCCTGCTCCAGGGCTTCGACGCCGCACAGGCCGCAGCCTGACGTGCCGGCCAGTTGCCGGCGTTGGCGCTTGAGGTTCCAGAATGCGCGGCTGCTGATCTCGACCTCGGCGTGGAGGGATTCGCCCTGGCCGCTGACGCGGATTTCATAGATGTCGTCGATGGTCTGCACGAAGCCGCTGCTGAGGCTGAAGCCGCGGACGAAATCCTCGATGTCCTCGGGCGAGGCCATCATCACCGCCTGGTTCAGTCCGTTGTAACTGATCGCCAGGGCGCACTCGGCGGCAAGGGAGGCCTGGCCGATCTGCTGCGGCAGGTGCAGGTCGGCGTAGCGGTAAACGTCGGGAACGGCGGAAGGCGCCCAGGTATCGGCGGATACCGGGCATGCAGGCTGGCAAGGCATGGGCTGGGCCCTATCGTTCTAGGTGTGGAGCCAGCCTAGGCCTGTCGCGGAGCGGCGTCTAATCGGTTGTGCCGATACCCTGATCGACAGGGTCTATCAAGCCGGCGGGCGCCAGCCAGGTCCGGGCCTCCTCGAAGCAGGCTTCGGCCAGCGCCGAGCGCGGCTGTCCGCTGCGAATGATCAGGCCGAGCGCTGCCAGGGTATGGGCGTCCTCGATGGGGACCAGGCGCAACTCGTCGTCGACTTCGCTGCCCAACGGCATGATCGCGCAGCACAAGCCACGCTGCACCGCCTGCAGCAGTTGCTGCACCGAGTCGGTTTCCAGGCGCGCGATGGGGCTCAGCCCGCGGCTGCGGAAGTTGTGGTCGATGGATTGGCGGAAGTGCATGCCCGCCGAGAGCAGGCCCAGCGGCAGGCCAGCCAGCGCATCCCAGTTCAGCAGCGCGGCGTCGAGCGGGAAATGGCTGGGATGATGGAGCAGGCCCATGCGGGTCTCCGCCAGTTCGATGCCCTCGAAATGGCTGCGGTCCAGACGGTCCAGATAAGAGACGCCGAGATCGAACTGGTTGCGCGCCAGGCCTTCGAGTACCTGTTCCGAACTCAGGGAATAGAGCTGGAAACGCAACTCCGGGTGGCGCCCGGCCATGTGCTGGACCAGGCGCATCGGGTCGAAGCTGGCCAGCGGCACCACGCCCAGGCGCAGGGTCCCGACCAGTTGCCCGCGGCAGGCGGCGGCTTCCGCATACAGCCCTTCCTGGGCCGCCAGCAGGCTGCGTGCCCAGGCCAGTACGCGCTCGCCGGCCTCGGTGAAGCCTTCGAAGCGCTGGCTGCGTCGCACCAGTTCCAGGCCGAGTTCTTCTTCCAGGCTGCGCAGGCGCATGGACAGGGTCGGCTGGGTGACGTGGCAGCGTGCGGCGGCCTGGCCGAAGTGGCGGGTTTCGTCGAGGGCGCAGAGGAATTTCAGTTGCTTGATGTCCATCGGCGCTTCCGTGGCGGGGGTGTCGCCGAATCTTAACGCGAATGGGCGCAGTGTTATGGGGTGGCGAAGGAGGCTAGGGATATTTCGTCGGTTTTTGCAGTCTAGACTTGGCTAGTCGCGGATCGGGATTGCGCCGGCCGCTTGCAACCGTAACCGTAAAGGGAGAACCAAAGATGGGTATTTTCGCGTTCGTGAAGGAAGCCGGTGAAAAGCTGTGGGATACGCTGACGGGGCATGAGGCACAGGCGGCCGAGTCGCTGAAGGAGCACGTCGCCAAGGTCGGCCTGGGCAACCCGAACATCCAGGTTTCGGTGGAAGGCGACAAGGTCATCGCCTCGGGCGAGGTGGCCAGCCAGGAGGAGAAAGAGAAGATCCTGCTGGCGCTGGGCAACGTCGCCGGCGTCTCCTCGGTGGAAGACAAGATCACCGTGGCCCAGGCCGCTCCGGAGGCGCGCTTCGTCACCGTGAAGAAAGGCGACACCCTGAGCGCCATCGCCAAGGCCGAATACGGCAATGCCAACGCCTACATGAAGATCTTCGAGGCCAACAAGCCGATGCTCAGCCATCCGGACAAGATCTACCCCGGCCAGGTCCTGCGCATTCCCGAGTGATCCCGGCGTTTCGCCAACCCCGCCCGCGTGGCGGGGTTTTCGTTTCCGCGGCTACGGCAGTCCTTCGAGCAGCCGCCGGTAGTCCTCTTGGGCGGCGAACTCCTCGGTGTCCCGGACCTGGCCACGGCTGTCCGGGTGGCGTACCGCCAACAGGTGGGCGACACCATAGGCGCGGGCGCTGCGCAGGATCGGCAGGCTGTCGTCGATGAACAGGCTGCGCTGCGGGTCGAAGCCGAAATCGGCTTGCAGGGCGCTCCAGAAGCGCGCGTCCTCCTTCGGGTAGCCGTAGTCGTGGGAGCTGATCAGTCGGTCGAAATAGGGCGACAGTTCGATCCGTTCCAGCTTCAGCGACAGCGAGTCGCGGTGCGCGTTGGTGATCAGCGCCACGCGCTTGCCGGCCCGGCGCAGGGCGGCGAGGAAGGTATCGGCGTGCGGACGCAGCGAGATCAGGTGCGCCACCTCGTGCTTGAGTTCGCGGATCGACAGGTCCAGTTCCCGGCTCCAGAAATCCAGGCAGTACCAGTTGAGCTGGCCGGCGTGTTCGCGGAACAGCGGCTCGAGCACGGCATCGGCTTCGGCGCGACTCAGGCCGTTGCGTTCGGCATAGCGCTGGGGCAGGTGTTCCAGCCAGAAGTGGTTGTCGAAGTGCAGGTCGAGCAGGGTGCCGTCCATGTCGAGCAGCACGGTGTCGATGGCGGACCAGGGCAGGGTGGGCATGGCGGCTCTTGTCGCGGTTCGTCGCGATCGATGCGGAAATCTGTCGCTTCCCATCAATCTCCGACAGGGATAATCGGAAAAGCCGGGGTATGATAACCCGCCGGCTTCGCCAAGGAGTTATCCACATGCGTCAGAAACCCACCGTACTCGCCAGCGAGATCGTCGCGAAGAGCCGACTGTTCGCTGTCGAGGAGTTGCAACTGCGCTTCAGCAATGGCGTCGAGCGCACCTACGAGCGTCTGGTCGGCAAGGGCCAGGGCTACGGTGCGGTGATGGTGGTGGCCATGCTCGATGCCGAGCACGCGGTGCTGGTGGAGGAATATTGCGCCGGGGTCGACGAATACCAGTTGTCGCTGCCCAAGGGCCTGGTCGAGCCGGGCGAGGACATCCTCGCGGCGGCCAACCGCGAACTCAAGGAGGAAGCGGGCTACGGGGCCCGGCAACTGGAGCACATCACCGAACTGTCGCTGTCGCCGGGCTACATGAGCCAGCGCATCCAGGTGGTGCTGGCGCGCGATCTCTACGAGGAGCGCCTGCCGGGCGACGAGCCGGAGCCGATGGGCGTCGATCGCATCAGCCTGCGCGAACTGTCGAGCCTGGCCCAGCACGCCCAGTTCAGCGAAGGCCGCGCCCTGGCCGCGCTGTACCTGGTGCGCGACCTGCTCACCCAGCGCGGCGAGTACCAGGCATGAGGCCGGTGCCCTGGGGCGAATTGGTGGCGCTGGTGCGGCGCGCCGGCGAGGCGATCCTGCCGCACTGGCGCGCCGACGTGGCGGTGCGCTCGAAGGCCGACGAATCGCCGGTGACTGCCGCCGACCTGGCCGCGCACCATATATTGGAGGCGGGATTGCGGGCGCTGGCGCCGGACATTCCGGTGCTTTCCGAAGAGGATTGCGAGATACCGCTGAGCGAGCGCGGCCACTGGCGGCGTTGGTGGCTGGTGGACCCGCTGGACGGCACCAAGGAGTTCATCTCCGGTAGCGAGGAGTTCACCGTCAACGTGGCCCTGGTCGAGGATGGCCGGGTGCTGTTCGGCCTGGTCGGCGTGCCGGTGAGCGGCCGCTGCTACTACGGTGGCGCCGGTCTCGGTGCCTGGCGCGAGGAGGCCGATGGCCGCGCGCAACCGATCAGTGTGCGTCTGGAGCCCGAGGAGGCCTTCACCGTGGTGGCCAGCAAGCGCCATGGCAGCCCGGCCCAGGAGCGCCTGCTGGATGGCTTGAGCGAGCGCTTCGGCGACCTGCGGCGAGCCAGCATCGGCAGTTCGCTGAAGTTCTGCCTGCTGGCCGAGGGCGCTGCCGACTGCTATCCGCGCCTGACGCCAACCTCGCAATGGGACACGGCCGCCGCCCAGGGTGTGCTGGAAGGCGCCGGCGGCGAGGTGCTCGACCTGCATGGCGCGCCATTCACCTACGAGCCGCGCGAGGACTACCTCAACGGCTCCTTCCTGGCCCTGCCGCGCGCTGCCGAGTGGCGCAGCGAGCTGATCCAACTGGCGCGCGCGCTGCACTGAAACGAAAGAGCTGGTCGAACCCTAATGCTGTTTACTTAAGAAAAACGCCGCGCCCCAATTGGGGCGCGGCGTTTTTCTGATCTGTTTTCTGGTCTCTATGGGAGATTACGATGTTTTGCCCGCTCGGGCTGACAGAAAACATGCAAATAGCCCGCAGCAGATGACTGACAGCGGGATTCGGCAGTGGCTCACCAAATATTCACTTTGGTGAACGGCATGACCGTATGAGCGGGGCTTTTCGTTGAGCTGTCGGCTGGTGCCGATAGGGGTGGCGCCTGAGTACGTTCCTGTGTGATTTTTTCCGAAGCCTGGGGAAGATCATGGGCTCCATGAAAACTCCATCGTAATCGCACACGGGGAGAGCATGTAGAGCGTAGAGTTCTCGCGTTTGCGGGAGGGCACTATGCCAACATATCCATCGATCTATCGTTTTCGTGTTTTAGCTGCGGCTGTGATGGCGAGCGTATCGATTTATCTATTCTCAGCTTCGCTGAGTATGGATGTTTTGAAAAGCTCTGAGGTGTTGGCAGATATCTATCCTGAGAATATGAATGACTATGCTTCAAGACTGACCGCTGAAGAGAAATTTCAAGACGAGTTGCTCCGGCAGCTTACCGATAAGATCTATCTGGAGCGGTATTCGATTTGTGCGCTTATTTTGGCGCTCGCTATATTCTTCCTGCCATCGCCGGTAGTCGTGAGGAGAAGTCGTGTGCTTTTGGTTTTTCTCTATTTGGTGACTCCAGTTTCCATTGTGCTTTCAGAAGTTTTAGCAACCTCTTTGAGTCTGGATAGAATGCTGTATCCAACGTGGAGGGACAATATAGTAGTTTCCTGGTTTGTCTCTTGCGCGGTCGCCTTTGCCGTCTGTTTTATGCTCCTGCCGTTGCTGATTCTAGGTTGGCGTAGTACCTCTGGAGGACTGATATTTCGCAGTAAGACCACACAGGTGTTGAGTGGAATTCTTCTTGCGGTTTGGCTGGTAGGGTTTGCCTGCTCTTTTTTCAGTGGGGATTATGAGGCAATGCTTCCCCTATGGCTGGGGTTCGTATTTTTTTACTATGTGCTTTCCTCCAGCGATGAGAAAACACCTGTCAATAAATAGGTGTTTCGAGGGGCTATCAGAACGGATATCCAGTGCCTGATAACTCAATGGGAGCTTCACCGTGGAACTTGATGTCAAAATTGGCCGATCCGTGCTTTTTCAGCTCCGCCAGGAACCTCGTCGCTGTTTGTTCATCCATGGGACGCTGGAAGTCCAGATCGGCATCGTACCCGTGAACTTCCAGCGGCTGTCGGTGAAACGCTGGAACTGGCCATCACCTGATCCAGCGCATCCAGATAGGCTCGCCGAGTGGCGCAGCGAACTGATCCAACTGGCGCGCGCGCTGCACTGAAACGAAAAGGCCCGGTCTAGCCGGGCCTTTTCCGTTGTGGCGGCGCTCAGTCGAGCATGTCGCTGAAACGCGCGTCCTTCTTGTATACCAGCGGCTGGCTGAAGCCGGGCACCGTCACCTGTTCGGCGCTGACCTCGATGGCGTGTTCGTGGATCAGGTCCTGGCCGAAGTTGTAGATGATCTCCAGGTCGCCCTGCAGCGCGCGCTGGTCATAGGCGCGGGCGGCGGCGCGGGTCTGCTCGCGCTTCTCGACGTAGGCGGCGAAGGCCGCTTGGCCATGGCGCTTGCGCAGCATCTTCTCGGCGATTCGCGGCGACAGCACCACGCCGCTGGCGTTGTTGCCGCCGAAGCCCTTGGAGTTGATGAAGCACACCTCCAGCGGCTTGTCCTGGCGCATGTCGCGATTGGAGATGCTCAGGCGCTGCTGGTGGACGTCGTCGGCGACCTTGTCGATGGTCTTGATCCCAGGGAGGATGCCGTACTTGAACGTGCCCAGGGCGGAAATCAGTTGATCGGCGCTGGCGGTGGCCAGGGAGTGGCCGACGTAGGCCTTCACCGCGGTGACCGGCCAGCCGTCGATGCCGAAGGCGCTAGCCACGCGGTCGAGGATTTCCGATTCGGTGACCCGGTTGGCCGGCGTGCTGGAGCCGTGGGCGTGGACGAAGCTGGCGTGGCGCACGGTGTCCAGGCCGACGATCTGCACCGCGCTGGCCACCGCCTTGGCTACCGTCAGGTAGTTGCCCGGGCCGGGGGCGGAGATGGACTTCTTGAAACCGTCGGCGTTGATGAACACGTCGGTTACCGCGCCGTGGATATCCGCGCCCAGGCGCAGGGCCAGTTCGTCGTCCATCAGCACTACGTATTGGCTGGACTCGGCCAGGGTGAAGCCGCAGTTCTCGCCGAACGGCCGGCTGGCGCGGCGGAAGTCCACGTCGTCGCGGCCTTCGATCAGGCGCAGGCCTTCTTCGGTGGCCAGTGCGCCCATGGCGCTGTAGCCCTCGATGCACTCCGGCAGGATCGGCGCCTCGCTGTTGCCGACGATGACCACCCGGGCCTGGCCGCTGGTGATGACGTCGATACCCTTCTGCAGGTTGTAGAGGAAGGTGGCGCAGGCGCCTGTGATGCTGCCGGTCATGCCGACGCTGCCGAGCACGTAGGCATTGATGAAATCGGTGGGCATGCTGTTGAAGCCCAGCGGCAGTTGCTTGGCCGAGACCCGGTGGCCCTTCAGGCGGGATTGCATCAGGCCGCCGAAACCGTTGTCGTCTAGCTGGCTCATGATGCTGCCGGAGAACACCGCGATCTCGTCGGGCTGGACGTTGTCGACGATGGTCTTCCAGTCGATGCCGGTGGAGCGGATCGCGTCGGTCGCGGCGACCACCGACATCTGCAGGCCGCGCGGGTGGAAGCGCGAGTTGTACAGCTCGCCCGGTTCGAAACCGGTGGGCAGCTGGCCAGCGGACTTCACCGTCAGCGCACGGTAGCTGTCGACCTTGAACTCGCAGCGCTCGTGGATGCTCACCAGTACCTCGCCGTCCTCCGCGGGAGCGATCGACCAGTTGGCCGGCAGCGGCTCGGGCAGTTGCTTGGGCGAGGCCTTGAAGGTCAGCGTCTGGCCTTCGGCAGGGGACAGCTCGAGGACCTTGTGCCAGTGGACGGCATCCGGGTCGAGGTACTGCGGTTCGATGCGCCGCACCAGGGTAGAGGCGAAGATGCGTTCGGCGTAGCGCCGCTCGATGTCCTCCGGGGACAGCGGCGCGCCGTCTTCGGCCAGGTAGCGGCCGCCTTCGGCCTTGACCAGTTTCATCATGACCGCCAGGCCGGCTAGGGTTTCCTGGCGCGCCTGCGGGTCCATCGATTCGATGACCATGCGACGGAAGCCGTGGTGGAAGGAACTACGGCCTGCTGCGTTGTAGCCACCGAAACCAACAATGACCGGTAGTCGAGACATCACTCAGAAACTCCTTCGAATAGTCGTTCGCGTGCCGGGCTGCTGCCTGGTCCGGAGCGGGAAGCGCGTGGCGGCGATGGCGGCCTTTCCCGTCGGCGAGGCGAGCTTCACGGACCCGGGCACGAGCCAGTGGCCGTTGAAATGATCAGGGTGACTATGCTGACGTGAATCATGACTATCGAGTCACGTATTTTCCTACTGAATACCGCGTTGCGTGGGCTTTCCACAAGTGCTGGCGGTCTGCCGTGGGGGGATTGACGCCCATGGCCGGGCTGTTGGCAGAGGTGGTGCGTGGGCGAGTGTTGCGGGACTTGCTTGAAAGTCCGCGCGCAGAGGCGCGGCGCCGGGGCGTCCGCGGAGGCGGCGGATGACGCGTGGCGCTATCCGCCCTTCGCCCGATGCCGGCAGAGGAGAATGAAGAAGGGCCGCGAAGCGGCCCTGGGGGGGGTATCAGCGGTACTCGATGCCCGCCTTGCGCGTGCTGACTCGCGTTCCCGCCTTGCCCTCGGTGATCGCGACGATGTCCGCGAGCGAACCGATCACCGCGTCCTTGCCGGTGGCGCGGGCGAACTCGATGGCGGCCTGGACCTTCGGTCCCATGGAGCCGGCGGCGAAGCCGAGGCGCTCCAGTTCGTCCGGGTGGGCCTGGGCGATGGCCTTCTGGGTCGGCTTGCCCCAGTCGACGTAGGCCGCGTCGACGTCGGTGGCGATGATCAGGATGTCGGCCACCAACTCCTGGGCCAGCAGTGAGGAGCAGAGGTCCTTGTCGATCACCGCCTCGACACCGCTGAGCTTCTTCCCGGCCTCGTCGTACATGGTCGGGATACCGCCGCCGCCAGCGCAGATGACGATGGTGCCTTTCTCCAGCAGCCACTTCACCGGGCGGATCTCGAAGATCCGCTTCGGCCGTGGGCTGGGCACCACGCGGCGGAACTTGTCGCCGTCCGGGGCGATGCTCCAGCCCTTCTCGGCGGCCAGGCGCTCGGCTTCTTCCCTGGAGTAGACCGGGCCGATCGGCTTGGTCGGGTTCTGGAACGCCGGATCCTTACCGTCCACCTCGACCTGGGTGAGGATGGTGGCGAACGGTACTTCGAACGGCAGCAGGTTGCCCATCTCCTGTTCGATCATATAGCCGATCATGCCCTCGGTTTCCGCGCCGAGGACATCCAGCGGGTAGGGCGAGACCTGGTCGTAGGCGGCCCCCTGGAGGGCCAGCAGGCCGACCTGGGGGCCGTTGCCGTGGGCGATCACCAGCTCGTTGCCGGGCGCCACCTTGGCGATCTGTTCGGCGGCGATCCGCACGTTTTCCCGCTGGTTGTCCGCGGTCATGGGTTCGCCACGGCGTAGCAGGGCATTACCGCCCAATGCGACGACGATACGCATATCGGTTACCTCCGGAAGGCGGCTGCGCCCGGCCGCGTGGGCCGGGGCGCAGGAGCGCGGTCAGATGTCGGCGAGGGTCGAGACGAGGATCGCCTTGATGGTGTGCATGCGGTTCTCGGCCTGCTCGAAGGCGATGTTGTAGGGCGACTCGAAGACGTCCTCGGTCACCTCGATGCCGTTGGCCAGGTTCGGATACTGCTCGGCGATCTGCTTGCCGACCTTGGTCTCGCTGTTGTGGAACGCCGGCAGGCAGTGCATGAACTTGGCCCGCGGGTTGCCGGTGGCCTTCATGATCTCCATGTTGACCTGGTAGGGCAGCAGTTCCTTGATCCGCTCGCCCCAGGCTTCCACCGGCTCGCCCATCGACACCCAGACGTCGGTGTGGACGAAGTCCACGCCCTTCACGGCTTCCTTCGGATCCTCGGTGAGGGTCAGCTTGGCGCCGCTTTCCTCGGCGAACTTCTTGCACTGGGCGACGAACTCGTCGTGCGGCCAGAGCGCCTTCGGCGCGGCGATGCGTACGTCCATGCCGAGCTTGGCGCCGATCAGCAGCAGGGAGTTGCCCATGTTGTTGCGCGCGTCGCCCAGGTAGGCGTAGCTGATGTCGTGCAGCGGCTTGTCGCTGTGCTCGCGCATGGTCAGCACGTCGGCGAGCATCTGGGTCGGGTGGTATTCGTCGGTCAGGCCGTTGAACACCGGAACGCCGGCGAACTTCGCGAGTTCCTCGACGATTTCCTGCTTGAAGCCGCGGTACTCGATGGCGTCGTACATCCGGCCGAGGACCCGCGCGGTGTCCTTCATGCTCTCCTTGTGGCCGATCTGCGAGGAGTTCGGGTCGATGTAGGTGACGTTGGCGCCCTGGTCGTAGGCGGCCACCTCGAAGGCGCAGCGGGTGCGGGTGGAGGTCTTCTCGAAGATCAGGGCGATGTTCTTGCGTTGCAGGTGCTGCTGCTCGGTGCCGGTGTACTTGGCGCGCTTGAGGTCGCGGGACAGGTCGAGCAGGTAACGCAGCTCGCGGGTGCTGTGGTGCATCAGGCTGAGCAGGTTACGGTTGTGCATGTTGAAAGCCATGATTGATCTCCTTGTGGGAAGTCGGTGGGCGGCGCCCCTCCTGGGGACGCCGCCGTTCAGCTCGAGAGAGGGTTGTCTGTCAGTAGTCGATCGGGTCGCGGACGATCGGGCAGGTCATGCAGTGGCCGCCGCCGCGACCGCGACCCAGTTCGCTGGCGCTGATGGTGATGACCTCGACGCCGGCCTTGCGCAGCAGGGTGTTGGTGTAGGTGTTGCGGTCGTAGCCGACCACCACGCCCGGCTCCAGGCAGACCACGTTGTTACCGTCGTCCCATTGCTCGCGCTCGGCGGCGAAGCTGTTGCCGCCGGTCTCGACCACGCGCAGTTTCTTCAGGCCGAGGGATTCGGCGACCACTTCGAGGAAGGTTTTCTCCTCGCGACGGATGCTCATGCCGTAGGGGCTGCTCGGATCGGGGCGCAGGCTGAAGGGCACGATTTCCTTGACCACTTCCGGGAAGACCGTGACCAGGTCGCGGTCGCAGAAGCTGAACACGGTGTCCAGGTGCATCGCGGCGCGGGACTTCGGCAGGCCGGCGACGATCACCCGCTCGGCGGCGCCCTTGGCGAACAGCGACTGGGCGACCTGACCGATGGCCTGGCGCGAGGAGCGCTCGCCCATGCCGATCAGGACCACGCCGTTGCCGATCGGCATCACGTCGCCGCCTTCCAGGGTCGAGGAGCCGTGGTCCTTGTCCGGGTCGCCGTACCAGATCTCGAATTCGGCGTTGGCGAACTCGGGGTGGAACTTGTAGATGGCGGTGGTCAGCAGGGTTTCCTGTCGTCGCGCCGGCCAGTACATCGGGTTCAGGGTCACGCCGCCGTAGATCCAGCAAGTGGTGTCGCGGGTGAACTGGGTGTTCGGCAACGGCGGCAGCAGGAAGCTGGAATGGCCCAGGTACTCGCGGTACATCTTGAGGATGTTGGCGCCTTCGCTGGCGGGCAGGTCGTCAGCGGCGACGCCGCCGATCAGGTACTCGGCCAGCTTGCGCGGCTCCAGGCTCTCCAGCCAGGAGCGCAGCTCGCTGGTCAGGCCCAGGCCGACGCTGTCGGCGGTGATCTTGCGATCGAGGATCCACTTCAGCGCTTCCGGGTTCTGGATGGTCTCGGTCAGCAGGTTGTGCATCTCGAGGACGTCGATGCCGCGCTCGCGCATCTTGGTGACGAAGTCGAAGTGGTCGCGCTTGGCCTGGTTCACCCAGATCACGTCGTCGAACAGCAACTCGTCGCAGTTGCTCGGGGTCAGGCGCTGGTGGGCGAGTCCGGGCGAGCAGACCATCACTTTGCGCAGTTTGCCGGCTTCGGAGTGGACGCCAAGTTTGGTTTTTTCCGTGCTCATTTCACGTCTCCAGTGGAGTAATCAGAGGGTGAGGAAACCGTCGTAGAGGCCGTAGGCAGCCACCAGGGCGCCAATGACGACTGCGGCGAAGATCAGTTTTTCGATTCCGGTGAAGATCGGCTGGCCGACCTCGTGCTTGGCCTTGGCGAAGAGGATCGCGCCGGGCGCATACAGCAGGGCGGACAGCAGCAGGTACTTCAGGCCACCGGCGTAGAGCAGCCAGACCGCGTAGACCACGGCGATGCCGGCGATGACCAGGTCCTTGCTGCGTTCGCGGGCATCGTTCTCGTAGGTCTCGCCCTTCAGGGTCAGCAGCAGGCCATAGGCGGCGGACCAGAAGTACGGGATCAGGATCATCGAGGTGGCCAGGAGCAGCATCTTGGTGTACGGGTCCATGCCGTCCGGGTCGCCCGAGGTGAAGAACACCACCACCAGGAACACCTGTACGCAGATGTTGGTCAGCCACAGGGCGTTGGCCGGCACCTGGTTGGCGTTCTCGCGGCGCAGGAACTCCGGCATGGTGTGGTCCTTGGCCGCGGCGAACATGATCTCGGCGCACAGCAGTACCCAGGAGAGCAGCGCGCCCAGCAGCGAGATCAGCAGGCCGACGCTGATCAGCACGGCGCCCCAGTGGCCGACCACATGCTCGAGTACCAGCGCCATCGACGGGTTCTGCAGCTTGGCCAGTTCCGGCTGGGTCATCACGCCCATGGACAGCACGTTGACCAGCACCAGCAGGAGCAGGACGGTGATGAAGCCGATCACGGTGGCCTTGCCGACGTCGGAACGTTTTTCCGCGCGGGAGGAGAAGATGCTCGCGCCCTCGATGCCGATGAACACCCAGACGGTGACCAGCATCATGTTGCGCACCTGGTTCATCACGCTGCCCAGGTCCGGGTTGCTCTTGCCCCAGATGTCGGCGGTGAAGATGTCCAGCTTGAAGGCGAACAGGCAGATCAGGATGAACAGGAACAGCGGGACGATCTTGGCCACGGTGGTGACGGTGTTGATGAACGCCGCCTCCTTGATCCCGCGCAGCACCAGGAAATGCAGGGCCCAGAGCAGGACCGAGGCGCAGACGATCGCGGCGACGGTGTCGCCCTTGCCGAAGATCGGGAAGAAGTAGCCGAGGGTGCTGAACAACAGGACGAAGTAGCCGACGTTGCCCAGCCAGGCGCTGATCCAGTAGCCCCAGGCCGAGGAGAAACCCATGTAGTCGCCGAAGCCGGCCTTGGCGTAGGCGTACACGCCGCCGTCGAGTTCGGGCTTGCGGTTGGCTAGGGTCTGGAAGACGAAAGCGAGGGTGAGCATGCCGACGGCGGTGATCGCCCATCCGATCAGGACGGCGCCGACGTCGGCGCTGGCTGCCATGTTTTGCGGAAGGGAGAAGATGCCCCCTCCGATCATCGAGCCGACAACCAGAGCCGTTAGCGCTCCTAGTCGGAGTTTTTGGCTGGATTCTTGGGACATTTTCGGAATCTCCCTATAGGAATTGAGAGTGAAGCCATTAGGCGGCAGCGGCTATTTTTGAATGCTGATCCACGTCAATAGCTTCCTACTCAAAGTAATTAGATGACGCATTCCTGTAAGTCGCGAGTGCCAAAGATAGAAGAGGAATCTAAGACCTGCCCGGAATAGGGCGGTTTTTTCATGTGATAGGGGAAGTCTTGCCATCCGCTACGGGGAAAGCTTGAAATTGCTCGAAATCGGGCTATAAGCCGCGGATCAAGCCGGATCGTTGATGCCGATCAATGAATTTCGCGAGACGGTATTCTGACTTTTGGAGGGGGGCTCGCCAGCTTGTTGGCGGTCCGCCGAAAAACCGCCACGGTTTGCCAGAGAAGTGTTTCAGTATTTCGGTGTAGGTGCTTTTTTATTTATAAGTAAAAATAATTTTCCGCTCTCATCAAAGAACGAAAAAGCACAAGGACAGAAATGAAGAAGCCCGGCGTTCGCCGGGCTTCTTCATTTGGACTTCAGGGTATGAAGACCGCTGGGGGGACGGGATCGCCGCCCACCCGCCGCGCGTGCTGGCGCACGTCGGCACAGGGGGAAGGGGCCGCCATCCGGTTCGTGGCCGAAGGGCGCGGTTCGCCGGGCGAACCGAAAGCCGGTGCCAGGGGCACTGCGAGCGATTGAGCAAGCGGCGTGCCAGCCATCGACAGGTGGCCCGCCCCGTCAACTGCGGGACACGGGCCTGCGGCATGAGCGGATTTTTGCCGAAGGCCCGAGCGCAGGGCGGGGTTTTCCGCCGTCGTTACCGTTCCGTCAGCTCATCCCCAGCCAGTTCGGCAATGCCATGGATACCGCCGGGATGTAGGTCACGATGATCAGGAACACCAGCAGGATCATCAGCCACGGCAGCGCCGCGCGGATGGTCGCGCCCAGCGGCATGCCGGTGACCGCCGAGGTGACGAACAGGTTGAGGCCGACCGGCGGGGTGATCAGGCCGATCTCCATGTTCACCACCATGATGATGCCGAGGTGGATCGGATCGATACCCAGCTCCATGGCGATGGGGAAGAAGATCGGTGCCAGGATCAGGATGATCGCCGAGGGCTCCATGAAGTTGCCGGCGATCAGCAGCACGATGTTCACCACCAGCAGGAACATCCACGGCGACAGCCCGAGGTCGGTGACCCAGGCGGCGATACTCTGCGGAATCTGCTCGGTGGTCAGCACATGGGCGAAGAGCATGGCGTTGGCGATGATGAACATCAGCATGATGGTCAGCTTGCCGGACTCCAGCAGCACCTTCGGGCACTCTTTCAGGCGCATGTCCTTGTACACGAACAGCGCCACGAACGCCGAGTACACGGCCGCGACGGCGGCAGCCTCGGTTGGGGTGAAGGCGCCCGAATAGATGCCGCCGAGAATGATCACCATCAGCAGCAGGCCCCAGAGCGCCTTGCGCGCGCTGGCGATCCATTCGCGAAGGCTGACTCTCGGCATGGCCGGCAGCTTCTTGACCCGGGCGACGATGTAGATCACCACCATCAGGATCAGGCCCAGCAATAGTCCGGGGACCACGCCGGCTATGAACAGCTTGCCGACCGAGGTTTCGGTCGCCGCGGCATAGACCACCATGACGATCGACGGTGGGATGAGGATGCCCAGGGTGCCGGCGTTGCAGACGATCCCGGCGCCGAACGCCTGTGGGTAGCCCGAACGGACCATGCCGGCGATGGCGATCGAGCCGACCGCCGCCACCGTTGCCGGCGAGGAACCGGAGAGCGCGGCGAAGAGCATGCAGGCGAGCACCGCGGCGATCGCCAGGCCGCCGCGAATATGCCCGACGCAGGCGTTGGCGAAGTCGATCAGGCGCCGCGCCACCCCGCCGGTGGTCATGAACGCGCCGGAGAGCAGGAAGAACGGGATCGCCAGCAGGGTGTAGTGCTCGGAGGTCTCGAACAGCTTGATCGCCAGGGAGCGTACCGAGTCCGGGCTGAACAGGAGGATCGTCAGCGCACCGGAGAGCCCCAGGGAGACGGCGATCGGCACGCCGATGAACATCAGCAGGAACAGCAGCAGGAAGAGGAACAGGATGGTCATGCTTTCGGCTCCTCGTGCTCGGTCAGCTTCAGCGCGTCGGCGGCCTCGTCGGCCAGGCCCAGGCCGGTCTGACGGTTGCGCAGGATGCGCACGAGGATCTCGGCGAAACGGATGAACACCAGGGCGAAGCCGACCGGCACGATCAGGCCGATGTGCCATTGGCGGATGCCGAAGTGGTCGAGGTCCTCGGCGCCGATGCCGGCGATGAACAGGGTCTTCACCCAGTCGTAGCTGGCCACGCAGAGCAGGCCGGCGTAGCCGAGGCAGGCCAGGCAGGCGATCACGCCGAGGACCCGCTGTACCGGCCGCGAAGCCAGCTTCACCAGCACGTCCACGCCGAGGTGCCCGGCGGTGCGTACGCCGTAGGCGATGCCGAGGAAGATCAGCCAGGCGAACAGGGCCTTGGTCAGGGCGTTGCTCCAGGTCATCTCCTGGGCCAGGCTGAGGATGGCGTCGCCTATGGCGAGCAGCGTCTCGTTACCGCCCTCCCAGAGGTCGGCGAGATCGTAGAACAGCGTGTAGAGGTTATTGAGGACCACATAAACGAAGGTAACCAGCGTCATGGCGGCGAGGAGGAAGGCGATCAGGCCTTCCTCCAGGCGCGCCCAGACGCGCGCGAGCGCGTGCATGGGCTTTCCCTCTTCTTCTTATTGAGCCTGGTTGGCGGCTTCGGCGGCCTTGATCAGGTCGGCGCCGATCTCACCTTCGAACTTCTTCCACACCGGCTGCATGGCCTTGCGCCATTCGGCCCGCTGTTCGGGAGTGAGTTCGATGATCTCGCTGGTCTTGGCCTCGACGATGCGCTGCTTGTCGCCCTGGTTGAGCGCCTCGGCCTGCTTGTTCACCTCCACGGTCACCTCGTCCATGGTCTTGGCCAGAACGCCGCGCACGTCTTCCGGCAGGCCGTTCCAGAACTTGGTGTTGGTGATCACCATGTAGTCCAGCACGCCGTGGTCGGATTCGGTGATGTACTTCTGCACTTCGTGCATCTTCTGCGAGTAGATGTTCGACCAGGGGTTCTCGGTACCGTTGACCACGCCGGTCTGCAGGCCCTGGTAGACCTCGGCGAAGCTCATCTTGCGCGGGTTGGCGCGCACCGCCTTGAACTGTTCCTCGAGCACCTTGGAGGCCTGCACGCGGAACTTCAGGCCGCGGGCGTCCTTCGGCTCGCGCAGGGGCTTGTTGGCGGACAGTTGCTTCATCCCGTTGTGCCAGTAGCCGAGGCCGGTGATGCCCTTGTCCTGCATCGAGGTCAGCAGCTCCTTGCCCTGCGGGCTCTGCTGGAAGCGGTCGACCGCCTGGATGTTGTCGAACAGGAACGGCAGGTCGAAGATCTGCAGTTTCTTGGTGTACTGCTCGAACTTGGCCAGCGACGGCGCGATGATCTGCACGTCGCCCAGCAGCAGGGCCTCCATTTCCTTGCCGTCGCCGAACAGCGACGAGTTCGGGTAGACCTCCACCTTGACCTTGCCCGGCAGGCGTTCCTCCACCAGTTTCTTGAACAGCAGCGCGCCCTGGCCCTTGGGCGTGTGCTCGGCGACGACGTGGGAGAACTTGATGACGATCGGGTCGGCCGCCTGGACGATTCCGGCGACGGTCAGGGAAAGTGCGCAGACGAGCGCCTTCGCGGTGTGCTTGAGCATGAGACTTCCTCTTTGTTCTTGTCTGTCTTTTATGAAGAGGACAGATGTCCTCTCGGCGTGGCCGAACAAGGGAAGTCTAGGCAGCGCAGCGGCAGATGCTGCGTGAATCGGAAAAGCGCCTGGTCTTCTGCTTGTTGGAACGCTCGGGAAGCAGTGAGCAAGCCCTGTGCCAGTCGGGCAAGGGCGTGCAGGGGAGATGCTGCGGGCGCGAATGGCGAACGGCTGGCGGTATTCCGCCATTCATTCGCCATCATCTGGCGGATTCTCGCCAGGCGTGTTGAACGGCAGGCCGTGCTTGCGCAGCTTGTCGTGCAGGGTCTTGCGCGGGATACCGAGGGCCTCGGCGACGCTGCGCAGCGAATTGTGCGGGCGTTCCAGCTCGGCGGCGATCAGCGAGCGTTCGAAGGCCTCGACCTTGGCGCTGAGGTTGTGCGGCTCGTCGGCGGCGTCGGGCAGGACTCCATCGTCCAGGCTCAGGCCGAGGCCCAGGGCGAAGCGCTCGGCGGCGTTCTGCAATTCGCGCACGTTGCCCGGCCAGTCGTAGGCCAGCAGCCGCGCCGACTGGCCGGCGTCCAGTTCGCGTGGCGTCAGGCCATGGCGCATGGCGCCGGCTTCGGCGAAATGGCGGAACAGCAGCGGGATGTCCTCGCCGCGCTCGCGCAGCGGTGGAATGCGCAAGCTGGCGACGTTGAGGCGGTAATAGAGGTCGGCGCGGAAGCGGCCCTGGTCGGCGGCCTGGCGCAGGTCTTCCTTGGTTGCCGCGATGATGCGGATATCCAGCGGGATCAGCTGGTTGGAGCCGAGCCGCTCGACTACCCGTTCCTGCAGCAGGCGCAACAGCTTGACCTGCACGTCCAGGCTCATGCTCTCGATCTCGTCGAGGAACAGGGTGCCGCCATTGGCGTACTCGAACTTGCCGATGCGGCGCTTCTGCGCGCCGGTGAAGGCGCCGGCCTCGTGGCCGAACAGTTCGCTTTCCACCACCGATTCGGCGAGAGCGCCGGCGTTGATCGCGACGAACGGTCCGTCGCGTCGGCTCGACAGGTCATGCAGGGCCCGCGCGACCACCTCCTTGCCGGCGCCGGTTTCGCCAAGGACCAGCACGTCGGCCTGGATCGCCGCCAGCGAGCCGACCTGCTCGCGCAGGCGCTGCATGCCGGCCGAGCGTCCGATCAGGCGCCCATGCAGTTCGTGGCGTTCGGCCAGGGCCAGGCGCAGGGTGCGGTTCTCCAGGACCAGCCGGCGCACCTCCAGGGCGCGGCGCACGCTGTCGAGCAGGGCGTCGCTGGGAAAGGGCTTTTCCAGGAAGTCGTAGGCGCCGCCGCGCATGGCCTGGACCGCCAGCGGCACGTCGCCGTGGCCGGTGATCAGGATCACCGGCAGGTCGGCGTCCTGTTCGTGCAATTGGCGGAGCAGTTCCATGCCATCGATGCCGGGCATGCGGATGTCGCTGACCACCACCCCGGGCCAGTCCTTGCACTGCGCGGTATCCAGCTGGCGCGCGTCGTCCAGGGTCGCGACCTTGAGCCCGGCGAGGTCGAGCGTCTGGCGCAGGGCCTGGCGCAGGTGCGGATCGTCGTCGATCAGCAGGACCTGGGTCTGGGCATCGAATGGCGCGAAGGGACTCATGCGCGGGTTTCCTCCTGGGGCATGGCGGCGACGCCGGGAACTCCCGGCAGCAAGTGCAGGCGCACCACGGCGCCGCCTTCGAGATGGTTGCCCATTTCCAGGCGGCCGCCGAGGGCGCGCAATAGGTTATCGCAGATGGCCAGGCCGAGGCCGAGCCCTTTGGCGGTGGTCTTGGTGGTGAAGAAGGGTTCGTGGGCGTGGGCCAGGGCGTCCTCGGAAAACCCCGGGCCGTTGTCGCGCAGGGTCAGGATCACGCCGTGCTGGTCCTGGCTGGCGATCACCCACAGGCGCCGCGGCGGAGCTTTCTCGGCGAGCGCGTCGAGGGCATTGGTGAGCAGGTTGCCGAGGATCTGCCGCAAGCGGGTCTCGCCGGCCTGGACCCACAGCGGGGCGTCCGGCACGTCGCGCAGCAGTTCGACGTTCATCGCCCGCCGCCGACTGGCGAGCATCGACAGGGCGTCCTCGATCGCCGGCTGCAACTGCACGTTCTCCGGCGCCCGGCGCGCACCGCGGGCATAGGCCTTGAGGTGGGCGATGATCGAGGCCATGCGGGTGGTGAGGTCGCTGATCTGCTCGAGATTGCCGCGGGCGTCCTCGGTGCGCTGGTGGTCGAGCAGCACCCGGGCGTTGTCGGCGTAGCTGCGGATCGCCGCCAGCGGCTGGTTGAGTTCGTGGCTGATGCTCGCCGACATGGTGCCGAGGGCCGTGAGCTTGCCGGCCTGGACCACTTCGTCCTGGGCGCGCATCAGCTCGCGCTGGGCCTGCTCGCGTTCGTGGACTTCCTGCTGCAACTGCGCGTTGGCGTTCTCCAGCTCGCGGGTGCGTTCCAGTACGCGCTCTTCCAACTGGCGCTTGGCCTCGGCCTCGAGAGCGATGCGGTCCAGGTAGTGACGGCGGCTGAGGGTCAGCAGGGTAAGCAGCAGGAGCAGGGCGAGCAGGGTCGCGCCGCCGATCAGCAGGACGCTGCGCACCGGCCGTTCGATGAGGGTGCGGGGGGCGTAGATGCTTACCGTCCAGCCGGTTTCCGGCAGCGTCCGGCTCTGGCTGAGCCAGGCGCTCTGTTGCAGGCGCAGGGGCTTCGGGTCCTGCACCGGGTAGGGGATGTTGGCGTGGATCTCGTCGCGCTCCGCCGCGCTCAGCGGCCGACTGGCATGGAAGCGCCAATCCTCGCGCGAGGAGAGGATCACCACGCCGTAGTTGTCTATCACCAGCAGTTGCTCCGGGGAATTGCCCCAGAGCCGTTCGATGTGTTCGAGATCGACCTTCACCACCAGCACGCCGATGATCCGCGAGCCTTCCTTCACCGCACTGGCGAAGTAGTAGCCGCGCTTGATCGAGGTGGTGCCCAGGCCGAAGAAGCGCGCCAGGCGGCCCTGCATGGCCTCGCGATAATAGGGGCGGAAGGCGAAGTTGCGGTGGACGAAACTGTCCGCCTGGGCCCAGTTGGAGGCGACCTGGGTGGTGCCGTCCGGTTGCAGCAGGTAGATCACGTCGGCGCCGGTGCGTCGGCGGATGTCGGCCAGCGCCTCGTTGGCGATCTTCTGCAGCAACGGGTCGCCAGGTTGTTGCAGGGCCTGGCGCAGCACCGGCAGGCCGCCGAGGATCTGCGGCAGTTCTTCGTAGCGGCGCAGCGTACCGAGCAGGTTGGCGACGTAGAGGTCGAGCGTCTGGCGGTTCTGCTCGGCCAACTGCTCGCTGTAGTAGCGCTCGGCGAAATATTGCAGGGGCCAGAGCAAGGGCGCGAGAAGCAGGGCGAGGATGACCAGCGAGCGCCAGCGATGGAAATAGGCTTTCAAGACGAACGAACCTGCCGTGGCTGCGAGTATCCGGGGCATCCCGGACGGGATGCCCTAAATTATCACGCCTTGCGCCGAGGCCGGTCGCTCCCTGCCGTTCAGGGGAAGCAGTCGGCGTCGGCGAATGCCTTGCCCTGGCGGTCCTTCTCCGAAAGCAGGGGGGCATCCTGCAGCGGCCAGTCGATCTTCAGCTCGGGATCGTTCCAGACGATGCAGCGTTCGTGTTCCGGTGCCCAGAAGTCGGTGGTCTTGTAGAGGAACTCGGCGTATTCGCTGAGCACCACGAAACCGTGCGCGAAGCCGGCCGGAATCCACATCTGGCGCTTGTTCTCCGCGCTCAGGCGTTCGCCTACCCACTGGCCGAAGGTCGGCGAGCCGCGACGCAGGTCGACGGCCACGTCGAATACCTCGCCGAGGGTGGCGCGCACCAGTTTTCCCTGGGCTTGCCGGATCTGGTAGTGCAGACCGCGGAGGACGCCACGGGCGGAACGCGAATGGTTGTCCTGGACGAAGCTGACCGGATGACCGCAGGCCTCCTCGAAGGCGCGCTGGTTGTAGCTTTCGAAGAAGAATCCGCGATCGTCGCCGAACACCCGGGGTTCGAAGAGGATGACGTCGGGGATTGCCAGGCGGGTCGCTTTCATCAGTACACGGTCTCGGTCAGCAGGCGCTTGAGGTATTGGCCGTAGCCGTTCTTGGCCAGCGGCGCGGCGAGTTTTTCCAGTTGCGCGGCGTCGATCCACTTCTGCCGGTAGGCGATCTCTTCCGGGCAGGCCACCTTGAGTCCCTGGCGGTTCTCCAGGGTGGCGATGAACTGGCCGGCCTCGAGCAGCGAATCGTGGGTGCCGGTATCCAGCCAGGCGTAGCCGCGGCCCATGATCTCCACGCTGAGCTGGCCGCGCTCCAGATAGGCGCGGTTGACGTCGGTGATCTCCAGCTCGCCGCGCGGCGAAGGCTTCAGGTCCCTGGCGATGTCCACCACCTGCTGGTCGTAGAAATACAGGCCGGTGACCGCGTAGTTCGACTTCGGCTTCAGTGGCTTCTCTTCCAGGCTGATGGCCTTGCCGCCCTGGTCGAACTCGACCACGCCGTAGCGCTCCGGGTCCAGCACGTGGTAGGCGAAGACACTGGCGCCGGTCTGGCGCTGCGAAGCGCTGCCGAGCAACTCGTGGAAGTCGTGGCCGTAATAGAGGTTGTCGCCCAGGACCAGCGCGCTGAGGTCGTCGCCGATGAACGACTCGCCGATCAGGAAGGCCTGGGCCAGGCCGTCCGGCGACGGTTGCACGGCATATTGCAGGTCCAGGCCCCAGTTCGAACCGTCGCCCAGCAACTGCTGGAAGCGTGGGGTGTCCTGTGGGGTCGAGATGATCAGTATCTCGCGGATGCCCGCCAGCATCAGGGTACTGAGCGGGTAGTAGATCATCGGCTTGTCGTACACCGGCAGCAGCTGCTTGGAGATGGCCAGCGTTGCCGGGTGCAGGCGGGTGCCCGAGCCTCCGGCGAGGATGATGCCCTTGCGTTTCATAGTGGTCCCTGTTCGCTCAGTTCCTGGATCATGCGTCCGGCATGGTAGCGCCAGTCGGGCAGTACCAGGCCGAAGACCTGTTGCAGCTTGCGGTTGTCGAGGCGCGAATTGGCCGGACGCTTCGCCGGCACCGGGTAATCCTCGGTGGCAATCGGCAGGACCCGCTGCGGCGTCGCCTGCAACTCCCAGCCCCGCTCCAGCGCCTGTTCGATGACGAAGCGCGCATAGAGGTGCCAGGACGTCTCGCCGCTGGCGACCAGGTGGTAGGTGCCGCTGGCTCGTGCTGCCAGCTCGGCATCCCAGCGCAGACGCTGCAGGGCCTGGGCGGTGACGTCGGCGATCAGCTCGGCGCTGGTCGGCGCGCCGAACTGGTCGGCCACGACCTTGAGTTCGTCGCGTTGCCCGGCCAGGCGCAGCATGGTCTTGGCGAAGTTCCCGCCGCGCGCGGCGTAGACCCAGCTGGTGCGGAAGATCAGGTGGCGGCAGCCGCTGGCGCGGATGGCCTGCTCGCCTTCCAGCTTGGTCTGCCCGTAGACGCTCAGCGGGCCGGTCGGCGCGTCCTCGGCGAAAGGCGCGCTGCCCGCGCCGTCGAACACGTAGTCGGTGGAGTAATGCACCAGCCAGGCGCCGCAGGCCGCGGCCTCCTCGGCCAGTACCGCGACGGCGCGGGCATTGATCAGGCGGGCGTTGTCGGCATCGCTCTCGGCCTTGTCCACCGCGGTGTAGGCGCCGGCGTTGACGATGAACTGCGGCCGCTCGGCGCGAACCAGTCGCGCCAGGCCTTCGGGGTCGGCGAGATCGGCGCGCCGGCGGTCACAGACCAGCAGTTCGCCCAGCGGCGCCAGGGCGCGTTGCAGCTCCCAGCCGACCTGGCCGTTGGCGCCGAGGAGAAGGATCCGGTTCATGCGTACTGCTTACCCACCCACTCGCGGTAGGCACCGCTGGTTACGTTGGCCACCCAGTCCTGGTTGTCCAGGTACCAGCGCACGGTCTTGCGGATACCGGTCTCGAAGGTTTCCGCCGGCTTCCAGCCCAGCTCGCGCTCCAGGCGCGTGGCATCGATGGCGTAGCGGCGATCATGGCCCGGACGATCCTTGACGAAGGTGATCTGCTCGCGATAGCTGCGGCCGTCGGCGCGCGGCTGCTCCTGGTCGAGGATGGCGCAGAGGGTCTCGACCACGTCGAGGTTGGCCTTTTCGTTCCAGCCGCCGACATTGTAGGTCTCGCCCAGTTGCCCGGCTTCGAGGACCCGGCGGATGGCGCTGCAATGGTCCTTGACGTAGAGCCAGTCGCGGATCTGCTGGCCGTCGCCGTAGATCGGCAGCGGCTTGCCGGCCAGGGCGTTGTGGATCACCAGTGGGATGAGCTTTTCCGGGAAGTGGTACGGGCCGTAGTTGTTCGAGCAGTTGGTGGTCAGCACCGGCAGCCCGTAGGTGTGGTGATAGGCCCGCACCAGGTGGTCGGAGGCCGCCTTGGACGCCGAGTAGGGACTGTTCGGCTCGTAGCGGTTGTTCTCGGTGAAGGCCGGATCGCTCGGTGCCAGCGAGCCATAGACTTCGTCGGTGGAGACGTGGAGGAAGCGGAATGCCGCCTTCGCTTCCGGCTCCAGCGCGCCCCAGTAGGCGCGCACTTCTTCCAGCAGGCGGAAGGTGCCGACGATGTTGGTCTGGATGAAGTCCTCGGGGCCGTGGATCGAGCGGTCCACATGGGATTCCGCGGCGAAGTTGAGGATCGCCCGCGGCTGGTGCTCGGCGAGCAGGCGGGCTACCAGCTGGCTATCGCCGATATCGCCGGCGACGAAGGTGTGCCGGGCGTCGCCGTCGAGGCTGGCGAGGTTCTGCCGGTTGCCGGCGTAGGTGAGCTTGTCGAGGCTGACCACCGGCTCGTCATGCAGGGCCAGCCAGTCGAGCACGAAATTGGCGCCGATGAAGCCGGCGCTGCCGGTCACGAGAATCGTCATGAGTCATACCTTGTTCAAGCAGTGGTTGTCCGTAGGGCTGCTTCGACACGTCCCGCCAAGGTGTACCAATCGATCGTGAAGACGACGATTAGTACGGGAAAAATGGCGATCCTGCCAACCCCAGATCTGGTAGGTGCATCTGACCCGGCATTCTATTCGAAGTGCCATCACTGGGTAAAAGGAAGCAGGGTAAAACAAAAAGCCCCGCGCGAGGCGGGGCTTTTCGGGATTCATGGTGCCGGCACCAGGAGTCGAACCCGGGACCTACTGATTACAAGTCAGTTGCTCTACCAGCTGAGCTATACCGGCGAAGAGGGCGACATTATAGCCAGCCGCCGCCAGGAGTAAACCACTGATTTTCCTGCCCGAATGCCGTTCGTCCTCAGTGCCCGGAGGCGGCCGCGCCGGGCTTGGCGCCGAACGGCGGGCGGGCCAGACAGATGATCACCAGCAGGGCGAGGAACAGCCAGCCGAGCATGGTGAAGTAGTCGATGGTGGACATCATGTAGGCCTGGCTCTGCACCATCCGGTCGAGCAGCGCCGCGTTCGCCTGGGTGTTGCCGCCGAGCTGGGCGAGGGTTTCGTGGGTGGCCGGGTCGTAGAGGCTGATGTTTTCGCTGAGGTAGGCGTGGTGCTGGGTGGCGCGGCGGTTCCAGATCCAGGTGGTCAGCGAGGCGGCGAAGCTGCCGCCGAGGGTGCGCAGGAAGGTGGCCAGGCCGGAGCCGTCGGCGATCTGGTCGGGGGGCAGGTCGGAGAGCAGGATGCTCAGGATCGGCATGAAGAAGAACGCCACGCCGAGCCCCATGATCAACTGCACGATGGCGATGTGCTGGTAGTCGACCTCGGTGGTGAAGTTGGCGCGCATGAAGCAGGTGATGGCCATCGCCAGGAACGACAGGCCGGCGAGCATGCGCAGGTCGAAATGGTTGGCGTAGCGGCCGACCAGCGGCGAGAGGAACACCGGGAGGATGCCGATTGGCGCGGCGGCCAGCCCGGCCCAGGTGGCGGTGTAGCCCATCTGGGTCTGTAGCCATTGCGGGAGCAGCAGGTTGATGCCGAAGAACGCGGCATAGCCCAGCACCAGCGCCAGGGTGCCGGCGGCGAAGTTGCGGTGGGCGAACAGGCGCAGGTTGACGATCGGATGGCGGTCGGTGAATTCCCAGATGATGAAGAAGGCCAGGGCGATCGCCGCGATCAGCGCGCCGCCGACGATGAAGTTCGACTCGAACCAGTCCAGGTCGTTGCCCTTGTCGAGGACGATCTGCAGGGCGCCGACGCCGATCACCAGGGCGATCAGGCCGACGTAGTCCATCGGCGCCTTCTTGATCACCACCGGGCGTGCCTTCAGTTGCTGGTAGACGACGAAAGCGGCGAACAGGCCGACCGGCACGTTGATGAAGAAAATCCACGGCCAGCTGTAGTCGTCGGTGATCCAGCCGCCGAGGATCGGCCCGGCGATCGGCGCCACCACCGTGACCATCGCCAGCAGGGCCAGGGCCATGCCGCGCTTCGCCGGTGGGTAGATGGAGATCAGCAGGGTCTGGGTGATCGGATACAGCGGCCCGGCGACGAAGCCCTGCAAGGCGCGGAAGCCGACCAGAGAAGGCATCGACTGGGCGATGCCGCAGAGGAACGAGGCGAGTACGAACAGCAGCGCGGCGGCGATGAACAGGCGCACCTCGCCGACCCGCCGGGCCAGCCAGCCGGTCAGCGGCAGGGCGATGGCGTTGCTCACGGCGAACGAGGTGATCACCCAGGTGCCCTGTTCCGAACTTACCCCGAGGTTGCCGGAGATGGTCGGCAGGGCGACGTTGGCGATGGTGGTGTCGAGCACCTGCATGAAAGTCGCCAGGGACAGGCCGATGGTCGCCATCACCAGGCTGGGCGGGGAGAAGCTGTTGCTTTCGCTCATGCTGGCAGGCTCAACGCTGGGCGGTCTTGCCGTGGTCTTCGGCGAGGTTGGCTTCGATCAGGCGTTCGATCAGCTTGTCGGCCGAGGCCAGTTGCTGCTGGTAGACATCGGTGGAGAACAGCGCTTCGCGCGGTGGTTGCTGGGCCAGGGCCGGGCCGCTCTGGTCATGCAGGTCGACCTTGACGTCCATCGACAGGCCGATGCGCAGCGGATGCTTCTGCAATTCTTGCGGATCGATATGGATGCGCACCGGCACCCGCTGGACGATCTTGATCCAGTTGCCGGTGGCGTTCTGCGCCGGCAGCAGGGAGAACGCGCTGCCGGTGCCCACGCCGAGGCTGTCGACGGTGCCGCTGTAGCGCACGTCGCTGCCGTAGAGGTCGGAGCGGATCTCCACCGGCTGGCCGATACGCATGTGCTTGAGCTGGGTTTCCTTGAAGTTGGCGTCGATCCAGATCTGGTCCAGAGGGACCACGGCCATCAGCGCATTGCCCGGTTGCACGCGCTGGCCGACCTGGACGCTGCGCTTGGCGACGTAGCCGGTGACCGGCGCGACGATGGTCGAACGGGCGTCGTCCAGGTAGGCCTGGCGCAGTTGCGCGGCGGCGGCCTTGACGTCCGGATGGGAGGTGATCTGGGTGTCGTCGACCAGCGCGCGATTGGTGTTCAACTGCTGTTCCGAGCTGGTCAGCGAGGCTTTCGCGCTGTCCAGGGCGTCGCGGGCGTGGGCCAGTTCCTCCTGGGAAATGGCGCCGTCGTCGGCGAGGTTCTTGCGCCGCTTGTAGTCGGCCTCGGCCTTGGCCAGCGCGACCTTGCGGGTGGCAACCTCGGCGCGATAGCCGTCGACGTTGCTGAACAGCCCGCGTACCTGGCGCACGGTGTGGGCCAGGTTGGCCTCGGCGCGCTGGAGGGCGATGTCGGCGTCGCTGGGATCGAACCTGACCAGTTCCTGGCCCTTGCGCACCAGGTCGCCGTCGTCGGCGCCGATGCTGACCACGGTGCCGACGATCTGCGGGGTGATCTGCACCACGTTGCCATTGATGTAGGCGTCGTCGGTGTCCTCGTGCCAGCGGCCGTAGAAGAACTCCCAGGCCACGCTGGCCAGGGTGGCGAGGACGATCACGGCGAGCAGGATCAGCAACCAGCGCTTGCGCTTCGGGTTGCCGGCGGGGGTTTCGCTGTTGGCGGTAGTCATGGTGGGTGCCTCGTTCATTCTGCCGGCGCTTTTGCGGTAGCGAGCGCAGCGGAGCGGGAATCGGGTTGGAAACCGCCGCCCAGGGCCTGGACCAGCTGGACGGAAAGATCGATCTGCTGGCTCTCCAGGCTGGCCAGCTGGCGTTCGGCGACCAGCAGTTGCTGTTGCACGCTGAGGGCGTCGAGGTAGCTGCCGACGCCTTCGCCGTAGCGACGCATGGCCAGGTCGAAGTTGGACCTGGCGATATCGCGGGCCTGGCGCTGGTCGATCACCTGCTGCTCCAGGGAGCGCAACTTGCCGAGGTCGTCGCTGACCTCGCCGAGGGCCTGGACCAGCGTCTTGTTGTACTGGCCGACGGCCAGGTCGTAGTCGGCGTCGCGTTCGGCCAGGTTGGCGCGGCGGCGGCCACCGTCGAAGATCGGCAGGGAGATCGCCGGCGCCACCTGGAAGAAGCGGCTCGGCGCCTGCAACACGTCGCTGGTGTGCAGGGCGGCGAGGCCGGCCATCGCGCCGAGATTGAGGTTGGGATAGAACTCGGTCTTCGCCGAGTCGATGTTGCGGCGCGCCGCCTCGACCCGCCAGCGCGCGGCAACGATGTCGGCGCGGCGGCCGAGCAGTTCCGCCGGGAGCACCGAGGGCAGGCTCAGGCTGGCCGGGTTCAGCGGTTGCGGGCGCTGCAGTTCGAGACCGCGATCGGGCCCCTTGCCCAGCAGTACGGCGAGGGCGATGCGGGCGCTGGCGATGTCCTGCTCGGCGGCGCTGAGCTGCTGGCGGGCGGTGGCCAGCTGGGTCTGCGTCTGTTGCAGCTGGACCTTGCTGTCGAGTCCGGCGCTCATGCGCTTCTGGCTCAGCTCGGTCATGCGCTGCGAGCGCTTCAGTTCTTCCTCGGCGAGATCGCGCACGGTAAAGGCGTGGGCGAGGTCGCTGTAGGCGCGGGCGATGCTCGCCGAGAGGCCGATGCGCGCGGCCTGGCTGTCGATCCGCGCGGCATTGGCCTGGCCGAGGGCGGCTTCCCAGGCGGCGCGCTCGCCGCCCCAGAGGTCGAAGTCGTAGTTGAAGCCGAGCGACAGGTACTTGATCGCCGAATAGCGGCCGCCGAGTGGTGCCGGGGCCACGCTGGTCGGCGCGCGGATGCCGGAGTAGCTGGCCTTGGCGTCCAGCGTCGGCTGGCGCGCGGCATCTTGCGCCTGGGCCGTTGCCGCCGCCTGGCGCGCACGCGCCTCGGCGATCTGCAGGTCGGGGGTGCCTTGCAGGGCTTCGCCGATCAGTTGGTCGAGCTGCCGGTCGCCGAGCCCGGTCCACCAGTCCTGGCGCGGCCAGGCCGCTGGCGAAAGGGCTACGCCTTCCAGGCTCCTGCCCGCCTGGAGGGCGCCTGCCGGTTGCAGGCGGGCGTTCGGTTCCAGGCCTTCGGAAGTGACGCAGCCGGCGGCCAGCAGTATCGCCGAGGCCAGCGCCAATCGCTGCGGCCAGGGATGGAGAGGAGGGAACGGCATGGATCAGGACTCCTGCAGGCTGGCCCGCGGGCAGCCGGCGTGTAGCAGAACCTTGGTCAGCAGATGGGTCAGCGTCTGCAATTCTTCCGTGCTCAGGCAGGCGACCAGCTCGTTCATCGCCGCCGAGGCGATCAGCGGAAGCTGCTCCTGGACCTTCCGTCCCGCTTCGCTGAGATCCAGGCGCAGGCAACGGCGGTCTTCGGGACAGCGACCACGCAGCAGCAGCCCTTTTTTCTCCAGGCGCGCCAGCATGCGAGTCATCGAGCCGCTGTCCACCGACAGCTCGCGACACAGTTCGACCGGACTGTTGGCACGGTTGAGACCGACGAAGATCAGCACCTTGAACTGGGCGGCGGTTATGTCCAGCGCGGCGAGGTGCTTCTCGAGGATGCGGTCCTTGGTCGCAGCACTGACGCCGATGAGCTGGCCAATGGAGCCCTTGAAGGGAAAGTCGGAAGCGCTGTAGTGGCCCATGGGGGATCGCTGTCTAGGCAGGGAAAGTGTTTCAAAATAATACTGCCTAGGCAGCGATTAACAAGAGGTCAACCGTTGCAATAAAAGAACAATCCGTTCCTTCGAACGTCATACGATGCCGTTTTGCAACTATTGTCGGTGCTGAAGTCCACTTTCGGATTAACCGGAAAGCCAGGCTTATGCACAAGCGGGCAAGGGATAGGAAGAAAACGCTCTAAGAGTCGCTGCGGTTATTTAGGTTGTTATCAAGATATTGTTTTATATGGATTTTATTTTTTTGTTCATTTTTTGAACAGCATTGCCCGCCCCTGGATACGGGCCCCTCGGCAGATGTTTCCCAGAACTTGTCACCAGACTTATCCACAGGCTGTGTGGGCAACCATCCGGCACACCCGTATCAGCTGCGCTCCGCAAGGATCAGCAGGTTTCGCGGAGACAGGGAGGTCGGACAGAACTCGCCCAGGCGGACGCTATAGCCCTGTTCGACCAGATACAGGCAGCGGTCCAGCAGCAGCCAGAGTTCCAGCGGGCGGCGGAACAGGGCGCGCACCAGTTCCAGGTTGCGAACCATCGCCAGGCGCTTCCAGCCGGCCGCTTCCAGCGCCTGCCAGTCGCGCGCGGCCGGTTCGGGAAGTCCCTTGAGGGCGGCGAGTTCGCGACAGTAGTCGGCGTATGGACGTTCCAGCCAGGCCACCGGAAGGGAAGGCACGCTGAGGTACTGGTCGATTCCGCGTAGCTCGCGCTGCAGCAGGTCGAAACCCAGGCGCCGGGCCATCGACTGGTCGCGCTGGCGACGGACCCGTTGGCTGGCGGTGACGGTCTCGCTCAGGGGCAGGCGCAGGTCGTCAAGCGATAGCGCGAGCAGCGATCGGCCTGCTGCTTGCGAGAGTGGCTGGTAGAAAGGCCCCGGAATGCGGTTGTAGCAGCATGGCGCCACCGCCAGTTGGTGACAGCCGGCCTGGCTGGCCAGGCGCAGCAGGCGCAGGTGCAGTTCGCCGCAAGCGTGCAGGGCCACTGGCGTATGCCCGGGAAGCAGGCGCTCGGCGCAGTCCGCGGCCAGCACATCCTGGCGGAGGTGGTGGGCGGAGAGCCCCAGGCGGTCGCTCAGGCGCTGTCCGTCGGCGACCAGCGCGGGATCGTGTTCGAGGCAGGTCAGCGGTTGCCCCGTATGGGCCAGCAGGCGGCCCAGATGGCCCTTGCCGGAGCACCAGTCGAGCCAGTGGACGACCGGCCGGGCGAACTGCAGGCGCCCGGCGAACAGGCCGATCTGCTGCCACTTGCGTCCCGGTACGTCGACATTGAAGCGGTTCGGTGCCTGCGGGCGTTCCGCCAATGGCAGTTCGCCGACCGCGCCCAGCGCCGCGGCCTGGGCGGCGAGCTGTGGATAAGGCGCGGGCGCGGCCAGGCGGGTGGGCTGGTTGTGCTCCGCGTCGGCCTGTTCGAGGCTGCGCCCGCGCAGCCAGGACGCCAGCTCGGCGTGTTCGGCTTCCCACGCCAGGGTCGGTTCGTTGAACGGGCGGGGTCGCCAGAGCCGCTGGTGTTCGAGGAGGAACGCGTCCAGCGCGAGGAAGCGCTGCGACAGGGCGTCGCCAGTGAGGAACGGGAAGGTTTCGGACACGATGCGAGCGGCAGCGGGAAAACGGGGCGGCGATTATAGCCGCCCCGCAGGCATCGGAAAGCGCCCGCTCAGCGGCCCTGGGTGGCGTCGACCCGCAACCAGCGTTCGATCAGGCGGAAGATCCGCGTCAGCACGATGGTGATCACCAGGTACAGCGCGCCGGCCAGGCAGAAGAACAGCATCGATTCGTAGGTGCGGGCGATGATGGTCCGGGCCATGCCCATGATGTCGAACAGGGTCACGGTGTAGACCACCGCGCTGGCCTTGAGCATCAGGATCACTTCGTTGCTGTAGGCCGGTAGGCCGATGCGCACCGCGCGCGGCAGGATGATGTGCCAGAGCGCCTGGCGCCGCGACATGCCGAGGGCGCGGGCGGCCTCCACCTCGCCGACCGGCACCGAGTGGATCGCGCCGCGGAGGATCTCGGCGATATAGGCGGCGGTGTGCAGGGTCATGGTCAGCAGCGCGCACCAGTACGGATCGCGCAGGTAGGGCCAGAAAGCGCTCTTGCGCACTTCCTCGAACTGCGCCAGGCCGTAGTAGACGATGAACAGTTGCAGCAGCAGCGGCGTGCCGCGGAAGAAGAAGATGTAGGCGTACGGCACCGCGCGCACGTACCAGTGCCGCGAGGCGCGGGCGATGCCCAGCGGCAGGGCCAGGGCGAGCCCGGCGACCACCGCGATCGCCAGCAGCTCCAGGGTCAGCGCCGCGCCCTGGAGCATCTTCGGCATCCACTTGAGGATCAGCTCCCACTCGCTCATAGCTCGTTCCTCACGAAACCACGGCCGGCGCGACGTTCGAGGAAGTGCAGGGCGACCATGATGACGACCGTGAGGCTCAGGTAGATGGCGGCCGCGGTCATGTAGAAGGTGAAGGGTTCCTTGGTCGCGTTGGAGGCGACCTGCGCCTTGCGCATGATCTCGTCGAGGGTGATCAGCGACACCAGCGCGGTGTCCTTCAGCAGGATCAGGTACAGGTTGCCGAGGCCGGGCAGGGCGACCCGCCAGATCTGCGGCAGGACGATGCGCCAGAAGATCCGTCCGGGCGACAGGCCGAGCGCCTGGCCAGCCTCGCGATGGCCGCGCGGAATGGACAACAGCGCGCCGCGGAACACCTCGGTGGCGTAGGCGCCGAAGCACAGGCCGAGGGCCAGGGTGCCGGCGGCGAACGGCGAGAGCGCCAGGTCCGGCTTGCCGAAAAGGTCGCCGATGGCGTTCAGGCCGCTCACCGTGCCGAAATAGATCATCAGTACCCAGAGCGTTTCCGGCACGCCGCGGACGATGGTGGTGTAGGTGCCGCCGAGGAAGCGCAGGGCCGCGTACTTCGAAGTCTTCGCGATGGCGCCGAGGAGGCCGAGCAACAGCCCCACGCAGACCGCCGCCAGCGACAGCTTGAGGGTCATCCAGGTACCGGCGAGCAGTTGGTCGCCGAACCCATGCAGGTCGAGAATCATGAGAAGTCAGGCCTGAAGGCGGCCACCGCCGGGACGCGCCCGGCGGTGGCCTGGCTTGGCATCAATAGATGCTGAAGGGGAAGTACTTGTCGTTGATCTTCTTGTAGGTACCGTCGGCGACGATTTCCTTCAGCGCGGCGTTGAGCTTCTCGCGCAGCGGGTCGCCCTTGCGCACGGCGATGCCGATCTTGTCGTTGTCGAACACCGGTTCGCCCTTGAACTCGAACTCCTTGCCGGCGTCGCTCTTCAGCCAGTCGTATTGCACGAACTTGTCGGCCAGCACGCCGTCCAGGCGCCCCGAGGAGAGGTCGAGGTAGGCGTTCTCCTGGGTGTCGTAGAGCTTGATGGTGACCACGTCGGCCATGTTGTCTTCCAGCCAGGTGCCGGCGATGGTGGCGCGCTGGGCGCCGATCACCTTGCCCTTCAGGGAGTCCTTGTCGGTCTTGAAGTCGACGCTCTTCGGCGCGACGAACTGCAGCTTGTTGGTGTAGTAGGGATCGGTGAAGTCGACCGCCTGCTTGCGCTCGTCGGTGATCGACATGGACGCGACGATGAAGTCGAACTTCTTGGCATTCAACGCCGGGATGATGCCGTCCCAGTCGGAGGTCACCACCTCGCACTCGGTCTTCATCTTGGCGCACAGCGCCTTGCCGATGTCGAGGTCGAAGCCGACCGCCTGGCCGCTGGCATCGATGCCGTTGAAGGGTGGGTAGGCGCCTTCGGTGCCGATGCGCAGCTTGTCGGCGGCGCTGGCGTCGAGGGCGAAGGCCAGGGTTGCAGCGGCGGCCAGCAGGATCTTCTTATAGTTCTTCATGCGGTGTTGCTCCGTTAGCGGTGGCTGGACATGAACTGTTTGCAGCGCGCCGACTGGGGGTTTTCGAAAACCTGTTGCGGCGTTCCCTGCTCTTCTACCAGGCCCTGGTGGAGGAATACCACCTCGCTGGAAACCTGGCGGGCGAAGCTCATTTCGTGGGTGACCAGCAGCATGGTCCGGCCCTCTTCGGCGAGCGCACGGATCACGTTAAGCACTTCCTGTACCATTTCCGGGTCGAGCGCCGAGGTGGGCTCGTCGAACAGGATCACCTTGGGTTGCATGGCCAGGGTCCGGGCGATGGCCGCGCGCTGCTGCTGGCCGCCGGAAAGTTGCGCGGGATAGCTGTGGCGCTTGTCGGCGATGCCGACCTTGGCCAGCAGGCCCTCGGCGATCTCGATCGCTTCGGCCTTGCTCTTGCCCAGTACGCGACGCGGCGCCTCGATCACGTTGTCGAGGATGCTCATGTGCGGCCACAGGTTGAAATTCTGGAAGACGAAACCGAGTTCGCTGCGCAGCCGGTTGATCTGCTGGCTGTCGGCGGCGACCAGGTCGCCGTTCTTGCTCTTCTTCAGGCGCAGCTCTTCGCCGGAGACCAGGATCTGGCCCTGGTGCGGGTTCTCCAGCAGGTTGATGCAGCGCAGGAAGGTGGATTTGCCCGAGCCGGACGATCCGAGGATGGAGATCACGTCGCCGTCGCGGGCGGTGAGGGAGATGCCCTTGAGCACTTCGAGGTCGCCGTAGCGCTTGTGCAGGTTACGGATTTCCAGTGCGGGGGTGGCCTCGGCCATGGATTTTCCTCTTGTTATTCGGATTGGAAGGGCCTTCCTGGCGAAGGCAAGCTAGCACAGCGCTTCAACCGGAGCCAAGCAGGCGGCGTGCCTCTGGAGCGGGGTTGGCGGCATCTTGTCGCATCGCTGCAGTGCGCTGTCGCGTAGGAACAAAACTGTCGGCTTTCGAAGAAAACTCCTGGCGAACCCTGACCTGAAGCAGAGCCTGGAGGTCGGTGCGCGCCCCGTTCCCGGGCACGCGGGACCGCCTATGGAACCGCCGGCGGCTGCTCCCCGCGCGGCTCCGCCAGCACCTTGGCGGCGGCCAGCGGCGGTGGTGGGGTGATGCCCATCGACACATAGATGCTGGTGAAGGTGTCCATGCCGATCTGTGCCGGTTTCACCCATTCCACCGGAACGTAGAGCAGGCCGCCGCCCACCGGGATCGGCGCGGTCGGCACCAGGATCGCGTAGTGCGCGCGGCCGTCCAGTTCCACCGCTTCGGGGTTGGGCATCAGCGCCAGCACGGCGGCGCCGTCGCCGCCGAAGAAACACCAAACCGGACTCATCGCGGCGATGTCGGCGTCCTGCTTCTTATCCAGCAGGCCGACGAAACGGTCGGCCAGGTTGTACAGGTTGCCGATCAGCGGGGTGCGCCGCAGGGTCAGGTCGAACAGGTTGGCCAGCGGCCGCTTCAGGCCTAGCTGTACGCCGAGGCCAAGCAGGTAGATGGCGACCAGCAGTAGCGCGGTACCGAGCAGGTAGGCCAGTGGCGAATCGCCGGCGAGCGGCTGGCCGATGGCGGCGAAGCCGCGACCGATCAGGCTGGATGGCCCGACGAAGCGGTTCAGCAAGCTGACCACCCAGGCCAGCAAGGCTAGGGTGAGTACCAGCGGCAGCATCACCAGCAGGCCGGCGAGCCAGGTGGCGAGCAGGGAGTTGAAGCTTTTCTTCAGCATCGATTGGGGGTCCGGACAAGGTCCGCCTAGTCTATCGGCACTGCCTGGCTCACGCTCGGCCGTTCGCCGGGATGGGCGAAAGATCCGCCGCGGCGATTCGTCATTCCTTGTAGGCTGTGCGAGTCGCGTTCATTCCAGCAGGCCTTCACGGAGGGCGTATGGCGGAGAGAAAGACCCTGTTGCTGACCGGGGCGAGCCGCGGTATCGGGCATGCCACGGTGAAGTACTTCAATGCCGCGGGTTGGCGGGTGTTCACCGCGTCGCGGCAGAGCTGGGCCAGCGAATGTCCCTGGGCGGACGGCGAGGAAAACCACATCCACCTGGACCTGGAGGACATTCCCGGCGTCGAGGCCAGCCTGGAACTGATCCGCGAGAAGCTCGGCGACGGCCGGCTCCACGCGCTGGTGGACAATGCCGGCATCTCGCCCAAGGGCGAAGGCGGCGAGCGCCTCGGTGTGCTGGAAACCGACTACGCCACCTGGCTGCGGGTGTTCAACGTCAACCTGTTCTCCACCGCGCTGCTGGCGCGCGGCCTGTTCGCCGAGCTGAAGGCGGCGCAGGGAACGGTGATCAACGTGACCTCCATCGCCGGCTCGAAGGTGCATCCGTTCGCCGGGGTGGCCTACGCCACTTCCAAGGCGGCGTTGTCCGCGCTGACCCGCGAGATGGCCCACGACTTCGGCCCGCATGGGGTGCGGGTGAACGCCATCGCGCCGGGGGAGATCGACACCTCGATCCTGTCGCCGGGCACCGAGGAGATCGTCGAGCGCAGCATCCCGCTGCACCGCCTCGGCCGGCCGGAGGAGATCGCTTCGCTGATCTACTTCCTCTGCACCAGCGGCGCATCCTACGTGAATGGCGCGGAAATCCACGTCAACGGCGGGCAGCACGTCTAGGCGAACGGCGGAAAGCAAAAAGGCCCACCCGTAGGTGAGCCTTTTCGTCGTATTCATGGTGCCCAGGGACGGAATCGAACCGCCGACACGGGGATTTTCAATCCCCTGCTCTACCAACTGAGCTACCTGGGCAACGGGGCGCAATTAAACGGGTTTAGCGCGGCAGTGTCAACACCGGCGAAGAAATTTTTTTTGTTTTTTAACGCCTTACGATCCCCTCGCGGTTTCCGCCGGACTGCCGGGCCTCAGTTCCAGGCCTGGCGTTCCTCGTCGCGCAGCTCCACCGGCAGGCTCCGGCCTTCCTCGGCGGAGCGTCGTGCCAACTCCAGCAGGGCCATCAGCGCGCAGGCCTGTTGCGCCGACACCGGGTTGCGCGACTGGCCGCGGATGGCGGCGGCCAGCGCCTGGTAGTAGCGGCTCTGGTCGCCAGCCGGGGTGACCAGCGACTGGCGCAGGCCCTGGCCGTCGATGTGCTGCAACAGGTCGGGATCGCGGCCCCAGCCGGCGGAACCGGGGTGCAGTCCCTGCAGCAGTTGCGCTTCCTGGATGTCGGCGCCGGCCTTGAGCAGGCTGCCGTGGTCGCCGTGCACATTGAAGCGTGGCGCCGGATTGGCGGCGAGCATGCTGGCGCGTAGCGCCACCTGGCAGTGCGGATAGTCGAGCAGGACCTCGAACCAGTCGTCGGTCTGCGCACCCTCGCGCAGCCGGCGCAGGTGCCCGTGCACACGCTGCGGTACGCCGAACAGGCACAGTGCCTGGTCGAGCAGGTGCGGGCCGAGGTCGAACCACAGCCCGGAGCCGGGCAGGTCGTGTTCGCGCCAGCGGTCGCGGACCTGCGGACGGAAGCGCTCGATGGCCGACTCGAAGTAGCGCACCGGGCCGATGCTGCCGGCCTGCAGGGCGGCCTCCACGGCGAGGAAGTCGCTGTCGAAGCGCCGGTTCTGGAACACCGAGAGGACCTGGCCAGGCCGTTCGCGGGCGAGGTCGGCGAGGCGCCGGGCTTCGGCCAGGGTGACGGTGAACGGCTTGTCCACCACCACGTGCTTGCCGGCGCGCAAGGCCCGTTCGGCGAGGCTGGCGTGGGTGGCATTGGGCGAGGCGATGACCACCAGGTCGATGTCGGCGGCCTCGATGGCCTCATCCGGATCGGCGCTGACCCGGGCTTCGGGCAGGTCGGCGTGCACCCGCCCGGGGTCGCGCGAGACCACGCGCTCCAGGCACAACGCCGGTACCGCGCGGATCAGCGGGGCGTGGAAGGTCTTGCCGGCGAAGCCGTAGCCGATCAGCGCGGTGCGGATCGGAGGCAGGCCAGAGAGGGGTGGGGTCATGGCGGCCTCCGTCGGGCGGGGTGGGGGTCAGGCGGATGGCGGCACGTAGCCGTCGGCCTTGGCGTAGTCCTCGCCGGAGAGGAACTTGTCCATCTCCTGCTGGAGGAACTTGCGGTCCTCGGCGTTCATCATGTTCAGGCGACGCTCGTTGATCAGCATGGTCTGGTGCTTCTGCCACTCGTCCCAGGCCTTGCGCGACACGTTGTTATAGATGTCCTCGCCCTTCGCGCCAGGATACGGCGGGCGGTCGAGGCCGGGCAGCTCTTCGTGGTACTTGCGGCACATCACGGTGCGGCTCATGGTCGTTCTCCTGCAGTTGCCGCCGGGCCCGCGGGCCCGGCATTCACGCGGCCGTGCCGCGTCCGAGTTCCTGTTCTGCGCGCTTGAGCAGCTTCTTCACCGGAGCGGCGAGGCCCAGGCGCGGCGGGGTGGCGAGGTTATACCAGAGCCAGTCGCCCTCGGCCACGGCGCGCGGAGCGCCTTCCACCGCCACCAGCCAGGGCTCGATGGCGAGCTGGAAATGACTGAAGGTATGGGTCAGGCCGCTCAGTTCGCGGCGCTCGCCGAGGGCCAGGGAATGGCGCGCGGCGAGCGGTTCGAGGCCGTCGAGGTCGTCCAGTTCGGGGAGGCTCCAGAGCCCGCCCCAGAGTCCGCTGGAAGGCCGCCGGTAGAGCAGTATGGCGCCGTCGCGGTTGGCCAGGATCGGCATCAGCGTGCGCTTCTGCGGCAACGCCTTGCGCGGCTTGGGCTGCGGATAATCGGCTTCGCGGCCGAGCAGGTGCGCGCGGCAGCCGGAGACCAGCGGGCAAAGCAGGCAACTGGGCTTGCTGCGCGTGCAGAGGGTGGCGCCGAGGTCCATCATCGCCTGGGTGTAGTGGTTGACCCGTGCGTGCGGGGTGAAGCGCTCGGCGGCTTCCCACAGCGCCCTGGCCACCTTCGGTTCGCCGGGATAGCCGTCCTGCGCCAGGTAGCGCGCCAGTACGCGCTTGACGTTGCCGTCGAGGATCGGTGCGCGCAGGCCCATCGACAGGCTGGCGATGGCTCCAGCGGTGGAGCGGCCGATGCCGGGCAGTTCGGCGAGCTGCTCGACGTCGCGGGGGAACTCCCCGGCATGCCGCTCGACCACGATCTGCGCGGTCTTGTGCAGGTTGCGCGCACGGCTGTAGTAGCCGAGCCCGGTCCATAGGTGCAGGACTTCGTCCTCGGCCGCCGCGGCCAGTGCCTCGACGTCGGGCAACGCTGCCATGAAACGGTCGAAGTAACCGAGCACGGTGCTGACCTGGGTCTGTTGCAGCATGATTTCCGAGACCCACACCCGGTAGGGGGTGATGCCCTGCTGCCAGGGCAGGTCCTTGCGACCGTGACGGTCGTACCAGTCGAGGACCGCGCCGTTGAAGCCTTCAGGTGTCATTTGCGGTTGAACAGCCCTTTGAGTGCGTCTTTCAGCTCCGGACTGACCTTGTCGCCGAGCTTCTCTTCGAGTTTTTCGTTGAGGCGATTGCCGGCCAGTTTCGCGGCGACCTTGCCCAGGCCTTCCTTGTCCAGGCGGCAGGCCTTGGCGCCGAGTTCCAGCGGGCCGCGGCAGAGCAGCGGCCATTCGATGCCGGCGTAGCGCTGGTTGACCTGGCAGGCCGGGTCCGGCATGTCGCTCTTGTCGCCCTGGATCTCCACGCCGATGCGATAGTCCATGCCCAGCACGCGCAGGTCGATATCGCCGTGGCCGCTGACCGCCAGGCCGGGAATGGCCACCTTCAGGTCAGGGTTGCTGGCCACGCCGTTGGTGAAGTTCAGGCTGCCCTTGAGCTCGCGGAAAGGCGTGTCCTTGCCGCCGTGGGTACCGGCAAGGGCCTTGCGGTTGAGGGTAGCGATGCCCTGGCAGAGCTGTTGCTCCAGGTTGGCGTCGAGCAGCACGCCGTTGATCAGGCTGAAGCGTGCGCTGCCGTTGAGATGGTCGATCCAGGACTTCTCGCTGTTGCCGCTGGTGCGGATGTCGGCGTCGAGGTCGAGCAGCCCCTTCACCGGCGGTTTCTTGCCCTGGGCCTCGAGCAGGCGCTCCACCGGCACGTTGGCGATGTGCTTGGTGGCGGTCAACACGGCGCTGTCCTGGCGTACGTCGAGGTTGGCCTTGGCGTTGAAGCGGCCGTTGTACAGCCCGCCGCGCATGTCGTCGAGGCTGATCACGCCGCCCTGGCCACGCAGCTTCAGGCTGGCGTCGTCGATCGGCAGCTTCTCGACGGTCAGCCGACCGAAGTTCAGCGCCACGTCCAGGTCGAGCTTGCGCAGGGTCGCCATGGGCAGCAACGGCGCGTCGCTCCAGGCCTGCCTGGTCGGTTTTTCCGGTAGCGGCGTGTTGCCCTGGGCGGCACTGGCCACGGTGGCGTCGACTTCCGCCTTGCGCGTGGCGCTGGCGGCATCCTGGGCTTGCTTGGCCTTGGCCGGCAGGTAGCGGTCGAGGTCGAGCTTGTCGCCCTTGAGCTGGGCGCGCAGCGATTGCCTGGCGAAATCGGCGATGCCGAAGCGGCCGCTGAAGGCGGTGTCGTCCAGACCCAGCTTGAGGTCTTCGAGATTCAGGCTGTTGCGGCTGCCGGCCAGGCGGGTGTTCAGCTCGAACTTGCCGAGGGTGTTGGCATCGGCCATGGCCGGCAGGGTCACACCGATGCCGGCGAGGAACTCGCGCAGGTTCATCGGCGCGATCGACAGGCCGCCGCTGAACTTGGCGTCCTTGTCCAGCTCGCGGGCCTTCAGTTCGCCGAGGGCGCGCAACTGGTTGACGCTCAGCTTCAGACCGTTCCACTCGGCGATCTGCGCCGACTGGTCGAGCAGCAACTGGCCCTGGGCGGAGAAGGTGGCGGTCTTGCCTTGCAGCGGCTCGCCCGAGGCCTCGCCGGAGAGCCTGGCGTCTTCCAGTTGGTAGCGCCTGAGCGCGGTGTCGAAGCGCAGGTTGCCGGTCAGCTCGGTCTTGACCCGCACCACCGGCTGGTTGGTGCCGAGGTAGGCGTTGAGCTTCAGCGGAATGCTGCTGCCTTCGCGAATGGCGCCGGTACTCAGCTCGATGCCCTCGACGTTGTACTGCTTGCCGCTGGCTTCGTCGGTGTAGGTGACGCGGGCGTTGTTGACGTTGAGGCTGTCGATGTCGAGCTTGATCGGGGTGCGCGGGCTGTCGTTCTGCGGCGCCTGCTCCGGTGCCTGCGCCTGGGCGCCCTTGCCGTCCGCTGCCGGCGGGGTGGCGGAAGGAGCGGACGGGGCCTGGGGCTGGGCCGGCTTGCCGATGTTTTCCCAGTTGCCCTTGCCCTGCTTGTCGCGGACCAGGTCCAGGCTCAGGCCTTCGACGCGGATCGCGCTCATCTGCACGTCCTTGCGCAGCAGCGGCAGGACCCGCACCGACAGGCCGAGCATCTGCAGGTCGGCGAACGGCTTGGTCGGCGTGGCGGTACTGGCGATGCTGGTGTCGTGCAGCTCCAGGCCCAGCCAGGGGAACAGGCTCCAGCCGATGTCGCCCTTCAGGTCCAGCTCCAGGTTGGCCTTGTCGCGGGCGATCTGGCGGATTTCGTCCTTGTAGTCATTGGGATCGAACAGGTGGGTCAGGGCGAAGCCCAGGGCCACGACGAGCAGTAAGAGTCCCAGGAAGAACAGCCCCAGGACCTTGCCGAATGCTTTCATGGACGAATCCTTTGTGCTGGCAGCGGTGAATGTGCGGGCGAGTATAACAACGCCGTTTTGCCAGGCCGACCCTGCGCGCGGCGAAACCTCGTCTCAGAGTGCTCGGGCGACCCGTTCGGCGAGCGCCAGGCTGGCGGTGAGGCCGGGCGACTCGATGCCGAACAGGTTGACCAGGCCGGGCAGGCCGTGTTCGGCAGGGGTTTGGATGATGAAGTCGGCGGCGGGTTCCCCCGGCCCGCCGAGCTTGGGCCGGATGCCGGCGTAGCCGGCCGCCAGGCGCCGAGGATCGATGCCGGGGAAGTAGCGCGAGATGGCCTGGGCGAAGGCGGGGCCGAGGGATTCGTCGACGCGGTAGTCGAGGTTGTCCACGTAATTCACGTCGGGACCGAAGCGCAACTGGCCGCCGAGGTCGAGGGTGGCGTGGATGCCGAGCCCGGCGGTGCGCGCCTCGGGCATCGGGTAGACCAGGTGGCGGAACGGCGAGCGGCCGCTGTAGGAGAAATAGCGCCCCTGGCACAGGTGCAGCGCCGGCACCAGGCGCGGATCGAGGCCTTCGGTGCGTTGCGCCAGCGCCTGGGCGAACAGGCCGCCGGCATTGACCACCCAGCCCGCGCGCAACCGGAACGCTTCGCCGACGCTCTGTCCTTCGGCGCGCCAGCCGCCGGCGTGGCGCTCCAGGCGGTCGACCCGGGTGTCCAGCGCCAGTTGTGCGCCGTGGCGCTCGGCGACGGCCTGCAGCGATTGCAGGTAGGCGTGGCTGTCGATGATTCCCGTGCTCGGCGAGAGCAGGGCGGCGACCCCGCGGACCTGGGGCTCCAGCGCGCGCAGCGTGGTGCCGTCCAGCGGCATCAGGTCGTCGACCCCGCAGGCGCGGGCGTTGGCCGCCAGGGCCTGGAGCTTCTCGCGCTCGTTTTCCTCCACCGCCACCAGCAGCTTGCCGATGCGCCGGTGGCCGACGCCGTGGCGGGCGCACCAGGCGTACAGGCGTTCGCGGCCTTCCAGGCAGAGATCGGCCTTGAGCGAGCCGGGCGGGTAGTAGAGGCCGGCGTGGATCACTTCGGAATTGCGACTGGAGGTGTGGCTACCGACCAGCCGTTCGCGCTCCGCCACCAGTACGCCGTGGCCGGCTTCGGCCAGGCGCGCGGCGCAGGCCAGGCCGAGGGCGCCGGCGCCGACTACCAGTACGTCGACGTCGTTCATGCGTCGCTGGCTGCGCGCTGCAGCACGCTGACGATCGCTGCCCGCGCCTGCGGGCTGTTCTTCCAGCAACTGGAGCCGGTCAGGACCGCGCCTTGGGCGAGGATGCTTGCGGCATCGCAGTCGCGCAGCCGGACGAAACTGTCCAGGCCCATCTGTTCCAGGCGTTGCAGCACGGTCGGGCCGACTCCCTTGAGGGCAAGCAGGGCGGCGCGTTCGGCGGAGGAAAAGGACATGGCGAAGCTCCGTGGCGGGGACCGCCGCCGAGCATATCAGAGGCTGTCCAGCGGCAGCCCGTGGCGCGCGGCGAGGGCGCGGGATTCCAGGTGCCCGTCCGGGGCGACCAGGCGCAGCGGCTTGCCGGCTTCGGCAGCCAGGCGCCGGGCCTCGTCGAGGAGGCGTCGGCCGACCCCGCGGCCGCGGGTGATGCCGCGCACGCAAAGGTGCGACAGCTGCCAGGCGTCGTCGCCGCGCCGCAGCAGGGCGGCACCCAGCAGGCGGTCGTTGAAGCGCCCGGCGATCAGCTCGCCGGCGGCCAGCCCGGCCGCGACCAGCGCCGCGCCGTCGGCATGCGGGGCGAACAGCCAGTCCGGCGCGTCGGCGTAGATCTTCGCCAGGTCCAGGCGATCCTGGGCGCTGGGTTGGGCGAGGGTTTCGACGATCACGGGCATGCGGCTCTCCGCGGCGGGATGAAAGGAGCGCAGTGTAAGGCCTGGCCCGCCGCCCGTGGGGCGATTCGCGCCGACGGTCGCGGCTGGCAGCGCCAGCCCGGGCCTGCCTATAATGCTGGCCCTCTTATAATTACGTGCAGTGTTAGCTGTGGAGCTGGTGATGGCCGAACGCAAGGCATCCGTCGCGCGCGACACCCTGGAGACCCAGATCAAGGTCTCCATCGACCTGGATGGGACCGGCAAGGCCCGGTTCGATACCGGAGTTCCCTTCCTCGACCACATGATGGACCAGATCGCCCGCCACGGCCTGATCGACCTGGACATCGAGTGCAAGGGCGACCTGCATATCGACGATCACCACACCGTCGAGGACATCGGCATCACCCTCGGCCAGGCCTTCGCCAAGGCCATCGGCGACAAGAAGGGCATCCGCCGCTACGGCCACGCCTACGTGCCCCTCGATGAGGCGCTGTCGCGGGTGGTCATCGACTTCTCCGGGCGGCCCGGCCTGCAGATGCACGTTCCCTTTACCCGTGCCAGCGTCGGCGGCTTCGACGTCGACCTGTTCATGGAATTCTTCCAGGGCTTCGTCAACCACGCCCAGGTGACCCTGCACATCGACAACCTGCGCGGGCACAACACCCACCACCAGATCGAGACCGTGTTCAAGGCCTTCGGCCGCGCGCTGCGCATGGCCATCGAGCTGGACGAGCGGATGGCCGGGCAGATGCCGTCGACCAAAGGGTGCCTGTGATGCAGACGGTAGCCGTGATCGACTACGGCATGGGCAACCTGCACTCGGTGGCCAAGGCCCTCGAGCACGTCGGTGCCGGCCGGGTGCTGGTGAGCAGCGACGCGGCGGTGATCCGCGAGGCCGACCGGGTGGTGTTCCCTGGGGTCGGCGCGATCCGCGACTGCATGGCCGAGATCCGCCGCCTGGGCTTCGACGCCCTGGTCCGCGAGGTCAGCCAGGACCGCCCGTTCCTCGGCATCTGCGTCGGCATGCAGGCATTGCTGGAGCGCAGCGAGGAGAACGACGGGGTCGACTGCATCGGTCTGTTCCCCGGCCAGGTGCGCTTCTTCGGCAAGGACCTGCACGAAGCCGGCGAGCACCTGAAGGTGCCGCACATGGGCTGGAACCAGGTGAGCCAGGCGGTGGAGCACCCGTTGTGGCACGAGATTCCCGACCAGGCGCGCTTCTACTTCGTGCACAGCTATTACATCGAGGCCGGTAACCCGCGCCAGGTGGTGGGGCACGGGCACTACGGCGTCGATTTCGCCGCCGCGCTGGCCGAAGGCTCGCGTTTCGCCGTGCAGTTCCACCCGGAAAAGAGCCATACCCACGGCCTGCAACTGCTGCAGAACTTCGTGGCCTGGGACGGGCGCTGGTAGGCCATGGCCAGGGCGAAGAGCAAGACGCCGATCCTCCAGTTGGACGCCGCGCAGACCCAGGACGCGGTACTGGCGATCAAGCGCTTCATGGAGGACCGCTTCGAACTGGAGCTGGGTTCCTTCGAAGCCGAGGAACTGCTCGATTTCTTCGCCCGCGAGTTCGCCCCGTACTTCTACAACAAGGCCATCCTCGACGTGCAGTCGTACCTGAAGGAACGGTTCGAAAGCATCGAGAGCGATGTCTGGGCGCTGGAAAAGAGTTGAGTTTCCGCGCGCCTGTCCACCGAATACAGACTTGAACAGGGTTCACCGATGCTGATCATTCCCGCGATCGACTTGAAAGACGGCGCCTGCGTGCGTCTGCGCCAGGGCCTGATGGAAGACGCCACGGTCTTCTCCGACGATCCGGTGGCGATGGCCGCCAAATGGGTCGATGGCGGTTGCCGCCGCTTGCACCTGGTGGACCTGAACGGCGCTTTCGAAGGCAAGCCGGTCAACGGCGAGGTGGTCACCGCCATCGCCCGTCGCTACCCGGACCTGCCGATCCAGATCGGCGGCGGCATCCGCTCGCTGGAAACCATCGAGCATTACGTTCGCGCCGGCGTCAGCTACGTCATCATCGGCACCAAGGCGGTCAAGCAGCCTGAGTTCGTCGGCGAGGCCTGCCGCGCCTTCCCGGGCAAGGTCATCGTCGGCCTGGATGCCAAGGACGGTTTCGTCGCCACCGACGGCTGGGCCGAGGTCAGCGAAGTCCAGGTGATCGACCTGGCCCGTCGCTTCGAGGCCGACGGGGTGTCCGCCATCGTCTACACGGATATTTCCAAGGACGGCATGATGCAGGGCTGCAACGTCGAGGCTACCGCCGCGCTGGCCAATGCCACGCGGATCCCGGTGATCGCCTCCGGCGGCATCCACAATCTCGGCGACATCCAGAAGCTGCTGGACGCCCGCACCCCGGGGATCATCGGCGCCATCACCGGCCGGGCGATCTACGAAGGCACCCTGGACGTGGCCGAAGCCCAGGCGCTGTGCGACAACTTCAAGGCCTGAGGCGAACCGCATGGCACTGGCAAAACGCATCATCCCCTGCCTCGACGTGGACAATGGCCGAGTGGTCAAGGGCGTCAAGTTCGAGAACATCCGCGACGCCGGCGACCCGGTCGAGATCGCCCGCCGCTACGATGAGCAAGGTGCCGACGAGATCACCTTCCTCGACATCACCGCCAGCGTCGACGGGCGCGACACCACCCTGCATACCGTCGAGCGCATGGCCAGCCAGGTGTTCATTCCGCTGACCGTGGGCGGCGGCGTACGCAGCGTGCAGGACATCCGCAACCTGCTGAATGCCGGCGCGGACAAGGTCTCGATCAACACCGCCGCGGTGTTCAACCCCGAGTTCGTCGGCGAGGCCGCCGACCGCTTCGGCTCGCAGTGCATCGTGGTCGCCATCGACGCGAAGAAGGTTTCCGCCCCGGGCGAGGCGCCGCGCTGGGAAATCTTCACCCATGGCGGGCGCAAGCCCACCGGGCTGGATGCCGTGCTCTGGGCGAAGAAGATGGAAGACCTGGGCGCTGGCGAGATTCTCCTGACCAGCATGGACCAGGACGGCGTGAAGAGCGGTTACGACCTAGGCGTGACCCGCGCCATCAGCGAGGCGGTGAACGTGCCGGTGATCGCTTCCGGCGGCGTCGGCAACCTGGAGCACCTGGCCGCCGGCATCCTCGAGGGCAAGGCCGACGCGGTGCTCGCGGCGAGCATCTTCCACTTCGGCGAGTACACCGTGCCGGAAGCCAAGGCCTACCTGGCCAGCCGCGGTATCGTGGTGCGCTGAGGCACGTTGCGCCGCAGCGCACAGGGCCGGTGATCGGCTAGCCATTCCTGAGCGCGAGTCGACACTCGCGCGGCTTTCTTTCAGGTACAGTCACGCCCCCCGCATCAGGTGCCGCTAGAGCGCCGATGCCCTGCCATAACGACAAACATTGCGACCGACAGGGAGTCCTCCATGTCCATCTTCCGTCTGGCTCTCGGCTGCGTCGGCAGCCTGGCCCTGCTATGCGCTAGCGCCCTGGCGCGCGCCGAAACCCTGGTCCTGCTGACCGAGAACCTGGTGCCGTTCAACATGGCGGTGAACGGCGGCAACTACGCCAAGAACGATGGCATCAGCGGCATCAGCACCGATACCGTGCGCGCCGCCTGCGAGCGCGCGCAGATCGAGTGCCAGCTGATCCTGCGTTTCCCCTGGGACCGGGTCTACCAGCAGGCGCTGAGCGAGCCCGGCTATGGCGTGTTTTCCACCGCCCGTACGCCGGAGCGCGAGGACAAGTTCAAGTGGGTCGGCCCGCTGGCGGTCAACGACTGGGTACTGATGGCCCGCGGCGACAGCAGCATCCACCTGAACAGCCTGGAAGACGCCGCGCGCTATCGCATCGGCGGCTACAAGAACGACGCCATCAGCCAGCACCTGGTCGACCGCGGCCTGCAGGTGCAACTGGCGCTGCGCGACAACGAGAACGTCGACAAGCTGGCCAGCGGGCAGATCGATCTCTGGGTCACCGCCGATCCGAGCGGGCGCTACGTCGCCCAGCGCGAGGGCCTCAAGGAGGTGAAGGTGGTCCAGCGTTTCCATACCGCCGAGCTGTTCCTGGCGCTGAACAAGGACACCCCGGACGAGCTGGTGCAGAAGTTGCAAACGGCGGTCGACGCGCTGCGTAGCGAAGGCTTGTTGAAGCAGATCCGCGAGCGCTACTGACGCTTCGCTGGCGATGCTGGCAAAAGGCTGGCCTGGCGGCGCGGCGCTGGTTATTCTGCCTCGCTCCAGGCCCCTGACAGGATGACAACAATGCAAAGAAGCCTGCTCTTCGCGCTGCTCGCAACCCTGCTGCTGGTCGGCGGCGCGCGCGCCGAAACCGATCCCGACTACAGCATGGTCCTGCTCACGGAGAACTTCCCGCCGTACAACATGGCGATCAACGGCAAGAACTTCGCCCAGGAAGACAACATCGACGGCATCGCCGTGGATATCGTCCGCGAGATGTTCAAGCGCGCCGGCATCAAGTACAGCCTGACCCTGCGTTTCCCCTGGGACCGCATCTACAAGCTGGCGCTGGAGAAGCCCGGCTACGGGGTGTTCGTCACCGCCCGCCTGGCCGAGCGCGAGGACAAGTTCAAGTGGGTCGGTCCGATCGGCCCGGACGACTGGGTGCTGCTGGCCAAGGGCGACAGCCCGATCACCCTGGGCAGCCTGGACGAGGCGAAGAAATACCGGATCGGCGCCTACAAGGGCGATGCCATCGCCGAGTTCCTCGGCAAGAACGGTTTCGAGGCCGACCTGGCGCTACGCGACCAGGAAAACGCGCAGAAGCTGGTCAAGGGCCAGATCGACCTCTGGGCCAGCGGCGATCCCGCCGGGCGCTACCTGGCCAAGCAGGAAGGCGTGACCGGCCTGAAGACGGTGCTGCGCTTCAACAGCGACCAGTTGTACCTGGCGCTCAACCGCGAGACTCCCGACGAAGTGGTGCAGAAGCTCCAGGCAGCCCTGGACGACATGCGCAAGGAAGGCTTCGTCGAGGACATCCTCAACAGTTATCTCTGATTCGCTCCGTCCGGCCAACAGGGGGGCGGGCGGGGAAACGCCTTTGCCGGCCCCGCCGGCAATGCCATGGAAGGCCGACGAGCCAGGTATTTCGTCCTGACGCAGGGATGCCGCTAGCCAATAACGATAACCAAGCGAGCGGTGTGACCATGCTGAAAGTCCTGATCCAGACCCTGATCCTGGGGGTATTGCTGGGGGCCTCCGCGGCCCGTGCCGAATTGCCCGCCGACTACAAGGTGGTGCTGCTGACCGAGAACTTCCCGCCCTTCAACATGGCGGTGGACGACAAGAACTTCGCCCGCGACGATGGCATCGACGGCATCAGTGCCGACATCGTCCGGGAGATGTTCAGGCGCGCCGGCATCGGCTATTCCCTGAGCCTGCGCTTCCCCTGGGACCGCCTGTACCGGTTGACCCTGGACAAGCCCGGCTACGGGCTGTTCTCCATGACCTACACCCCCGAGCGGGTGCCGCAGTTCAAGTGGGTCGGCCCGCTGGCCGACACCAGTTGGGTGTTGCTGGCGCCGGCCGGCAGCAAGATCGCCGTGAAGAATCTCAAGGATGCCGCCCGCTACAAGCTCGGCGCCTACAAGAACGACGCGGTCAGCCAGCACCTGGAAGCCCAGGGCATCCCGGTGATCAACGCCCTGCGCGACCAGGAAAACGTGAAGAAGCTTACCGGCGGGCAGATCGACCTGTGGGCCACCACCGATCCGGTCGGTCGCTACCTGGCCAAGCAGGAAGGCGTGTCCGGCCTGCAGACGGTGCTGCGTTTCAACGAGGCCAAGCTCTACCTGGCGTTGAACAAGGACACTCCGGACGAGGTGGTGGAGCGCCTGCAAAAGGCCCTGGAGCAGATGCGCCAGGAAGGCTTCGTCGACGAAGCCGTCGCCAACTACCTCTGAACCTGGCGGGCGCCCCTCCGTCGGCGCGGCGAGGGGGCGCTCAGTCCAGGTCGTAGGCCTGGACGCCGAGGTCGCGGCTGTCGTACCAGTTGCCGCGGGCCCAGAACACCCGGTCGTGCGCCTCGTCGAAACCGAGCACGCCGAGGTAGCCGGCGATGTCCAGGCGGCGCCAGGATGATCCCCAGTCGTCCGAGTAGTACACCGCGTTGGCGGAGACGCTCGCCGGCTCTTCGTCGGGATACAGCCACAGCGGCACTTCGTAGTGGCTCATGGTGTTGGCCAGCAGCACATTCCTGCCCATGTAGAACTCGCGCAGCCCGGAACTGGACGGCAGGGGCCAGAACGGGCTGGGCAGCTTGCCGGTGATCTTCCATTCGAGCGCTTCGCGATCGAGCTCGGCGATCAGCGAGCGCGATTCGTCCGGGTGGTCGAGCACTGCGATCACCCGACCGTCCATGTTCTGTTCCAGGCGCTCGACGGCCACGCCGTCGGTGCGCCGGATCGCGCCCATCTGCCAGCGTCCGCCCTCGCGGCGCAGTTCGGCCTGGGTGGTGACCAATACCGAGCTGGTCAGGTAGCGCCCTTCGGGCGGGCCATAGCGGAAGGTCTGGCTTACCCAGATCGCGGCGCGCTCCGCGTCCAGTTGGGCGACGTGTGCCTTGATCTGCCCGTGCTTGCCGTTGTAGTCGCCCCAGCTGACGCCGTTCGGCGCCAACTCGCGGGCGTAGGCGAGGTCGACCAGCAGCGGCGCGGAGGTGGCGATCGACTCGACGCTGGCGCCGCGGTCGGGCGAATAGAACAGCCCGCTCGGCTGGCCGGGTTCCCGGCCGCCATCGGCACCGCCGTATTCGAAATCACCCCAGACCCAGACTTCGTCCTTGCCGTGGAAGCGCGGTGCGAGAGCCCAGCCCAGTCGATTCGCCTCGGCCATGAAGCCTTCCTCGAGCCGCCGCCAGCTCTTGCCCTGGTCGTCGCTGCGCAGCACCACTGTCTGCTCGCGCTGACCGTTGTCCTTGCCCGGGCGCCGCAGGCCGGTGAGCAGGAAGACGCTGGAACCGTCCGGCGTGACTTCCAGGCAGGCGGTCTCGCCGAGCCGCGCCACTTCGTGGAACACGCCGTCCGCGCCCAGGCGCGAGACATAGGTGGTTTCCGGATCGCCGCCGGATAGCAGCATGCCGTTGAGGAAGTTGAAGAGGTGGGGTTCGGACTCTTCTTCCCTGGGCCGGGCGGCCGCCACCAGGTCCAGGTCGATGATGCCCTCGGGCAGTGCCTGCTCGTCGCGGCCGACCTCGCGCCGGCCCACCAGCCAGGTGCCGGCGGGCGTCGCCCGCACGCCGGTGCAGAATTGCTCCATGGCGCGCTGGTCGATGTTCTCGACCTTGCCGACGGTGCTCTCGCCGGGGCTGGCGCCGCCTATCTCGAACTTGGCGCTGGTGAGGATCCAGATGAAACCGAGGGGAATCGCGCCAGCGACCAGCAGGGCGGCGGCGAGCAGGGGCATGGGAGGGGAAGGGCGGGCCATCGGTGCGTCCGTGCAGGAATGACGAGGGCGTCACCTTAACCGCTGCCGCGACGCCGGTAAACCCGGCTTCAGTGCGGCGCCTGGCGTGGGTTGACGTTGCGGTTGCCGCGCTCGCCGATGAGCATCTGCGGGGGTACCAGCTCGATGCCCTGGGCGCGCAGCTTCGGCAGCTCCCGCGCCAGCACGTCGAGGGTGGCCTTGTGCGGGTGGCCGATGAGCAACGCCGAACCCTGCTTGCGGGCCAGGGCGACGCCGGCCTGCAGTTGTGCGGAGACCGCTTCCGGTGTGGCTTCGTTGTCGAGGAACACATCGCGCGAGACGCTCGCCAGGCCGATCCGCTGCGCCTCGCTGGCGGCCACGGTGGCGGCGCTGGTGCGGCTGTCGACCAGGTACAGGCCGCGACGCTGGAGTTCCTCGGCGAGCCAGGCCATCGCCGGGCGCACCGCGGTCATGCGGCTGCCCTCGTGGTTGTTCAGGCCCTGCACGAACGGCACCTTGGCCAGCGCCGCGTCCAGCCGCCGCGCACGCTCTTCCTGGGTCAGCTCCGGCCGCCAGGCGTAGGGACCGCCGGCTGGGTCCATCGGCATGTGCAGGATCACCGTGCGCCCGCGCTGGTGCGCCTCGCGGGCCAGTTCGGCGGCATGCGGGGTTTCCGGGATGATCGCCAGGGTTACGCCGGGGGGCAGGTCGAGGACCCGGCGGTCGCGCGCCAGGTTCTGCCCGAGGTCATCGATGACCACGGTCAGCAGCGGCGGGCGCTGGTAGGGGACGGGGTCCTGGCGGGCCTGGGCCTGGTTGAACAGCAGGCACAGGCCCAGCAGGGCAACGCGGAACGCCGACATCAGTTGCCGCGGGTGACGCTCAGGCCTTTCAGCAGGCTAAGGGCCTGGCTGAGCTGGTAGTCGGAATCCTGCGGGCGCTCGCTCGGCGCGGCACGCTTGCCGGTGGGGCGGTCGGCGCCGCCGTTGCCGTTGGCCAGGTGGCCCTGCAGGTCGGCTTCCTTGAAGCCCTCGAAGCTGCTCCGCTCCTGGGTCACCTTGGCGCGTCCGACCTCGATGTCCGGAACGATGCCCTGGGCCTGGATGGAGCGCCCGTTGGGGGTGTAGTAGAGCGCGGTGGTGAGCTTCAGGGCGCGGTCGTTGTTCAGCGGCAGCACGGTCTGCACCGAGCCCTTGCCGAAGCTGTCGGTGCCCATCAGGATCGCGCGCTTCTGGTCCTGCAGGGCACCGGCGACGATTTCCGCCGCCGAGGCGCTGCCACCGTTGATCAGCACCACCAGTGGAACCTTGTCGCTGGGATCGGCCGGGTCGGCGCTGAAGCGCAGCTCGGAGTTGGCGATGCGGCCCTTGGTGTAGACGATCAGGCCCTTGGTGAGGAAGGCGTCGGCTACCTCGACGGCGGACTGCAGCACGCCGCCGGGGTTGTTGCGCAGGTCCAGGACCAGGCCCTTGAGACGGCCCTTGTTGTCCTTGCGCAGCTGGTTCAGCGCCTTGACCACTTCCTCGCCGGTGTTGACCTGGAACTGGGTGATGCGCAGGTAGGCGTAGCCGGGTTCGAGGACCTGGCTCTTGACGCTCTTGACCTTGATGATGGCGCGCTTGAGTTCGACGTCGAACGGTCTGCCGCCATCGCGGACGATGGTCAGGGTGATCGGGGAGCCGGCCTTGCCGCGCATGCTGTCGACCGCTTCGGTCATCGACTGGCCCTTGGTCGGCTTGCCGTCGATCTGCACGATCAGGTCGCCGGGCTGGATGCCGGCGCGGGCCGCGGGGGTGTCGTCGATCGGCGAGACCACCTTGATGAAGCCGTCTTCGCTGCCGACCTCGATGCCCAGGCCGCCGAACTCGCCGCTGGTGCTTTCCTGCAGCTCGGCGAAGTCCTCCGGGCCGAGGTAGGCGGAGTGCGGGTCGAGGTTGCTGAGCATGCCCTTGATGGCGTTCTCCAGCAGGGTCTTGTCGTCCACTGGCTCGACATAGGCGGCCTTCACCCGGTCGAGAACCTCGGCGAAGGTACGCAGCTCGTCGAGGGGCAGCGGGGCACTGCTACCGTTGGCCAGTGGCGCGGCGTCGGCCGGGGCGTCGGCAGCCTGGGCCGCGCCCGCGCCGAGCAGCAGGGCCAGCGCCAGGGTGGTGGGACGGAAGCAATGCAGCATGTTCAGCTCCTAATCACGAGTTCGGCGCCTATCCCTGCGCGCGGCACCAGGTAGTAGGGTCCGCCGGGCGGCCCTGATGGCGAATGGCGAAGTACACGGCCGGGCTACTCTGGCCGCCGCTGGTTCCAACGGTGGCGATCGGGTCTCCGGCCTTCACGGTGTCGCCGGCGTCTTTCAGCAGGCTTTGATTATGGCCATAAAGGCTGAGGTAGCCGCCACCGTGGTCGAGGATGACCAACAGGCCGGCTCCGCGCAACCAGTCGGCGAATACCACGCGTCCGCCGTGCACCGCGCGGACGGTGCTGCCGGCGCTCGCCGAAATCAGTACGCCGTCCCATTTCGCCCGCGGATCGTCGCCGCGCTGGCTGCCGAAGCGCGCCACGACGCGGCCATTCACCGGCCACGGCAGTTTGCCGCGGGCCGAGCCGAACGCGCCGCCGTAGACCGCGCCAGTGCTTGAGACCAGCGGGCCCGGCGCAGGTTCGCGCGGCGGGCTGGTGACTCGTCCGGGGGAGGCCTGCTGCTGGCGCGCACGCTCGCGTTCGGCGGCCAGCGCGCGCTGGCGCTCGCGCTCCGCCGCGGCGGCGGCTTCGCGGGCCTGGCGGGCCAGGGTTTCCTCGATGGTCCGCAGCACCTTGGCCAGCTCGGCCTGGTCCTGTTGGCGGGACTTGAGCTTCTGGTCGCGTTCGCGGTAGTCGCTGTTCAGCTTGGCCAGGGCTTGCTGGCGCTCCTTGCGGGTCGCTGCCAGCGCCTCGCGGCGGCTGTCCAGCTCGCCCTGCTTGCTCAGTTGTTCGGCTTTCTGCGCAGAGATGTCCTGCTCGACGTTGGCCAACTGGCGGAGGGTCTCGTTGAAGCTGGCGAGCTGTTCGAGACGGGCTTTGTTGATGTAGTCGTAGTAGGTGAGGGTGCGGCTGAATTTTTCCGGGTGTTCCTGGTTCAGCAGCAGCTTCAGGTATTCCTCGCGTCCGCTCTGGTAGGCAGCGCGGGCCTGGATGGCGAGGAGGCGCTGTTGCTCAATGCGCGCGTCCTGGAGTTTTTTTTTCTCCCCATCCAGCCGTTTCAGCTCGGCTTCGCTCTTGTCCAGCTCGTCCTGCAGGGCCTTGATCTGTTTTTCCAGGTCGCCCATCTCGGTCTCGGTGGACTTCAGCTGCTTCTGCACGCCGCTCTTTTCCTGCTGGATGCCGTCCAGCAGCTTCTTCAGCTCGCCGATGTCCTTCTGCGTCTGTTCCAGCTGGCGTTGGGTGTCGGCGCGCTCGTCGGCGAAGGCCGGAGCGAGACAGGCGAGGGATAGCAGGAGAGGAAGGAGGCGGAGCATGGGGTGGCGGGCACCTGGGAATTGGACCGGCCTAGTATGCCCGTGGCCGCCGTTAAAAAAAACGCCCCGCACCGCGCGCTGTGGGGCGCTTCCACGTATTTCAGCCGGATGGCAGCGGCGGATGTCGTCGACGACGAAGGCCACGGGCATCAGGCGGGTCTGTAGAGCGGGTAGGTGAACAGCAGCAGATGCGTCAGGTTCAGCCCGAAGTGGAACAGCGTCGCCACCCACAGGCGGCCGCTCCACAGCCAGGCCAACCCGTAGATCAGCCCGGCGAGGCCGGCGAACAGCATCAGCAGCGGGCCGCCGGCGAAGTGCGCCAGGCCGAACAGCGCCGAGGCCAGCGCCAGGGCGGGCCAGGGGCCCAGCCATTGGCCCAGGCGTTGCTGCAGGTAGCCGCGGAACAGCGCTTCCTCGGCAAGGGAAACGAAGAACAGGTTGGCCAGGACGAACTGCCAGAGCCAGGCCGGCGCGTGGAGTTCCGGCCGCAGCAGGCCGACGCCGACAGCCAGCAGAAGCAGCGCCGGCACCGCCGCCACGAGCAGCAGCCAGTGCCAGGGGCGGCCGGGAGCGCGGGCTTCGTCGCGGAACAGGCTCGGCAGGCAGGCCAGTAGCAGGAACGGCACCAGTGCCTTGTCGAAGTTGAAGTACATGGTGAACGGCAGGCTCTGCGGGCCGACCACCGCCTTGTCCAGGACCCTGGGGTTGGCGAAGCCGGGTAGCAGGTGCAGGAACAGGCCCACCGCGCCGGCGACCAGCAGCGGCTCCAGGCCCAGGGCCCAGGCGCGGCGTGCCGCCAGGCGCCGGCGCAACAGGGCGAGGACGCCCAGTACAGCCAGGGCGGCGACCGCAGGCGGAGCGAGAACTCCGTCGTAGAAGGCGAGGCAGCAGGTCGCGAGCAGCAAGGCGAGAGCCAGCAGGCGCTGGAAGGACAGGGCGAGGAGCGAGGTGGCGAGGAGGAACCACATCGGCGGAAATCCTTGTAGGGCAGATGGAAAAGACAGCGCGGGCAAGGCTAGCACGGGCCTCGGCGACGTAGCGGGAGGCAGGGGGGAAGACGCGGAAAATGAAAACCGCGGCACACGTCTCGAGGTTGCGTGGCCAGGCCTGTCGGCCGATCGGCAGCGTTAAAGCGGGGAAGGTGACGTCGTGGAAACGGGGCGCGGCGCCCGGCCCGCTACGGCGGATAACGTCGCAGGCGTTATCCGTCGATGGCCTGCAGAAGCGGCGGATAACCGCGACGCGGTTATCCACCCTGCGCGGGAGTTCGTCGTTCGCGGATCAGCCGAGGGTGACGATGCTGCGACCGGTCATTTCCGCCGGCTGCTCCAGCCCCATGAGGGTCAGCATGGTCGGCGCCACGTCGGCCAGCACGCCGCCTTCGCGGATGCTCAGCTTGCGCTTGCCGACGTAGACGAACGGCACCGGCTCGCAGGTGTGCGCGGTGTGCGCCTGGCCGGTGGACTCGTCTTCCATCTGCTCGACATTGCCGTGGTCGGCGGTGATCAGGGCTTCGCCGCCGACCTTGTCCAGCGCCTCGACGATGCGCCCCATACAGGTGTCCAGGCATTCCACGGCCTTGACCGCGGCCTCGAACACGCCGGTGTGGCCGACCATGTCGCCGTTGGCGTAGTTGACCACGATCACGTCGTAGCGTTGTTGCTCGATGGCCTCGACGATACGGTCGGTGACTTCCGGCGCGCTCATCTCGGGTTGCAGGTCGTAGGTGGCGACCTTCGGCGAGGGGATCAGGATGCGCTCCTCGCCCTCGTAGGGTTCCTCGCGGCCGCCGGAGAAGAAGAAGGTCACGTGGGCGTACTTCTCGGTCTCGGCGATGCGCAGCTGGGTCTTGCCATGCTTGGCCAGGTATTCGCCGAGGACGTTGGTCAGCGGCTCCGGCGGGAAGGCGCAGGGCGCCGGGATGCTCGCCGCGTATTGGGTCAGCATGACGAAGCCTGCCAGCTGCGGGGCCTGCTCGCGGGGGAATTCCTTGAACGCCGGCTCGACGAAGGCGCGGCTCAGTTCGCGGGCGCGGTCGGCGCGGAAGTTCATGAAGATCACCGCGTCGCCATCCTCGACCCGCACCGCTTCGGCGCCGGCCGGGACCACCGCGGTGGCCTTGACGAATTCGTCGCTCTCGCCGCGGGCGTAGGCGGCCTCGAGGGCTGCCACCGAGGAGTCGGCGGTGAACTCGGCCTTGCCGTCGACGATCAGTTCATAGGCGGCCTGGACGCGGTCCCAGCGGTTGTCGCGGTCCATCGCGAAATAGCGGCCGATGATCGAGGCGATGCGGCCCTTGCCGAGCCCGGCGAAGGTGGCGTCGAGACGCTCCAGCGACGGTTGCGCGCTTTTCGGCGGGGTATCGCGGCCATCCAGGAAGGCATGCAGGTAGATCTTGCCGGCGCCGCGCCTGGCGGCCATCTGCGCCATCGCCACCAGGTGGTCTTCATGGCTGTGTACGCCGCCCGGAGAGAGCAGGCCGAGGATGTGCACCGCCTTGTCGGCGGCGACGGCCTTGTCGACCGCCCCGGCGATCACCGGGTTTTCGAAGAATTCGCCGTCGCGGATGGCCTTGGTGACGCGGGTGAAGTCCTGGTACACCACGCGGCCTGCGCCGAGGTTCATGTGGCCGACCTCGGAATTGCCCATCTGGCCGTCGGGCAGGCCGACGTCCATGCCGGAGCCGGAGATCAGGCCGTGCGGCTGGGTTGCCAGGAGGCGATCCCAGACCGGCTTCTTCGCGGCGTAGATGGCGTTGTAGTCAGGGCTTTCGCTGTGGCCGAAGCCGTCCAGGATGATCAGGACCAGGGGTTTGGGCGTGGCAGTCATATGTCCGGCTCTATTTCCGCGGGGTTCAGAAACTGACCAAATTTAGTGGGAACATTGTCGTTCAAGACGTAGGAAGAGGCTGATTGATTAAACCGATGACGCCGATCCGCAACCGAATGCCGCTATCCTCGCTCCCTCTGTCCTGCCCGAGCCGTGCCCGGGCCGGAACTGGCCAGCTTCACAGAAAAGGACCGGCATTCTAACCGTGAAGTTTCCCGCGACGCCATTTCCTGGAGCCGAGCGGGGCGCCGCCCGGCGGGTTCCCCCCTGGCCGGCGCGGTCTGTATACTGGCCGGCATTTTTACGCCCTGGATATCCGTCACCATGCAATTCGTTTCCCGTCTGATCGAGTTCGCCACCAACCACTACCTGCTGGTCGCGGCGCTGCTGGTCCTGCTGGTCCTGCTGTTGCTGCACGAGCTGCGCAAGGGCGGCAAGAGCCTGTCGACCCGCGAGCTGACCGCGCTGGTCAATGCCGACCAGGCGGTGGTCCTGGATATCCGTCCGGCCAAGGAGTTCGCCAGCGGGCACATCGTCGACGCGCTGAACATCCCGGCCGACAAGCTGAACAGCCGCATGACCGAGCTGGAAAAGTACAAGGGCAAGACCATCATCCTGGTCGACGCCATGGGCCAGCATTCCGGTACCTGGGGCGGCGTCCTGAAGAAGGCCGGCTTCAACGCCGCCAAGCTGTCCGGCGGGATCGGCAGCTGGCGCGGCGACAACCTGCCGCTGGTGAAGTGACATGCCGCCCGTCGTGATCTACACCACCGCCTGGTGTCCGTACTGCATCCGCGCCAAGCAGCTGCTGCAACGCAAGGGCGTGGACTTCCAGGAGATCGCCTGCGACGGCAAGCCCGAACTGCGCGCCGAGCTGGCACGCAAGGCGGGATCGACCACCGTGCCGCAGATCTGGATCGGCGAGACCCATGTCGGCGGCTGCGACGACCTTCATGCACTGGAGCGCGCCGGCAAGCTGGACGCGCTGCTGTCTGCCTGAAACCATTCATGAATTGACCCAAGGGAAGGCCCGAAAATGACCGAGCAAGCTACCAACGGCGCTGCCGACGAGCAGCAACCCCAGTTCTCCCTGCAGCGCATCTACCTGCGCGACCTGTCGTTCGAGTCGCCGAAGTCCCCGGAAATCTTCCGCCAGGAATGGAACCCGTCCATCAGCCTGGACCTGAACACCCGCCAGAAGCAGCTGGACGGCGACTTCTACGAAGTGGTCCTGACCGTATCGGTGACCGTGAAGAACGGCGAGGACACCACTGCCTTCATCGCCGAAGTGCAGCAGGCCGGCATCTTCCTGATCAAGAACCTCGATCCGTCGAGCATGAGCCATACCCTCGGCGCGTTCTGCCCGAACATCCTCTTCCCGTACGCTCGCGAAGCCCTGGACAACCTGGTGGTACGCGGTTCGTTCCCGGCGCTGATGCTGTCGCCGGTGAACTTCGACGCTCTCTACGCCCAGGAAATCGCCCGCATGCAGGCCTCCGGCGAAATCCCGACGCCGTCGGTCCAGTAAGCCCAGCGCTTGCGAAAAAGCCCGCCTTGCGCGGGCTTTTTCATGCCTGCCGGCCGGCTCAGTCCATGGCGAAGCCGAGCTGGCGCCAGGCTTCGTAGACGGTCACCGCCACCGTGTTGGACAGGTTCAGGCTACGGCAGCCTTCGCGCATCGGCAGGCGCAGGCGCCGATCGGTTGGCAGGGCGTTGCGCACGTCCTCCGGCAGTCCGCGGCTTTCCGGGCCGAAGAGGAAGGCATCGCCGCGCTGGTAGGCCACTTCGTGGAAGGCCCGCGACCCCTTGGTGGTGAAGGCGAACAGGCGTGGCTGGCCGAGGGCCTCGAGGCAGCTCTGCAGATCCGGGTAGCGGCGTACGCTGGCGTATTCGTGGTAGTCGAGGCCGGCACGGCGCAAGCGCTTGTCGTCCAGTTCGAAACCGAGCGGCTCGATCAGGTGCAGACTGCATCCGGCGTTGGCGCAGAGCCTGATAATGTTGCCGGTATTCGGAGGAATCTCCGGTTGAAACAGGATGACGTGGAACATGCAGGGCTCCGGAGCAGATAACGGGCGGCATTCTACCTCCGCCATCGACGATCTGCGGCGCCAGCGCTGGAAAGTCTGGGGTGCGCTGGTGCTTGCCGGGTTGTTGTTCGGGCTGATGCTCGGCAGGTTGTTCGGTCCCGCTTCGCTGCCGACGTCTGCGCCGCAACTGCTGGCGGTCGGGGAGAGCGAGCAGGGCCTGGTCCTGCGCTTCGATCGCCAGGCTGCGGTTACGGCGGCACGGGTGGAGGGTGCCCTGACGTTGCGCATCGTCGCCCGGGGCGCGGCGCAGCAGGGAGACGGGCGATGGCTGGGCCAGCCGTTGCGCTGGCACGTCCGCGAGGAGGGAAAGGCGCTGCTGTTGAGCCTGGTCTCGACCCGCCCCTTGCAGGGGCGCTGGCAGTGGTCGGAGGACGGCGAGGGCTGGCGCCTGGTCGTCGAACTGCAGGAGCGCGACGGCCGGGAATAAAAGGGGGAATTCTCAGCCTGCCTGTACCGAGGTCCCCAAACGGGAGGGCGGAGGCGCGGATCGCTGCGCTGCCGCCGGGCATAAAAGAGGGGAGTTCTCAGCCTGCCTGTACCGAGGTCCCCGAAACGGGTGTGGCGGTTGCGCGCGGATGCTGCGTCTGCCGCCGGGTGTAAAAGAGGGGATTCCCCAGCCTGCCTGTACCGAGGCCCCCGAAATCTTCGTTATCTGCTCCAATGCAGGGGCTGTGCCAATTCTCATGAGACGCTGGCGGCGCGCTCGCTTTCCTGAAGGGTTGTGGATAAGTCTGTGGGCGAGCTGGTGATGAATGCCTCTGGAAGCCCGTGGATCAAGGGCTTGGCGGCATCCCAGGGGTTTGTGGGAAGTCGATTGCGGAAAAATGACGGAGCGGGCTTTTCCGCCAGCGATTGATGCCGATTTGTCGCCTGCTGGTGCACGCTGCCCAAAATCCGGGCAAGGGCCGCTGCCCCGCCGAACCGGCGGATAACCGCGATGCGGTTATCCGCCCTACGCCATGGTTTGATCGACGGTGCCGGGCGGGCGCTCTGCCGAGGCTGGAGCTGTGCTGCGGACGGTAGGGCGAATAACGCCAGCGGCGTTATCCGCCGCGGCTCTGCACAACCGGCGGATAACCGCGATGCGGTTATTCGCCCTACGCCACGGTTTGATCGACGGTACTGGGCGGGCGCTCTGCCGAGGCTGGGGCTGTGCTGCGGACGGTAGGGCGAATAACGCCAGCGGCGTTATCCGCCGCGGCCCTGCACAACCGGCGGATAACCGCGATGCGGTTATTCGCTCTACGCCACGGTTTGACCGACGGTATCGGGCGGGCGCTCTGCCGAGGCCGGGGCGGCGTCTCGCTTGGCAGGGGCGCGCGACGGACCATGAAAAACGGGGCCCGAAGGCCCCGTTGGGTCGCTCATGGGAGCAGTGGCGCTTCAGTCGTCGCCTTCGTCGTCGGCTCCATCGACGTTCATCCCCAGCTCCTTGATCTTGCGGGTCAGGGTATTGCGGCCCCAGCCGAGCAGCACGGCGGCATCGCGGCGGCGGCCGGCGGTATGCTTGAGGGCGGTTTCTATCATGATCCGTTCGAAGGCCGGCACGGCGCTGTCCAGCAGGTTCGACTGGCCGCGGCCCAGCGCCTGGTCGGCCCACTGGCGCAGGGCCTGTTCCCAGTTCGCCGCCGGCGCGCTGTCCTGCGGCTGGGTCAGCAGTTCCGGCGGCAGGTCGTCGATGTGCACCTCGCGGCCGGAGGCCATCACGGTGATCCAGCGGCAGGTGTTCTCCAGTTGGCGGACGTTGCCCGGCCAGCCGAGGTTCTTCAGGTACTCTTCGGTTTCCGCCTTCAGCAGCTTGGGTTCCACCGCCAGCTCCTGGGCGGCGCGGCTGAGGAAGTGCCGGGCCAGCGCCGGGATGTCCTCGCGGCGGTCGGCCAGCCGTGGGATGTGGATGCGGATCACGTTCAGGCGATGGAACAGGTCCTCGCGGAACTTGCCGTCGCGCACCAGGCTTTCCAGGTTCTGGTGGGTGGCGGCGATGATCCGCACGTCGACCTTCACCGGCGTGTGCCCGCCGACCCGGTAGAACTCGCCGTCGGCCAGGACGCGCAGCAGGCGGGTCTGGGTGTCGGCCGGCATGTCGCCGATCTCGTCGAGGAACAGGGTGCCGCCATCGGCTTGCTCGAAGCGTCCGCGGCGCTGGGCGGCGGCTCCGGTGAAGGCGCCCTTCTCATGGCCGAACAGCTCGGATTCCATCAGGTCCTTGGGGATCGCCGCCATGTTCAGCGCGATGAATGGCGAGGCTGCGCGCGGGCTGTGGCGATGCAGGGCATGGGCGACCAGCTCCTTGCCGGTACCCGATTCGCCGTTGATCAGCACGGTGATGTTGGAATGGCTGAGGCGGCCGATGGCGCGGAATACCTCCTGCATCGCCGGCGCCTCGCCGATGATCTCCGGCGTGCGCGCCTGGTTCGCCGGCAGCTCCAGGCCCTGCTGCTCCTGGGCGTGCTGGTTGGCGCGCTTGACCAGGGAGACCGCCTCGTCGACGTCGAACGGCTTGGGCAGGTATTCGAAGGCGCCGCCCTGGTAGGAGGCCACCGCGCTGTCGAGGTCGGAATGCGCGGTCATGATGATCACCGGCAGGCGCGGATGCAGTTCGCGGATCTGCGCCAGCAGGTCGAGGCCGCTGGCGCCGGGCATGCGGATATCGGAGATGATCACGTCCGGCTGCTGCCGGCCGAGGCGGCCGATCACGCTGTCGGCGCTGTCGAAGCTCACCGTGGTCATGCCTTCCTGTTGCAGGGCTTTTTCCAGTACCCAGCGGATGGAGCGGTCGTCGTCGACGATCCAGACGGTCTCTGATCGGCTCATGGTCAATGCACTCCTTGTTCCAGGGGCAGGAACAGACTGAACACGGTATGGCCGGGGTGGCTCTCGCATTCAATCAGCCCCTGGTGCTGGCTGATGATGTTCTGGGCGATGGCCAGGCCGAGTCCGGTACCGTCCGGACGGCCGCTGACCATGGGGTAGAAGATGGTTTCCTGGAGCTCGGCCGGAATGCCCGGGCCGTTGTCGATGATCTCCACCTTGCACACCAGGCGGTGACGCGTGTGGCCGATGGTGAACTGGCGCAGGGTACGGCTGCGCAGGGTGATGCGACCGAGGCGCAGGTCGTTCTGCCCGGCGATCGCCTGCATGGCGTTGCGTACCATGTTGAGCACGGCCTGGATCATTTGCTCGCGGTCGAGCAGCAGGTCGGGGATGCTCGGGTCGTAGTCGCGGACCAGGGTGATGCTGCCCTGGCTCTCCGCTTCCACCAGGCTGCTGACCCGCTCCAGCACTTCATGGATGTTGGTCGGCGCCAGGTTCGGCAGTTTGTTCGAGCCGAGCATGCGGTCCACCAGGTTCCGCAACCGGTCGGCTTCTTCGATGATGACGTTGGTGTAGTCCTTCAGCGACTCTTCCGGCAACTCGCGGGATAGCAGTTGCGCTGCGCCGCGGATGCCGCCGAGCGGGTTCTTGATCTCGTGGGCGAGCCCGCGCACCAGCAGCTTGGTGGTCTCCTGCTTGGACAACTGCGCTTCTTCGCGGGTGATCCGCATCAGCCGGTCGCGCGGATGGACCTCGAGCAGCAGCAGCGTCTCGTTGCGGTTGAGGATGGGCGTCACCGCATAGTCGACCGTGATGCTGACGCCGGTGATAGAGGTCAGGGTCGCTTCGCGCTTGGTGAACGGATGCGCCTGCTCCACCGCCTGGCGCAGCGAGTTCAAGGCTTCCGGCGATTCGGTGAACAGCTCGCTGATGAATTGCCCGTGGCTGCGCTGGCCGCTCACGGCCAGGAGCATCTCCGCCGCCGGGTTCATGTACTCCAGGCGCAGTTCGCCGTTGAGTAGGATCACCGCGGTGGTCAGGTTGTCGAGCAACAGTCGGTGCAGGGTATCGGTCGGCATGGCGGGCAGCTGTTCCAAGGTTGGGCAGGAAAATGCAAAAAGCAAACCAGGCGCCGAAAAGGCGCGTTTTTTCTGCCGAGGCGCTGGCTAGAGGTGCGCCGGGAAGGTTTTCGGCGACGAGCGGTGACCCGAAATGGGGACAGTATAGAAAGTGGTGCGGGTAATCGCACCAATCTGGTGCGTTGACGTGGCCGGCGGCGTTTTCGCCAGGAGAGTCGGGAAAAAAACCGGAAAATCCCGCCCACGGCGGAGTGGGCAGGGGAAGTTCGGCTAGCGCTCGCTCGGCTGTACCGCGCTGACCAGCGGCGTATCGACCTCCGGCAGGGGTTGCCCGGCGATGCTCACTCGATGCAGGTGGAAGGGCTGGCTCGGGGTGCTTTCGACGGTCATGCCGTCGCCATCGATGATTTCCACTGCGACCTGGTGGGTGCCGCGATCGAGGTTCTTCAACGGGAACACCGGGCTGCGTCCCGGCGCTCCGGCAGGCTTGCCGTCGAGCAGCAGACGATAGCGATGGCCGGGCAGCAGCGCCGGCTCGCTGGTGACGGTGACGATGACGTCGCCGCTGTTGGCGCGCAGGGTTGCGTCCGGTTCGGGGAAGAGGATGCGCAGTAGCTGGTAGGCCGGCGGCTTCACCTCCAGCGGCGCGGCGGGCGGACGATAGCGTATGCCCGGCGGCGCCACGCTGTTGCCCGGCGCCAGTTCGACGCGTTGGGCCTTGCGCCCGCTGGGCGGCTGGTCGGTGTAGACGCGGTTGCCCTCGGCGTCGATGTAGGTGTAGACCCCCGCTTGCGCGGCGCAGGCCAGGCACAACAGGAGGGCGCCGAGAACGCGCGGGATCATCGCTTCTTCCCGAGGTGCACGCGCTGCACGGTGAAGGTCACCGGCGGGCTGGATTGCAGCACCCGTTCGCCATTGAGTACCTGTACCGCGAGGCTGTGGTCGCCGCGGTCGATCTCGTGCAGGGTGAAGCGGGTGCCGCTGCTGGGCGTGCCGTAGGGTTTGCCGTCCAGCACCAGTTGCAACTGGTGGCCGCTGTGCAGGGCCGGGCGGATGCTGACGCTGACGTTGAAGGTGCCGTTGTTGGCGCGCAGCGCCTCTTCCGTGGGGAGGTCGCTGAGGGCAAGGATCTGGTAGGCGGCAGCCTCGCTATCGGCGGCCGGGGCATTGCCCGCGGAGGACTTTTCCGGCGTGTCGATTCCTACGGTATTGGTCGGCTGCAGTTCGACGGTCTGCGCCTGCACCCCGTCTGGCGGCTGGTTGGTGAATACCTTGTTGCCGTTGGCGTCGGTGTATTGGTAGATCTGCGCCATGGCCGGCAGGGCGGCGGCCAGGAGCAGGCAGCTGGTGATCAGGCGCATGGACGGTCTCCGGGTGAACCTGCCAAGCGTTGCACCGCATCGGCGCGCTGGCAAGCCGTGCATTGTGCGGCATGCGGGTATTCGAAGGTGTGCGCTGGGGCACGTTGGCGGTCGCTGTGCCCCGCCGCGCGGCTGCGTTCGTCTCAGCCGGCACTGGCGGGGCGAACCCTCGTTGCGCCAGAGTGTCTGTGCTTGCGCCGCCGGCCGGCGGCCCCGTTCGAAACGGCGGGTGTCCGGCTTGTATGATGCGGCTGTTTCGGTTTCTCACCTTGGGGACTGCCTTTCTCGTGCCGATCATCGCCCGCTTCACCCTTCGCTCCCGCGTCCTGGCGGCCCTGCTGCTGTGCCTCTGCGCCGCCCTGTTCTACTCGCCGCCGGGCGCCGCGGCGCTGCCGAACCCGTTGGCGGGGAGTTCCTCCGGTGGCGAGAAGGTCAGCGATGCGCAGTTGGAACAATCGCTGAACCAGGTCATCCAGACCCTGGAGAACGACAGGCAGCGCGCCGACCTGCTGAAAAAGCTGAAACAGCTGCGCGACGTGACCAAGAAAGGCAAGGAAAGCGAGGGTGGGGTGCTGGGGCTGATCGGCGATACCCTGACCAGCCTGGAAAAGCAGTTCCAGGGCGCGAACAGCCCGGTCGCGTTATGGGGCAACCAGTTCCAGCTGGCGCGTGCCGAACTCGAGGAGCGCTTTCCCAGCTGGCGCGACCTGCCGGCGATGGTCTTCGATTTTTCGGTGGTGATCCTCCTCTGGGCTTGCCTGGCCAGCGCGCTGCTCTGGCTCAGCCGGCGTATGCGCGAGCGCTTCGGCCTGTCGGCGGAGTTGCCGCAGCATCCGAAGACCCGCGACCTGCTGCTGTTCTCCCTGCGCAAGCTGGGCCCCTGGCTGGTGGCCTTCCTCATTACCCTGTACCTGTCGGTGGTGCTGCCGGACTCCCTGAGCAAGACCCTGGCGATGGTCATGGCCTATGTGCTGGTCTGCGGCACGCTGTTCTCCGCGCTGTGCGTGATTTCCCTCTCGCTGCTCAGCGGCCCGCACCGCCAGCGCGCCCTGGATATCCTGCGGCGCCAGGCGTTCCGCCCGTTGTGGCTGATCGGCAGCCTCGCCGCGCTGGGCGAGGTCGCCCACGATCCGCGGCTGATCGCCGGCCTCGGCGAGCACACCTCGATCTGCCTGAGTACCCTGGCCAACGCCAGCGCCGCGCTGTTCACCGCCTTGTTCGTGATGCGTTTCCGCCGGCCGATCGCCCACCTGATCCGCAACCAGCCGCTGGAGCGCCGCCTCAAGCGCCGTAGCCTGCACGACCTGGTGCAACTGGTCGGCTCGCTGTGGTTCGTGCCGGTGCTGGTGCTGGTGGGGATTTCCCTGTTCGCCACCTTCGTTTCCGCCGGCGACAGCAGTTCGGCGTTGCGCCGGGCGCTGGTCTGCGCGGTGCTGGCGGTGGTGGCGATGACCGTGATCGGGCTGATCCGCCGCCGTTCCAGTCGGGTCGGCGCCGGCCCGCGCCGCAGCGCGCCGTACATCGAGCAGTTGCAAAGCTTCGGCTACACCCTGCTGCACATCTTCGTGGTGCTGTTCTTCATCGAGGTCGCCTTGCGCGTCTGGGGCATGTCGCTGATTCGCTATGCGGAAGGCGAGGGCGAGCAGATCAGCATGAAGGTGGTCAGCTTCGGCACCACCCTGCTGGTCGCCTGGCTGATCTGGATCCTCACCGATACCGCGATCCAGCACAGCCTCGGCCTGGGCGGCAAGAGCCGGCCGAACACCCGCGCGCTGACCATGCTGCCGCTGATCCGCAACGTACTGTTCGCCACCATCGCGGTGATCGCCCTGATCGTCGCCCTGGCCAACATGGGCATGAACGTCACCCCGTTGCTGGCCGGTGCCGGCGTGATCGGCCTGGCCATCGGCTTCGGCGCGCAGTCGCTGGTGGCGGACCTGATCACCGGCCTGTTCATCATCATCGAGGACTCGCTGTCGATCGACGACTACGTCGACGTCGGCGGCCACCTTGGCACGGTCGAGGGCCTGACCATCCGTACCGTGCGCCTGCGCGACCTGGACGGCGTGGTGCATACCATCCCGTTCAGCGAGATCAAGAGCATCAAGAACTACTCGCGCCAGTTCGGCTACGCGATGTTCCGCTGGCCGGTGCCGGCGAGCATGCCGATCGACGACGCGGTGGCGCTGGTGCGCGAGGTCGCGATGGAGCTGCGCAGCGACCCGGCGGTCTACCGCAACCTGTGGTCGCCGATGGAATTGCAGGGCGTGGAGAGTTTCGACAACGGCCAGGCGATCCTGCGCTTCCGCTTCAAGACCGCGCCGATCAAGCAGTGGGAGGTCCAGCGGGCGTTCAACCTGCGCCTGCGTCGGCGCCTCGACCAGGCCGGCCTCGAACTGTCCATGCCGCGTCTCAACGTACAGTTGAGCCGGGCGCCCAAGGCGAAATCCGCGGAACCGGACGAGCAGGGCACGCCGGCGGACGGTGGCATCTAGCGCGACAGGATGACCCGACAGATGCGGCGCATGTCGCGGTCGTCGATGCCGTCGCACTGCCACGGCGCACGCGATACCACGGCCCGGCACTGGCGGCGCATGTCGCGGCTGTCGATGTCGTCGCAGCGCTTGCGGTCGCCGCGGACGATGGCGCGGCACTGGCGGCGCGTGTCGCCGTCGCGGATGTCGTCGCAGTCGTAGCGCTGTCCCGGCGCCAGCAGCGCGCCGCAGTAACGCCGCAGGTCGCGGCTGTCGATGTCGCCGCAATCCCCGCTGTCGCCGCGCTCCAGGGCGTTGCACATGCGCCGCAGGTCGCGGTCGTGGATATCGCGGCATTCGGTGCCGGCCTGGGCGGGCAGGCTGAGGACGACGGCGAGCAGGAGCCAGAGAGAGTGACGCATGGACGGTCCTTATCCTTGGGGCGGGGAGCGCGGCAAGTCTAACCGAACGGCGCGGCGAACTTTGCTTTTCTCCATGGGCCGGCCCATAAAAAAGGCCTCCCGAAGGAGGCCTCAAGAGGGTGACTCGTTGTTATAGGAAACGTTGGATCAGACGCTGTAGTACAGGTCGTATTCCAGCGGGTGCACGAAGGTGCGCACCTTGATCTCTTCTTCGCTCTTCAGCTCGATGTAGGCATCGATGAACTCGTCGGTGAACACGCCGCCCTTGGTCAGGAACGCGCGGCCCTTGTCGAGTTCTTCCAGCGCCTCTTTCAGGCTGCCGCAAACCTGCGGGATTTCCTTCGCCTCTTCCGGCGGCAGGTCGTACAGGTTCTTGTCGGCGGCATCGCCGGGGTGGATCTTGTTCTGGATGCCGTCCAGGCCGGCCATCAGCAGCGCGGCGAAGGCCAGGTAGGGGTTGGCTGCCGGGTCCGGGAAGCGCGCTTCGATACGGCGGGCCTTCGGGCTGGATACGTAGGGGATACGGATCGAGGCGGAACGGTTGCGCGCCGAGTAGGCCAGCATCACCGGAGCTTCGAAGCCCGGGACCAGGCGCTTGTAGGAGTTGGTCGAGGGGTTGGTGAAGCCGTTCAGGGCCTTGCCGTGCTTGATGATGCCGCCGATGAAGTACAGGGCGGTCTCGGACAGGCCGGCATAGCCTTCGCCGGCGAAGGTGTTCTTGCCGTCCTTGGAGATCGACATGTGCACGTGCATGCCCGAGCCGTTGTCGCCGTACAGCGGCTTCGGCATGAAGGTCACGGTCTTGCCGTAGGCGTCGGCGACGTTGTGCACGCAGTACTTCAGGGTCTGCACTTCGTCGGCCTTGGCGACCAGGGTGTTGAACTTCACGCCGATCTCGTTCTGGCCGGCGGTTGCCACTTCGTGGTGGTGGACTTCGACCACCAGGCCCATTTCTTCCAGGGCGTTGCACATGGCGGTGCGGATTTCATGGTCGTGGTCGACCGGCGGTACCGGGAAGTAGCCGCCCTTCACGCCCGGGCGATGGCCCTTGTTGCCGGACTCGATGTCGGCGTCGGTGTTCCAGGAAGCCTGCTCGGAGAAGATCTTGAACATCGAGCCGGAGATGTCGGACTTGAACTTCACTTCGTCGAAGATGAAGAACTCCGGTTCCGGGCCGACGAACACGGTGTCGCCGATGCCGGTGGACTTCAGGTACTCCTCGGCGCGCTTGGCGATGTTGCGCGGGTCGCGCTCGTAGCCTTGCATGGTGCTCGGCTCGATGATGTCGCAGACCAGGATCAGGGTCGGCTCTTCGGTGAACGGATCGAGGACGGCGGTGCTGTCGTCCGGCATCAGGATCATGTCGGAGGCTTCGATGCCTTTCCAGCCGGCGATGGAGGAGCCGTCGAACATCTTGCCGGCTTCGAAGAACTCATCGTCCAGCGCGTCGCGAGCCGGCATGGTGACGTGTTGCTGCTTGCCCTTGGTATCGGTGAAGCGCAGGTCTACCCACTTCACGTCATGGTCTTTGATCAGTTGGTGCGACTTGTACGACATGCTGTCCTCCAGGAGGGATTAGAGCTGGGAGCTTTTTCTGTGCCCCAGTATCGGGTGATGCCGGCCGGAATACTCCGCCAGGGCAACCTGCCTCACAAGTGAGCAAGTTGCGTGCCAGTGCCCGGAATCGGGCAGGGCCCCATGTTTGGCGGGGCCAGGTCTTCTTCAGGGTAGCTGGGCGGCCTTCGGGTGCACCGTTATGGTGCTCCATGTTGGTGCATCATTCCATTTTGGTGCAGCAAAAATAACTGTGCATATTTCTGCTCAATACGTGAGCAATTTCAGATATAATTCCGCCCCTTTTTTTCCGTCGCCCCGCGCGTTCGCGTCCCTCGCATGAAACTCATCGTCAAGACCTTCCAGGAAATCACCATCAAGAGCCGGCCGGTGCGCAAGCGCTTCATCCGGCAGTTGGCGAAGAACATCCGCGCGGTGCTGCGCGACCTGGACCCGGAGCTGAAGGTCGAGGGCGAGTGGGACAACCTGGAGGTAGAGACCGCCGTGGTCGACGCCAAGGCCAGGCGCGAGATGATCGAGCGCCTGACCTGCACCCCGGGCATCGGTCATTTCCTCGAGGTCCACGAGTATCCGCTGGGCGATTTCGACGACATCCTCGCCAAGTGCAAGGCGCATTTCGGCGACCAGTTGGCCGGCAAGACCTTCGCCGTGCGCTGCAAGCGCGCCGGCAAGCACGCGTTCACCTCGATGGAGGTGGAGCGTTACGTCGGCAGCGGCCTGCGCCGCGAATGCGGGGCTGCCGGGATCGACCTGAAGCAGCCGGAAGTCGAGGTGCGGATGGAAATCCGCCTCGACCGCCTGTTCGTCATCCATCGCCAGCATCCGGGCCTGGGCGGCTATCCGCTGGGCGCGCTGGAGCAGGTGCTGGTGCTGATGTCCGGCGGCTTCGACTCGACCGTGGCGGCCTACCAGATGATGCGCCGCGGGATGATCAGCCACTTCGTGTTCTTCAACCTCGGCGGGCGCGCCCACGAACTGGGGGTGATGGAAGTCGCCCACTACCTGTGGGAGAAGTACGGCCGCTCGCAGCGCGTGCTGTTCGTCAGCGTGCCGTTCGAGGAAGTGGTCGGCGAGATCCTCACCAAGGTCGACGACAGCTATATGGGCGTGACCCTCAAGCGCATGATGCTGCGCGCCGCCAGCCGCGTGGCCGAGCGCCTGGAGCTGGACGCGCTGGTGACCGGCGAGGCGATCTCCCAGGTGTCCAGCCAGACCCTGCCGAACCTCTCGGTGATCGACCGGGTTACCGACACCCTGGTGCTGCGCCCGCTGATCGTCAGCCACAAGCAGGACATCATCGACACCGCCCGGCAGATCGGCACCGCCGAGTTCGCCCGGCACATGCCGGAATACTGCGGGGTGATCTCGGTGAACCCGACCACCCAGGCCAAGCCCTACCGCGTCGAACACGAAGAGTCGAAATTCGACATGGCGGTGCTCGAGCGCGCCCTGGAGCGCGCCACCCAGCGCACCGTCGACCGGGTGATCGACGAACTCGGCCAGGACCTGCAGGTGGAAGAGGTCGGCGAGGTGCTGCCCGGTCAGATTGTCATCGATATCCGCCATCCTGATGCCCAGGAAGACGAACCCCTGGCCCTGGAAGGCGTCGAAGTCCAGGCGCTGCCGTTCTACGCGATCAACAGCCGCTTCAAGGAACTGGACGCCAACCGCCAGTACCTCCTGTATTGCGACAAAGGGGTGATGAGCCGCCTGCATGCCCATCACCTGCTCAACGAGGGGCACACCAATGTGCGTGTTTATCGTCCGGCTTAAGCAGCCGGGCTTGTTCGGCGGCAGCATCCGCCACCGTCCTCCCGACACGTCCGCCGCCTAGGCCGATGCCCGCCCTTCGGCGTGCCGGCCGGACCGGGGCAGCGTCCGCCTGCTGCCCGCCCCTTAATTGAAGAAGCCTGTCGTGTCGGGCGCCGCCCTGTCCGACCCCACCACCGCCGCGAAGCCGCGCTTCGGGCGTTAAACGAGACAAGACTTGTGATCGAAAATCTGCGCAACATCGCCATCATCGCCCACGTCGACCATGGCAAGACCACCCTGGTGGACAAGCTGCTGAAGCTGTCCGGCACCCTCGACCGCAAAGAAGCGGAAAGCGAGCGGGTGATGGACTCCAACGACCAGGAAAAAGAGCGTGGCATCACCATCCTGGCGAAGAACACCGCGATCAAGTGGAACGGCTACAACATCAACATCGTCGACACCCCCGGTCACGCCGACTTCGGCGGCGAGGTGGAGCGCGTGATGTCGATGGTCGACTCCGTGCTGCTGGTGGTCGACGCCCAGGACGGCCCCATGCCGCAGACCCGCTTCGTGACCCAGAAGGCCTTCAAGGCCGGCCTGCGTCCGATCGTGGTGGTGAACAAGATCGACCGTCCGGGCGCGCGTCCGGACTGGGTCATCGACCAGATCTTCGACCTGTTCGACAACCTCGGCGCCACCGACGAGCAACTCGACTTCCCGATCGTCTACGCCAGCGCCCTGAACGGCATCGCCGGCCTCGACCACGAGAAGATGGACGACAACATGGACGCGCTGTTCCAGGCGATCATCGACCACGTCCCGGCCCCGGTGGTGGACACCGAGGGTCCGTTCCAGATGCAGATCTCGCAGCTGGACTACAACAGCTTCCTCGGCGTGATCGGTATCGGCCGCATCACCCGCGGCAAGGTCAAGTCCAACACCCCGGTGGTGGCCATCAGCGACGACGGCAGCAAGCGCAACGGCCGCATCCTGAAGATCATGGGCCACCACGGCCTGCAGCGCGTCGAGGTGGCCGAGGCGGAAGCCGGCGACATCGTCTGCGTCAGCGGCATGGAGGAGCTGTTCATCTCCGATACCCTGTGCGACCCGCAGAACGTCGAGGCGCTGCCGCCGCTGACCGTCGACCAGCCGACCGTGAGCATGACCTTCCAGGTCAACGATTCGCCGTTCGCCGGCCGCGAAGGCAAGTTCGTCACCAGCCGCAACATCAAGGAGCGCCTGGAGAAGGAACTGCTGCATAACGTGGCGCTGCGCGTCGAGCCGGGCGACAGCCCGGAGAAGTTCAAGGTTTCCGGCCGTGGCGAACTGCACCTGTCGGTACTGATCGAGACCATGCGCCGCGAAGGCTTCGAGCTGGCCGTGGGCCGCCCGGAAGTGGTGATCATCGAGAAGGACGGCGAGAAGCAGGAGCCCTACGAGAACGTCACCATCGACATCGAGGAGCAGCACCAGGGCTCGGTGATGGAGCAGATGGGCCTGCGCAAGGGCGACCTGAGCAACATGATTCCCGACGGCAAGGGCCGCGTGCGCCTGGAGTACACCATTCCGGCGCGCGGCCTGATCGGCTTCCGCAACAACTTCCTGACCCTGACCTCGGGCACCGGTATCCTGACCTCGACCTTCAGCCACTACGGTCCGATCAAGGCCGGCGAAGTCAGCAACCGCCAGAACGGCGTACTGGTCTCCATGGCCACCGGCACCGCGCTGACCTACTCGCTGGAGACCCTGCAGAGCCGCGGCAAGCTGTTCCTCGGCCCGGGCGACGAAATCTACGAAGGCCAGTTGGCCGGCATCAACAGCCGTGACAACGACTTGGTGATCAACCCGACCAAGGGCAAGAAGCTCGACAACATGCGCGCTTCCGGCAAGGACGAAGTCATCGCCCTGGTTCCGCCGATCCGCTTCACCCTCGAGCAGGCGCTGGAGTTCATCGCCGACGACGAGCTGGTGGAAGTGACGCCGAAGTCGATCCGCCTGCGCAAGAAGATGCTCAACGAGAACGACCGCAAGCGCTACGAGCGCAGCAAGGTCTAAACCTTTGCCCTACCGGCGCGCCGCAACGGCGTGCCTCGCGGCCGGCAGGCAGGGCAGGGGTGCCCGGCCTGCCGGCCGTTTTGCTATGCGCCGGGCGCTTTCCGGCGTGGCTTGATGGCCCCCGCGGCAGCGGCCCGCAGCAGGCGGCGGAACGTCGGGCAGTCCATGTGTTCGCGCGCCGGACAGGCCGCGGCATGCCGCAGGCCGTCGCGCATGGCGGCGAGGCGGCGGATCGTCCGGTCCAGTTCGTCGGCCTTGGCCGCCAGCGCCGCGCGGTCGATCCGCAGCGCGCCGTCGGCTGCGCCCATGCCGGCAATCTCGTCCAGCGACAACCCGGCGGCGCGGCCCAGCCCGATCAGCGCCAGCCGCTCCAGCACGCCTGCATCGAACAGCCGGCGCAGGCCGTGCCGGCCGCTGGAGGCGATCAGTCCCTTTTCCTCGTAGTAGCGCAGGGTCGAGGCCGGTACCCCGGATCGTCGCGCGACCTCGCCTATGTCCAGTTGCCGCATGCCCTTGACCTCAAGTCGACTTGAAGTGGAAGACTAGCGTTTCGGCACCTGGGCCGTGACGAAATACAGACGAGGTGAACCTCATGTGGGACGAACGCTATGCCGCCGAAGAGTATGTCTACGGGACCGAACCCAACGCTTTCCTGAAGGAACATGCGCAGCGGCTGGCCGGGCCGGTGTTGAGCGTCGCCGAGGGCGAGGGGCGCAACGCGGTGTTCCTCGCTTCGCTGGGGCTGGAGGTGCTTGGCGTGGACGGCTCCGCCGTCGGCCTGGCCAAGGCGCGCCGGCTGGCCGAGGCGAAAGGCGTGTCGATCGACACCCTGGTGGTCGACCTGGCGGACTACGAACCGCCGGCAGCGGCGTTCGGCGCGGTGGTGTCGATCTTCGCGCACCTGCCCAGTCGCGTGCGCGGCAGACTCAACCGCCTGCTGGAGCGTTCGCTGCGACCGGGCGGTCTCTTCCTGCTGGAGGCCTATCGGCCGGAACAGCTCGGCCGCGGCACCGGCGGCCCGGCGGACGTCGACATGCTGGTGAGCCGCGCGGCGCTGGAGGCGGAGCTGCCGGATTGCGAAGTGCTGCTGGCGCGGGAAATCGAGCGCGAGGTGGTCGAGGGCCGTTTCCACACCGGCGCGGCCTGCGTGGTCCAGTTCATCGCCAGGAAGAGGTAGCTCGCCACGGGGCGGGCGTCGGAATGCGTCGAATCTCGGGAATGCGGGCTGTATACTCCCGGCGCGGGTTCCGCTCTGGCAGGATGGCCAGGGCAGGTATCAGTGGATCGTGGTACCTCTTGATCAAGGATTCGACGCATGCAATGGATTTTCATGCTGGTGGGCCTGATCCTCGGCGGCTTCGCCGGGGAATCGCTGGTCGGCGCACTCCTCGGCGGCCTCTCCGGCCTGGCCCTGGGACAGGCCGTCTCGCTGCAGAACCTGGCGCAACAGAACGAGCGCCTGCGCAAGCAGATGAGCGAATTCGCCGAACGCTTCGAGCGCGGCACCGAGGTCATCCACCAGCGCCTGCTGCGCGTGGAGCGCCAGGCGCAGGACGTTCCCGAAAGCGTTCCCGAGCCGGCCGCCGGCATCGACCAGCCGCTCGCAGACACGCCTCCCGCCGAGGTTGCCCCGCCGCTGGACTGGGACATCGAGCTGCCGGCCGTCGAGGCTGCGCCGCCTCCGCCTCGTCCCCCCGAGCCCGTCCAGCCCATCGAGCGTCAGCCGGCGTTCCAGCCTGACGCCCAGCCAGCGCCGCGCCGTGCCGCCCCTCCAGCGCCTCCACGCGAACCCTCGCTGGTCGAGCGTGGCTTCGCCGCGGCCAAGGGCTGGCTATTCGGCGGCAACACGGTATTGCGCATCGGCGTGGTGCTGCTGTTCATCGGCCTGGCCTTCCTCCTGCGCTATGCCTCGGAACGGGTGGCGGTGCCGGTGGAGTACCGTTACGCCGGGGTGGCGCTGGCAGCAATGGCGCTGCTCGGCGTCGGCTGGTGGCTGCGCGAGCGGCGCGCCGCCTACGGCCTGATCCTGCAAGGCACCGGTATCGCGGTGCTGTACCTGACCATCTTCGCCGCCATGCGCCTGCATCCGCTGATCTCTCCCGGCGCGGCGCTGGCGCTGCTGGTGGTGGTGACGATCTGCTCGGCGATCCTCGCCGTGCTGCAGAACGCCATGGGCCTGGCGGTGGTGGCGGCGCTCGGCGGCTTCGCCGCGCCGATCCTGACCTCCACCGGCAGCGGCAACCATGTAGCGCTGTTCAGCTACTTCGCCCTGCTCAACGCCGGCATCTTCGCCATCGCCTGGTTCCGCGCCTGGCGGCCGCTCAACCTGGTCGGCTTCGTCGGCACCTTCGGCATCGGCTTCGCCTGGGGACTGCGCTCCTATACACCGGAGCTGTTCGCCAGCACCGAGCCGTTCCTGGCCCTGTTCTTCCTGATGTACGTCGGGATCGGCCTGCTCTTCGCCCGCCGCAAGCTGCTGGAGGCCGCGCAGGCGCCTGCCGAGCGCGGTGAACTGCTGCGCTGGTCGGCGCGACAGGCCGACTACATCGACGCCACCGTGCTGTTCGGTCCGCCGCTGGTGGGGTTCGGCCTGCAATGCGCGGTGATCGGCCACATCGACTTCGGCATGGCCTTCAGCGCCCTGGCCCTGGGGCTCTTCTACATGGTCCTGGCGCGGGTGCTGCGCGGCCATGCTTCGGCCGGACGCACCAGCCTGCTGGTGGAAATCTGCCTGGCGCTGGGGGTGGTCTTCGGCACCCTGGCCATTCCGCTCGGCCTGGACGCGCGCTGGACCTCGGCCGCCTGGGCGGTCGAGGGCGCCGGCATCTACTGGCTCGGCCTGCACCAGCAACGCCGCCTGGCGCGGATCTTCGCTCTGCTGCTGCAGGGCGGTGCGGCGTTGGCCTATCTGAATGGCGTGCGGCCGGGTGAGACGACGTTGCTGGAGGGTTCGCCGCTGGGCGCGCTGATGCTCGGTGCGGCGGCGCTGTTCAGCTTCTGGCAGCTGCGTCGCGCGCCGGCGAAAGCGCTGGCCGACTGGGAGCCGGCCTGCCGGCCGTTGCTGGCGGCCGCCGGCCTGGCCTTCCTCTACCTGGTCGCACCGCTCTGCCTGGCCGTCGACGGCACCGCCATCGCCTGGGCCGTGGCCGGCCTGGCGAGCTTGTTCGCCGGCTTGCGCCTGGGCTCGCGTACCTTCCTGTTCTGCGCCTTCGCCGTGCAACTGCTGGGCGGTGCGCTGTTCCTCCTGCATTTGCAGGGCGGCGATGGCCAGGGTGGGGTATTCGACTCGGGCTGGCGTGGCTTGATGACCGCCTCGCTGATCGGCCTGGCGCTGATCGGCGGCATGCTGCTGGCGGCGCGCGACCCGTTGGTGAAGGACGACAGTCGGCTGCTCATGGGCTTGAGCCTGGTGCTGCTGGCCGGTCTGGCGTTCGTCAACCTGGCAGTGCTGTTCGTCCTGCCTTGGCGCAGCGCCAGCGCGGTATGGGCCGGCAGCGGGCTGCTGATCGTCTGGCTGAGCCTGGTGCTGCGCCAGCGCCTGAGCTTCTACTTCGGCCTCGCCTTGCAGGTAGTGGGCGGCCTGGCGTTCCTCCTCGCCGGGCCGTCGCTGTTCGGCTCGCTGAGCGGCGAAGGCCTGCGGCCCCTGGCCCATTCCGGGTTCTGGACGCCGGCAGTGCTGGCCCTGGCGGCGCTGGTCGGCGCCTGGCGGCTGCGCCGCGCCGGCGAGCGCGAGCGGACGCTGGGTATCGGTACCCTCGGCCTGCCCGAGCTGTCGCACTTGCTGCTGCTCTGGGGAGCCGGCTGGTGGGCGCTGACCGCGCTGTGCGAAACCGTCCGCTTCGTGCCTTATGGCCTGCGCGAGCATGCGTTGCTGCTGGTGGCCGCGGCGACAGTGGCGTCGTGGATGCTGCTGGCGCTGCGCGAGCGCTGGCGCGAACTGGCCCTGCTGTGCCTGGCGCTGGTCCCGGCGGCGCTGTTGGCCCTGGCCAGTGCCTGGCGTTTCGATTACCAGCCGTTCGGCGAATTCGGCTGGCTGGCCTGGCCGCTGCTGTTCGCCACGCACCTGCTGTCGCTGCGACGCCTTGCCCCGTTGCTGCCGGCGAAGGCCCTGAGCGTCGCCCATGTGCTCGGTTGCTGGCTGTTGCTCGGGGTGCTGGCGCTGGAGCTGCGCTACCTGTTCGCCCTGCTCGCCGAACAGTACAACGCCTGGCGTTGGCTGGGCTGGGCGCTGGTCCCGAGCGCCTACCTGCTGCTGGTGGCTGGCGGGCGGAGCCTGCCCTGGCCGCTGCGCGACTTCCCGCGGGAGTATCGGCTGCTCGCCGCTGCGCCGGTGGCGCTGTTGCTGCTCGGCTGGTTCTGGAGCGCCAACCTGCTCAGCGACGGCGCCGCCGAGCCGCTGCCTTACCTGCCGCTGGCCAACCCGCTGGAACTGGGGCTGCTGATCGTGCTGTTCGCCCTCTACCGCTGGAGCGACGCCAGCCTGGCCTCGCTCGTCGATGGCAATGCCAGCGCGCGCCTGGGGCGCCAGGCGTTGGCCGGCGCCTCGCTGTTCGCCCTGCTGACCCTGGCGGTGTGCCGCGCCGCGCACCACCTGGCCGGCGTGCCGTTCCAGGCCGAGGCGCTGGCCGCGTCGATGCTGGTGCAGGCGGGGCTGTCGCTGGTCTGGACGCTCTGCGCGCTGGGCCTGACCATCGCCGGTACCCGTCTCGGCCGGCGCGACCTGTGGATGGTCGGCGCGGCGCTGGTCGGCGTCGTGGTGGTCAAGCTGTTCTTCGTCGAGCTGGGCAACAGCGGCAGCCTGGAGCGAATCATCTCCTTCATCGGGGTCGGCGTCCTGTTGCTGGTCGTCGGCTACTTCTCACCCTTGCCTCCGCGTCGCGCCGAGGTCGCATCGGAGGCCGAGCAGCCATGACGCGCTCCTTTTCGTTCAGAACCGCCGGCCTGCTCCTGCTGGGCGCCTGCCTGTCCCTGCCGCTGTCGGCGGAGGAGTCTGCCGAAGGTTTCAGCCGCCAGGTGGCGCTGTCGCTGCAGGGCGAAGGACCCTGGTATCGCCTGAGCATCCCGATGAGCGTGCAGTTGTCGGCTGCCCATGCCGACCTGCGCGACCTGCGGGTCTTCGATGCCGAGGGCGAGGCCTTGCCCTACGCCCTGGTGGCCGGCAGCGAACGCCAGGCCAGCACGCCGCATGAGGCCGAGGTGCGGCTGTTCCCGTTGCGAGGCACGTCCGCCGCCGACGCGACGCAGCCGAACCTGCGGGTGCAGCGCAACACCAGCGGCACCATAGTCGAGGTGCTGCCGGGCAACGCCGGGCCGGCTGCCGAGACCCTGCGCGGCTGGCTGATCGACGCGAGCGCGGTGACGTTTCCCCTGGAGCGCCTGCGGCTGGACTGGAGCAGCCCGGAGGAGGGCTTCCAGCGCTTCTCCGTGGAAGCCAGCGACGACCTCGAGCATTGGCAGGCCTGGGGTGACGGACAGATCGCCCGCTTGACCTTCAACGGCGAACGCATCGACGTCAGCGAGGTCAAGCTTCCCGGCCGCCAGGCCCGCTACCTGCGTCTGGCCTGGCCGGCCGGGGCAACCGCGGCAGACCTTCATGGCGCCCGCCTGCAAGGCAGCACGCGGAGCACCGAGCCGGCGCCGATGATCTGGTCCGAGCCGCTGGCCGGGCGCCAGGCGGGGGACGGCGAGTACCGCTGGCAGTTGCCGCTGGCGTTGCCGTTGCAGCGGGTGCGGGTGTCCCTGGAGCAGGCGCTGACCCACACCATCGTCCCGGTGGAACTGTCCGGCCGTGATCGTACGGAGAACGCTTCGCCGCGCCGGGAGGCCGCCTGGAGCAGCCTGGCACGCGGGGTCCTCTACCGGCTGCCGATCGACGGCCGCAACGTACAGCAGAACGAGCTGGAACTGCCGGGCTGGGCGGTGCGCGAGCTGCGTCTGCAGGTGGACCAACGAGGTACCGGCCTGGGCCCGGAGGTCCCGTCCCTGAGTGTCGGCCTGCCGGCCAGCGAACTGGTGTTCCTGGTGCGCGGCAGCCCGCCGTACCGGCTGGCGTTCGGCAAGCCCGGCGCGCAGTCGGCGGCGCTGCCGCTCGGCGTACTGATTCCCGGCTATACCGAGAGCAAGCGCGCCACCCTGGGTAGCGCCAGCCTGGGCGAACCGCTGGAGGTGGCCATGGCGGCCGCGGCGCCGGCACCGGGTAGCGACTGGAAGAAGATCGGCCTGTGGGCGGTACTTCTGCTGGGGGTCGCTCTGCTGGTAATAATGGCAATGAGCCTGCTGCGTTCCTCGCCGAACAAGCCATGAGCCGGTTCCGCGCTATGCTGTTCGGCTGAGGAGGCTTTACGACGGGCCCCGGGGCGCATGCCGACGACGCGGCGGCCCAACAATAAAAACAAATCACGGAGTAAGAGAATGATCAGAATGGCGCTCAAGCCACTGGTAGCGGCCTGCCTGCTGGCTTCGCTGTCCACCGCCCCGCAGGCTGCTCCTTCGCCCTATTCGACGCTGGTGGTGTTCGGCGACAGCCTCAGCGATGCCGGGCAGTTCCCCGATCCTGCCGGCCCCGCCGGAAGCACCTCGCGTTTCACCAACCGGGTCGGCCCGACCTACCAGAACGGCAGCGGCGAGATCTTCGGACCGACCGCGCCCATGCTGCTCGGCAATCAGCTCGGCATCGCCCCGGGCGACCTGGCTGCCTCGACCTCGCCGGTCAACGCCCAGCAGGGCGTCGCCGACGGCAACAACTGGGCGGTGGGCGGCTACCGGACCGATCAGATCTACGACTCGATCACCGCGGCCAACGGCTCGCTGATCGAGCGCGACAATACCCTCCTGCGCAGCCGCGATGGCTACCTGGTGGACCGTGCCCGCCAGGGCCTGGGTGCCGATCCGAACGCGTTGTACTACATCACCGGCGGCGGCAACGACTTCCTCCAGGGGCGCATCCTCAACGACGTCCAGGCACAACAGGCCGCCGGTCGCCTGGTGGATAGCGTGCAGGCCCTGCAGCAGGCCGGCGCGCGCTACATCGTGGTCTGGCTGTTGCCCGACCTGGGCCTGACCCCGGCTACCTTCGGTGGTCCCTTGCAGCCTTTCGCCAGCCAACTCAGCGGCACGTTCAACGCCGAGCTGACCGCCCAGTTGAGCCAGGCCGGCGCCAACGTCATTCCGTTGAACATCCCGCTGCTGCTCAAGGAAGGCATGGCCAACCCGGCTTCCTTCGGCCTGGCCGCCGACCAGAACCTGATCGGCACCTGTTTCAGCGGCAACGGCTGCACCATGAACCCGACCTACGGGATCAACGGCAGCACGCCCGACCCGAGCAAATTGCTGTTCAACGACAGCGTGCACCCGACCATCACCGGCCAGCGCCTGATCGCCGACTACACCTATTCGCTGCTGTCGGCGCCCTGGGAGCTGACCCTGCTGCCGGAAATGGCCCACGGCACCCTGCGTGCCTACCAGGACGAACTGCGCAGCCAGTGGCAGGCGGACTGGGAGAACTGGCAGAACGTCGGCCAGTGGCGCGGCTTCGTCGGCGGCGGTGGCCAGCGCCTGGACTTCGACTCCCAGGACAGCGCCGCCAGCGGCGACGGCAACGGCTACAACCTGACCCTTGGCGGCAGCTACCGCATCGACGAGGCCTGGCGCGCCGGGGTCGCCGCCGGCTTCTACCGGCAGAAGCTGGAAGCCGGCGCCAAGGATTCCGACTACCGGATGAACAGCTACATGGCCAGCGCCTTCGTGCAGTACCAGGAAAACCGCTGGTGGGCTGACGCGGCGCTGACCGGCGGCTACCTCGACTACGACGACCTGAAGCGCAAGTTCGCCCTGGGCGGCGGCGAGCGCAGCGAGAAAGGCGACACCAACGGCCACCTGTGGGCGTTCAGCGCGCGCCTGGGCTACGACATCGCCCAGCAGGCCGACAGTCCCTGGCACCTGTCGCCGTTCGTCAGCGCCGACTACGCGCGGGTCGAGGTCGACGGCTATTCCGAGAAGGGCGCCAGCGCCACCGCGCTCGACTACGACGACCAGAAGCGCAGCTCGAAGCGCCTGGGCGCCGGCCTGCAAGGCAAGTACGCGTTCGGCAGCGATACCCAGCTGTTCGCCGAGTACGCCCACGAGCGTGAGTACGAGGACGACACCCAGGACCTGACCATGTCCCTCAACAGCCTGCCGGGCAATCGCTTCACCCTCGAAGGCTACACCCCGCAGGACCACCTCAACCGCGTCTCCCTCGGCTTCAGCCAGAAGCTGGCGCCGGAGCTGTCGCTGCGCGGCGGCTACAACTGGCGCAAGGGCGAGGACGATACCCAGCAGAGCGTCAGCCTGGCGCTGAGCCTGGACTTCTGAAACGGTGGCCGGCGCCCGGGCGGCGCCGGTCGCGTTTCCCGTCGACGGAACGATCGGCGCGCGCCGGCATCAAGAGAGTAGTACCCCGCTGTTACTCGCTGCCCGGTCGACCGCCATACACTGCCGATCCGTTTCGTTCGAGGGAATCGCCCGATGAGTTTCAACACCGAAGTACAGCCCGGCATCTGCATGGAGCCGGACGCCATCACCCAGGAATACGTGTTCAACCACACCATGCTGCGGGTCAAGGATCCGAAGCGCTCGCTCGACTTCTACTCGCGGGTGCTCGGCATGCGCCTGCTGCGTCGCCTGGATTTCGAGGAAGGCCGCTTCTCCCTGTATTTCCTCGCCATGACCCGTGGCGAAGAGGTGCCCGACGCGCTCGACGAACGCCAGCGCTACACCTTCGGACGCCAGTCGGTCCTCGAGCTGACCCACAACTGGGGCAGCGAGAGCGACGACAGCCAGTACCACAACGGCAACCAGGACCCGCGCGGGTTCGGCCACATCTGCTTCTCGGTGCCCGACCTGGTGGCGGCCTGCGAGCGTTTCGAGACGCTCGGGGTGAACTTCGTCAAGCCGCTGGACCGAGGCATGAAGAACGTGGCCTTCATCAGCGATCCCGACGGCTACTGGGTGGAAATCGTCCAGGCCAGCCTGAACGGCGAGATGGGACGCGGCTGACGACCGTCGATCGGTTGCGCGCCGCGGAAATGAACCGCGCCACCGCCGCCGATCTCCAACCGGCGGTTGCGCGGAGTCAAGCGTGACCGCCAATTCCGCGTTAAACTGCGCGGGTTTTTTCCTCTCTCCGGAGCCATCCATGTCCCGCGTTACCCTGAGCCGCTATCTGATCGAGCAGACCCGCAGCCACAACACCCCGGCCGACCTGCGCTTCCTCATCGAGGTCGTGGCGCGTGCCTGCAAGGAAATCAGCCATGCGGTGTCCAAGGGCGCGCTGGGCGGCGTACTCGGCAGCATGGGCACCGAGAACGTGCAGGGCGAGGTGCAGAAGAAGCTGGACGTGATGTCCAACGAGATCCTGCTGGAAGCCAACGAATGGGCCGGCAACCTGGCCGGCATGGCCTCCGAGGAGATGGACCACCCCTACCAGATTCCGGGGCGCTACCCGAAAGGCGCCTACCTGCTGGTCTTCGACCCGCTGGACGGCTCCAGCAACATCGACGTCAACGTCTCGGTCGGCACCATCTTCTCGGTGCTGCGCTGCCCCAGCGAGTACCTGAACCAGAACGATACCCTGCGCGAGGAGGCCTTCCTCCAGCCGGGCACCACCCAGGTCGCCGCCGGCTACGCCATCTACGGCCCGCAGACCATGCTGATGCTGACCCTCGGCAACGGCGTCAAGGGCTTCACCCTGGACCGCGAGCTGGGCAGCTTCGTCCTCACCCACGACAACATCAGCGTGCCGGAAAGCACCGCCGAGTTCGCCATCAACATGTCCAACCAGCGCCACTGGGAAGCGCCGGTGAAACGCTACGTGGAAGAACTGCTGGCCGGCAAGGAAGGTCCGCTGGGCAAGAACTACAACATGCGCTGGATCGCCTCGATGGTCGCCGACGTCCACCGCATCCTGACCCGCGGCGGCGTCTTCATGTACCCGCGCGACGCCCGCGAGCCGGAGAAGCCCGGCAAGCTGCGCCTGATGTACGAAGCCAACCCGATGTCGTTCATCATCGAGCAGGCCGGCGGCGCCGCCACCAACGGCACCCAGCGCATCCTCGACATCAAGCCGGAGAACCTGCACCAGCGTGTCGCGGTGTTCCTCGGCTCGAAGCAGGAAGTCGAGCGCATCACCGGCTACCACGAGGAGTAGGCCGATGAGCGCGCCCTGGGAGACCCTGCTCGACTGGTGGTTCGGCACCTCCAGCGATGCCGCCGAGGTGGTTGCCCAGCGCAACGGCCTGTGGTTCGGCAAGAACGTCTGCCAGGACGCCGATGCCGGCGGCCGTTTCGGCGACCTGGTGAACCAGGCGCTGGACGGCGGCTTGCAGGAGTGGACGGCCGAGGCCGATGGCTGGCTGGCGTTGATCCTGTTGCTCGACCAGTTGCCGCGGATGATCTACCGCGACACGCCGCGCGCCTACGCCGGCGACGCCCGGGCGCAACGGGTGGTGCGCGAGGGCCTGGAGAAAGGCTTCGACCGCCAGTTGCCGCCGGTGCGCCGGGTGTTCGCCTACCTGGTCCTGGAGCACGCCGAGGACCTGCCCAGCCAGGAGCGGGCGGTAGCCTGCTTCCGCGACCTGCGCGATCAGGTCGGCGGCAGTGCGCGCCAGCCCTTCGATGACTTCTACGACTATGCCGAGCGGCATCATGCGGTAGTCGCCCGTTTCGGCCGCTTCCCCCATCGCAACGCCATTCTCGGCCGCCCTTCCAGCGAGGAGGAGACGGCGTTCCTCAGGGAACCCGGTTCGCGTTTCTGACTCCAAGGCTTCGGATTTCCCCCGCGTATGCCAAGCTGTAGGGCAGCGCTTCCCCCGAACAAGGAGTTCCTCATGGCGTCGTTCCGTACCCTGGCCGTGGTCGCTTTCTGCGTCGTCCTGGCTGCCTGCAGCAAGATCAACCAGGAAAACTATTCCAAGCTCAAGGCCGGCATGAGCAAGGCCGAGGTCGAGGCGATCCTCGGCAAGCCCACCGAGTGTTCCGGCGCGCTGGGCATGTCCAGCTGCACCTGGGGCGACGAGAAGGCTTTCATCAGCGTGCAGTACGCGGCCGACAAGGCGCTGCTCTTCTCCGGCCAGGGGCTCAAGTGATCGGTCTGCCGATCCGGGTGCTCTGCACCCTGTGGCTGGGCTTGCTGCTGGTCGGTTGCGCGGGCTCGCCGAAGAATCCGCCGGCCACCGAGCAGGTCGACCTCCAGCGCTACCAGGGCACCTGGTATGAACTGGCGCGCTTGCCGATGTTCTTCCAGCGCAACTGCGCGCAATCGGAAGCGCATTACCGCTTGCAGGAAGACCAGAGCATCCAGGTGATCAATCGCTGCCTGACCCTGGATGGCGAGTGGGAGCAGGTGGAGGGGCGGGCGGTCGCCCAGCAGCCGGGACGCACCGACAAGTTGTGGGTGCGCTTCGACAACTGGTTCGCCAATCTCTTCCCCAACGTGGCGCGCGGCGACTATTGGGTGCTGGCGGTGGACGACGACTACCGCACCGCGCTGGTGGGCAATCCGAACCGTGAATACCTGTGGCTGCTGTCGCGTACCCCGCAGGTTTCGCAGCAGACCCGCGAGCGTCTGCTGGAAGAAGCGCGCAGCCGCGGTTACGCGGTGGACGAACTGATCTGGCGGGTACCCGACGGCCAGTTGAAGCGGAGCCAGTGAAGGAACGCCCCGCCGGGGCGTTTTTTCTTTCCAGCGCCGTTCACGCCTGGCAGCTGGCGTGGGAAGTATCGGCGTTTAGCGCCCGACGGCTCGAACGAGTGGGGCGGATAAGCGCAACGCGGTTGTCCGCCGCTGCGCAGGGTCAGTCGAGCAGTTCCCCCAGCACCTGGACGAACGCCCGTGCGCTGCGTTCTTCCCCGGCATGCCGGCCGTCGCGCACCACCCATCTGCCGGCCACCATCACGTCGCGCACCTGGCGGTCGCCGCCGGCGAACAGCCAGCGGTTGAGCAGGGCGTCGCCCTCGGCGCTGGCCAGGTAGGGGTCGTTGCCGTCGAGCACCAGCAGGTCGGCGCGGCGGCCCACGGCGAGGCTACCGATCGGCTGCCCAAGGGCCTGGGCGCCGCCAGCCAGCGCAGCGTCGTAGAGCGTGCGGCCGATCATCGGCTGGTCGTCGCGGTACAGCCGGTTGCGTTTCCGGTCGCGCAGGCGCTGGCCGTATTCCAGCCAGCGGAGTTCCTCGACCACGCTGAGCGAGACGTGGCTGTCCGAGCCGATGCCCAGGCGCCCGCCCTGGGCGAGGAAGTCCGTCGCCGGGAAGATGCCGTCGCCGAGGTTGGCCTCGGTGCTCAGGCACAGGCCGGCCACCGCGCCGCTACGCGCCATCGCCGCCACCTCGCCGGGGTCGGCGTGGGTCGCATGGACCAGGCACCAGCGCTGGTCGACCGCGACGTTCTCGTACAGCCATTGCAACGGCCGGCGTCCGCTCCAGGCCAGGCAGTCATCGACTTCCTTCTGCTGTTCGGCGATATGGATGTGGACCGGCAGGTCGTCGTGGCCGGCGGCGAGGACCGTGGCGATCTGCTGCGGAGTCACCGCGCGCAGGGAGTGGAAGCACAGGCCCAAGGAGTGGCCTGCCGCGTCCAGCGGCGCGCGCAGGCGCTGGAGCAGTTCCAGGTAGGCCTCGCTGCCATTGATGAAGCGCCGCTGGCCCTCGCTGGCCGGCTGGCCGCCGAAGCCTGCGTGGCTGTAAAGCACGGGAAGCAGGGTCAGGCCGATGCCGGCGGCGCTGGCGGCGCGGGAGATGCGCAGGGAAAGTTCGGCGGGGTCGGCGTAGGAGCGGCCGTCGAGGTCGTGATGGACGTAGTGGAATTCCGCCACCGCCGTGTAGCCGGCCTTGAGCATCTCGATATAGAGCTGGCGGGCGATGACCTCGATCTGTTCCGGCGACAGCCGAGCGACCATCCGGTACATCAGCTCGCGCCAGGTCCAGAAACTGTCGTTGGGATTGCCGGCGACTTCGGCGAGCCCGGCCATGGCGCGCTGGAACGCGTGCGAATGGAGGTTGGGCATCCCCGGCAGCACGGCGCCGCCGAGGCGTTCGGCGCCGTTGGCGTTGGCGTCGGGACGAATCTCGGTGAGGACTCCGTCCGCGGAAATCTCGAAACGGACATTTCGCGCCCAGCCTTCCGGCAGCAACGCACGTTCAGCGAAAATTGCGGACATAATCAGCTCACACGCAGTCTGTTTTATTTGTATATACATATACAGACGATTAAGCGGTGCGTAAACTCACTTCATCGACGCCTCGACAAGGAGTCTCTCCGTGACGTCCTCTTCTTCCGATCGTTCCCCGCTGGCCTCGCAACTCGGCGAGGTACCGGCGCCGCTCTACGCGCGGGTCAAGCAGATGATCGTCAGCCAGATCCAGTCGGGCGCCTGGCCGCCGCACCACCGGGTGCCCTCCGAGAGCGAACTGGTCAGCCAGCTCGGCTTCAGTCGCATGACCATCAATCGCGCCCTGCGCGAACTGACCAGCGACGGCCTGCTGGTGCGCATGCAGGGGGTCGGTACCTTCGTCGCCGAGCCCAAGGGCCAGTCGGCACTGTTCGAGGTGCACAATATCGCCGACGAGATCGCGGCCCGCGGGCATCGCCATCGTTGCCAGGTGATCACCCTCGGCGAGGAGGTCGCCGGCCCCGAGCGCGCCCTGGCACTGGACGTGCGCGAAGGCCAGCGGGTGTTCCACTCGCTGATCGTGCACTACGAGAACGATATCCCGGTGCAGATCGAGGACCGCTACGTGAACGCCGCGGTGGCGCCGGACTACCTCAAGCAGGATTTCACCCGGCAAACGCCCTATGCCTACCTGACCCAGGTGGCGCCGCTCACCGAGGGCGAGCATGTGGTCGAGGCGATCCTCGCCGAGCCGGCCGAGTGCAAGCTGTTGCAGATCGAACGCGGCGAGCCGTGCCTGCTGATCCGCCGCCGCACCTGGTCCGGGCGTGTCGCGGTGACCGCCGCGCGGCTGCTGCACCCGGGTTCCCGCCACCGTCTGGAAGGACGCTTCAGCTCATGAGCGAATTCCGCATCCTGCGCGCCGTCGACTACCCGAGAATGCCGTGGAAGAACGGCGCCGGCTCCACCGAGGAGATCGCCCGCGACGGCGGCGACGGCCTGGACGGCTTCGGCTGGCGCCTGTCGATCGCCGATGTCGGCGAGTCCGGCGGCTTCTCCCGCTTCGCCGGTTACCAGCGGATCATCAGCGTGCTGGAGGGCGGCGGCATGCGCCTGCGGGTGGATGGCGCGGAATCCGCGCCGCTACGCGCGCGGCAGGCCTTCGCCTTTTCCGGCGACAGCGAGGTGCACTGCACCCTGCTCGATGGAGCTATCCGCGACTTCAACCTGATCTATGCGCCCCGGCGCCATCGCGCGCGCCTGCAATGGCTGCGGGTCGAGGGCGAGCTGGACTGGCACGGCACGGCGAGCACGCTGCTGCTGTTCGCCCAGCAGGGCGGGGTAGCGATTTCCTTGCAAGGGCAACCTCGCGGGCAACTGGCTGCCCACGACTGCCTGTGCGCCGAGGGACTGCAGGGCTTGCAGCATTGGCGCCTGACGGCACACGAGCCGGCGTGGGTCTGTGCGGTGGAACTCGATTCGCTGTGATTCGCCGGCGCCGCCAGGAAAAAGCGTCTACACCGAAAGGGTAGGCGCTTTTGTCTATCAAAAGAATCAAACGTTATTAATCCAATATTTTTAATGCCTATATAGTTCCGCATGCCGTCCGACTCCAACCGGGAGACCCGCATGCCCCCGCTTCGCCAGATCCTCGCCGTCCTCGCCCTGGGCGCCAGCCTCGCCAGCCAGACCGCCGTCGCGGCGGAATGCCCGTACCCGGGCAAAGTGGTGTTCGCCGGGCTGAACTGGGAAAGCGGCATGTTCACCACCGACCTGTTGCGCTACGTACTGGAAAAAGGCTACGGCTGCGAGACCGACGCGCTGCCGGGCAATACCGTGACCATGGAAAACGCCCTGCGCCAGAACGATATCCAGGTCACCGGGGAGCAATGGGCTGGGCGTAGCCCGGTGTGGCGCGCGGCGGAGGAGGCGGGCGAGGTGTTCTCCGTCGGCGAGACGGTGAAGGGCGCCACCGAGGGCTGGTGGGTGCCGGAGTACCTGGTCAAGGGCGACCCGCAACGAGGCATCGAGGCGAAGGCGCCGGAGTTGAGGTCGGTCGCCGACCTGCCGCGCTACAAGGCGCTGTTCCGCGATCCCGAGGAGCCCGCCAAGGGGCGTTTCTACAACTGCCCGACCGGTTGGACCTGCGAGATCGTCAACAGCCAGAAGCTCAAGGCCTACAGGTTGCAGGACAGCTACACGAACTTCCGCACCGGCACCGGCCCGGCGCTGGATGCGGCGATCAGTGCGGCCTTCCGGCGCGGTGAGCCGGTGCTTTTCTACTATTGGTCGCCGACTCCGTTGATGGGCCGTTTCAAGCTGGTGCAACTGGAAGAGCCGCCGTTCAGCGAGAAGGCCTGGGCCACCCTGTCCGATCCGAAGAACCCCGACCCCATCGGTTCCCGCTCGTTGCCGGCGAAGATCACCATTGGCGTTTCCCGCGATTTCCATGACAAGGCGCCGGCGTTGGTCGAGCTGTTCCGCAAGGTCGAGATCCCCTTGCCGCTGTTCAACGAGCTGCTCGCCGACATGGCGCAGAATCATCGCGAGGTCGGCGAGGTGCGTGCGCAGTTCCTTCGCCAGCATCGCGAAATCTGGAGCCACTGGGTGCCGGCCGAAGTCGCCGCGCGCCTCGATACCTCCCTGAAGTAAACCTCGCCAGCCTTCATGGCGCACTACCTGAGCGGGCGTCAGCGCACCCTGGTGCGGCGGCTCCAGGATACCTTCCAGGCGCGCAGCGAATGGCCGACCTGGCTGCTGGTCGCCTGCCTGTACGGTGGTTGGGCACTGCTCGCCAGCCAGTATCGGCATTGGGGCTGGCCGGTGCTGGCGGGGCTGGTGCCGTTCGCCTCCCTCTACATGTCGTTGCAGCATGAGCTGATCCATGGCCACCCGACCCGCTGGCCGAGGTTCAACGCCATGCTCGGCTACCTGCCACTGGCCGTCTGGTATCCCTATCCGCTGTACCGTGACAGCCACTTGCGGCACCACCTCGACGAGCAACTGACCTACCCGGGGCTGGACCCCGAGAGTCGCTACGTCAGTCTGTCCGAGTGGCCGCGCCTGGGCTCCTGGCGGCGGCGCTGGCTCTGCCTGGACAAGACCCTGCTCGGTCGCGCTACCCTCGGCCCGCTGCTGGCCCTGGCGGCGATGGCGCGCCTGGAGGGTTCGCGGTTGCGCCAGGGAGAGGGCGCCGCCTGGCGCCTGTGGGGCCTGCATGCCGTGCTGCTGGGCGGGTTGCTGGCCGGGCTTTGGCGCTGGGCGGGTATCCCGCCCTGGTTGTACCTGCCGGCGGTGGCCTATCCGGCCCTCGGCCTGAGCATGCTGCGCTCTTTCTACGAGCACCGTCCGGCCCGCGAGCCGGCGCAGCGCAGCGTGCTGGTCGAGGCGGGGTGGCCGTGGCGGCTGCTGTTCCTCAACAACAACCTGCATCTGGTCCACCACGATCTGCCGGGCCTGCCCTGGTACCTGCTGCCGCGCGTGTATAGCGCAAGCCGCCGTGCCTACCGGCGACGCAGTGGCGATTTCCACCTGCCCGGCTATGGTCGTCTATGGCGGCGCCACGGTTGGCGGCCGGTGGATGCGCCGGTGCATCCCGAGCATTGAAGGCAGGCGGACGAGAGCATGATCGATACCCCGGTGGTGGCGGCGCTGGACATGTATGTCGAGCCGGACTGCGTCAGGCAGGCCGGCGCAACCTTCATCGGCGAGGTCTGCCGGCGCCTGGGCGTGCGCCGTTACGCGCCGGCCGCCGCCGATCTGGCGGTGCAGTGGCGACAGCCTAACCTGCTGTTCGCGCAGACCTGCGGCTATCCGCTGATGACCCAGTTGCGCGGCCAGGTGGCGGTGCTCGCGGTGCCCAGCTACGACTTGCCCGATTGCGCTCCCGGCGAGCATTGCAGTCTGTTCGTCGCCGCCGAAGGACAGGCGCGCCAGCGCCTCGGCGACTTCCGCAATACCCGCCTGGCGCTCAACGACCACGACTCCAACAGCGGCATGAACCTGCTGCGCCATGCGCTGGCGCCGCTGGGGCGAGACTCGGCGTTCTTCGCCGAAGTGCGCATCAGCGGCGGCCACCTGCGCAGTCTGGCGATGGTGGCGGCGGGTGAGGTCGAGCTGACCTCGGTGGATGCAGTGACCTTCGGCTACCTGCAACGCCACGCACCGGAGCGCCTGGCCGGCCTGCGCGTGCTCGGGCGCAGCGCGCCGAGCCCGGCCTTGCCGCTGATCACCTCGCTGCACTGGAGTGCGGCGCAACGCCGCGAGCTGTTCGAAGCGCTGAACCTGACGCTGATCGAGTGCCCGCACCTGGCCGCGACACTGGCGCTGAAAAGCTTCCTCCCGGCCGGCGAGGAGCATTACCGGATTCTCCTCGACTACGAGCGTCAGGCGCAGGGCTGGGGTTACCCGCAATTGCGCTGAACGGTGTTACCGAAGGCCCCAAACCGGTGCGCGCACGCTTCGAACACGTGCATCCAGGGCCGTTCCGGCAGGCTCCTTCCCCCGGGGGAGAGGCCGCCTTCTCTAATTCTTAACTCCAGAAAAATCAACGGGTTGAATGAGATTCACGGGGATGTAGAGATATCGCCGGAGGGCGTGGCGGCAGAATTGGCCCTTCCTTTGCTTATACTTGTATGTACAAGCATAGATGTGTTCGGTAGACCCAGCCCGACCTCTGCTTCGTCCCAGAATTCAGGCGCACCCTCGCGGGGCGCCGCCCGTTGAACGCCACGCCCAGGAGCCTGCCGTGACCACCCCGAGCAAATTCCGCGATATCGAAATCCGCGCCCCGCGCGGCACTACGCTGACCGCCAAGAGCTGGCTGACCGAAGCGCCGCTGCGCATGCTGATGAACAACCTCGACCCGGAGGTCGCGGAGAACCCCAGGGAACTGGTGGTTTACGGCGGCATCGGCCGCGCCGCGCGCAACTGGGAGTGCTACGACAGGATCGTCGAGACCCTCAAGCAACTGAATGACGACGAGACCCTGCTGGTACAGTCCGGCAAGCCGGTCGGCGTGTTCAAGACCCACGCCAACGCGCCGCGGGTGCTGATCGCCAACTCCAACCTGGTGCCGCACTGGGCGACCTGGGAACACTTCAACGAACTGGACGCCAAGGGCCTGGCGATGTACGGCCAGATGACCGCCGGTTCGTGGATCTACATCGGCAGCCAGGGCATCGTCCAGGGCACCTACGAAACCTTCGTCGAGGCTGGCCGCCAGCATTACGACGGCAACCTCAAGGGCCGCTGGGTGCTTACCGCCGGCCTTGGCGGCATGGGCGGCGCCCAGCCGCTGGCGGCGACCCTGGCCGGCGCCTGTTCGCTGAACATCGAGTGCCAGCAGAGCCGCATCGACTTCCGCCTGCGCAGTCGCTACGTCGACGAGCAGGCCAAGGACCTGGACGACGCCCTGGCGCGGATCCAGCGCTACACCGCCGAAGGCAAGGCCATCTCCATCGCCCTGCTGGGCAATGCCGCCGAGATCCTTCCGGAACTGGTTCACCGCGGCGTACGCCCGGACATGGTCACCGACCAGACCAGCGCCCACGATCCGCTCAACGGCTACCTGCCGGCCGGCTGGAGCTGGGAAGAGTACCGCGACCGCGCGCAGACCGACCCGGCCGCCGTGGTCAAGGCCGCCAAGCAGTCCATGGCGGTACACGTGCGGGCCATGCTGGCGTTCCAGCAGCAGGGCGTGCCGACCTTCGACTATGGCAACAACATCCGCCAGATGGCCAAGGAAGAGGGGGTGGCCAATGCCTTCGATTTCCCCGGCTTCGTCCCGGCCTACATCCGCCCGCTGTTCTGTCGCGGCATCGGTCCGTTCCGCTGGGCCGCGCTGTCGGGCGACCCGCAGGACATCTACAAGACCGACGCCAAGGTCAAGCAACTGATCCCCGACGATGCCCACCTGCACCGTTGGCTGGACATGGCCCGCGAGCGCATCAGCTTCCAGGGCCTGCCGGCGCGCATCTGCTGGGTTGGCCTGGGGCTGCGCGCCAAGCTCGGCCTGGCCTTCAACGAGATGGTGCGCAGCGGCGAGCTGTCCGCGCCGATCGTCATCGGCCGCGACCACCTCGACTCCGGCTCGGTGGCCAGCCCCAACCGCGAGACCGAGGCCATGCAGGACGGCTCCGACGCGGTGTCCGACTGGCCGCTGCTGAACGCCCTGCTGAATACCGCCAGCGGCGCCACCTGGGTCTCGCTGCACCACGGCGGCGGCGTGGGCATGGGCTTCTCCCAGCACTCCGGGATGGTGATCGTCTGCGACGGTAGCGACGAGGCCGCCGAACGCATCGCCCGCGTGCTGACCAACGACCCGGGGACCGGGGTGATGCGGCACGCCGACGCCGGCTACCAGGTCGCCATCGATTGCGCGAAGGAGCAGGGCCTGAACCTGCCGATGATCACCGCCCAGCGCTGACCTCGGAAACCGCCTCCACGCCGGCGGGGCGTGGGGGCGGTCGCCCACTGTCCCGACCAGGCCACAACAAGAATGGCGGCGCGCGAGCCGCAGCGGAGTACAGCAGCATGACCCAGGGCAGCGACAGCAAGCCACTGATCGAACGGCGCTCGATCGACTACATCCCGGCGAACGAGCGCCACGGCCGCCTCTACAGCCAGTTCACCCTCTGGCTGGGGGCTAACCTACAAATCACCGCCATCGTCACCGGCGCCCTCGCCGTGGTCCTCGGCGGCGACGTGTTCTGGTCGCTGGTCGGCCTGCTCATCGGCCAGCTCCTCGGCGGCGCGGTGATGGCCCTGCACGCCGCGCAGGGGCCGCGCCTGGGGCTGCCGCAGATGATTTCCAGCCGGGTGCAGTTCGGCGTCTACGGCGCCTGCATCCCGATCGCCCTGGTGTGCCTGATGTACCTGGGCTTCACCGCCACCGGCACGGTGCTTTCCGGCCAGGCCATCGGTCAGCTCACCGGGCTCAGCGACAGCGCCGGGATCTTCATCTTCGCCGCCTTCATCGTCCTGGTGACGGTGCTCGGCTATCGCGTCATCCACATCATCGGGCGGATCGCCAGCGTCCTTGGCATCATCGCCTTCGTCTACCTGTTCAGCCGCCTGATGCTGCTCAGCGATATCGGCGACCTGCTCGCCATCCGCCACTTCAGCTGGGCCTCGTTCCTCCTCGCGGTGTCCCTGGCGGCGTCCTGGCAGATCGCCTTCGGCCCCTACGTGGCCGACTATTCACGCTACCTGCCGGCGTCCACCTCGTCGTGGAAGACCTTCCTCGCCGTCGGCCTCGGCTCGGTGCTCGGCGCCCAGGCCTCGATGGTCCTCGGGGTGTTCTCCGCAGCCCTGGCCAACGGTCAGTTCGCCGGCCGCGAGGTGGCCTACATCGTCGGCCTGGGCAGCAGCGGGACCGTCGCCGCGCTGCTCTACTTCAGCATCGCCTTCGGCAAGGTGACCATTTCCACGCTGAACTCCTACGGAAGCTTCATGTGCATCGCGACCATCATCAGCAGCGTACGCGGCCAACTGGAGATCACCCGCGTGCAACGCCTGTTCTTCGTCCTCGCGATCGTCGGCGCCTCGACGCTCATCGCGCTGCTCGGCCAGCACTCGTTCCTCGCTGCGTTCAAGTCCTTCATCCTGTTCCTGCTGACCTTCTTCACCCCGTGGAGCGCGGTGAACCTGATCGACTACTACTTCATCACCCGCGAGCGCTATGACGTGCCCGCGCTGGCCGACCCCGACGGCCGCTACGGTCGCTGGAACCTGCCGGGAATCGCCGTCTATACCCTCGGCGTGCTGGTGCAGATGCCGTTCCTGGCGACCACGCTGTACACCGGACCGATGGTCGAGCACCTCGGCGGCGTGGATATCTCCTGGATCATCGGCTTGCTGGTGCCGGCGGTCCTCTACTACCTGGTGGCGCGGCGCAAGGCCACGCGCCAGGCCCCGGCGCGAATGATCCTGCCGGCCGATCCCGGCGCCTTCGAACGTCCCGCGCACGGGGCCTGAGACGAGTTTCCAGGGCGGCGCGGCCGCCTTCAATCCCATGAAACGCCGCCGGCGGACGGCGCTGCCGAGCCCGCCGAACCGAACAAGGAGCCTTCGATGAGCCTGCATCTGAAACCCGGCCAGCTGACCCTGGCCGACCTGCGCCAAGCCTACCTGGCCCCCGTGCGCCTGAGCCTGGATCCCAGAGCCGACGCGCCGGTCGCCGCCAGCGTCGCCTGTGTCGAGAACATCATCGCCGAGGGTCGCACCGCCTACGGCATCAACACCGGCTTCGGCCTGCTGGCCTCGACGCGGATCTCCCCGGCCGACCTGGAGAAGCTCCAGCGCTCCATCGTCCTGTCCCATGCCGCCGGCGTCGGCGAGGCGCTGGACGACGCCATGGTGCGGCTGGTCATGCTGCTCAAGGTGAACAGCCTGGCGCGCGGGTTCTCCGGCATCCGCCGCAAGGTGATCGACGCGCTGATCGCGCTGATCAACGCCGAGGTCTATCCGCACATCCCGCTGAAAGGCTCGGTGGGCGCCTCCGGCGACCTGGCGCCGCTGGCGCACATGTCGCTGGTGCTGATCGGCGAAAGCCGGGCGCGCCATCGCGGTGAGTGGCTGCCGGCTGCCGAAGCGCTGGCGGTGGCCGGGCTGGAGCCGCTGACCCTGGCGGCGAAGGAAGGCCTGGCCCTGCTCAATGGCACCCAGGTGTCCACCGCCTACGCCCTGCGCGGGTTGTTCGAGGCCGAGGACCTGTTCGCCGCCGCCACCGTCTGCGGCGGGCTCAGCGTCGAGGCCATGCTCGGTTCGCGGGCGCCGTTCGATGCGCGCATCCACGCCGCGCGCGGCCAACGTGGGCAGATCGACGTGGCCGCGGCCTATCGCGACCTGCTCACTGCCAGCAGCGAGGTGGCGCGTTCCCATGAGAAGTGCGACAAGGTCCAGGACCCCTATTCGCTGCGTTGCCAGCCGCAGGTGATGGGCGCCTGCCTGACCCAGATGCGCCAGGCCGCCGAGGTGCTGGAGATCGAAGCCAACGCGGTGTCCGACAACCCGCTGGTATTCGCCGTCGAGGGCGACGTGATCTCCGGCGGCAACTTCCACGCCGAACCGGTGGCGATGGCCGCCGACAACCTGGCCCTGGCGCTGGCCGAGATCGGTTCGCTGTCGGAACGGCGCATCTCGCTGATGATGGACATGCACATGTCGCAGTTGCCGCCTTTCCTGGTGGCCAACGGCGGGGTCAACTCCGGCTTCATGATCGCCCAGGTCACCGCCGCCGCGCTGGCCAGCGACAACAAGGCCCTGGCCCATCCGGCCAGCGTCGACAGCCTGCCGACCTCGGCCAACCAGGAAGACCACGTGTCGATGGCGCCGAACGCCGGCAAACGGCTCTGGGCGATGGCCGAGAACGTCCGCGGGATTCTCGCCGTGGAATGGCTGGGTGCCTGCCAGGGCCTGGACTTCCGCGAGGGCCTGAAGAGTTCGCCGAAGCTGGAGCAGTCTCGCCGCCTGCTGCGCGACAAGGTGCCGTACTACCAGGAGGATCGCTTCTTCGCCCCTGACATCGAGGCCGCCAGCCAGTTGCTCGCCAGCGGTTGCCTGAACGCGCTGCTGCCGGCCCGGCTGTTGCCGAGCCTTTGATACCCGCCCCCGGCCGTTCGGCCGGGGCGCTCCAGCAAGAACAACAACAGGAGAGCCGAGGGATGACGCACGACACGGGGCTTCGGCGCGGACTGAACGCCCGTCATATTCGTTTCATGGCACTGGGGTCGGCGATCGGCACCGGCCTGTTCTACGGTTCCGCATCGGCCATCCAGATGGCCGGGCCGGCGGTGCTGCTGGCCTATATGGTCGCCGGCGCGGCGGTGTACATGGTGATGCGCGCGCTCGGCGAGATGGCGGTGCACGAGCCGGTGTCCGGCTCGTTCGGCCATTACGCCAGCAGCTATCTCGGCCCCCTGGCCGGGTTCGTCACCGGCTGGACCTACGCTTTCGAGATGATCATCGTCTGCCTCGCCGATGTCACCGCGTTCGGCATCTACATGGGGTTCTGGTTTCCCGACGTGCCGCGCTGGATCTGGGTACTGTCCATCGTGCTGTTCATCGGCGGGCTGAACCTCTGCCATGTCAAGGTCTTCGGCGAGCTGGAGTTCTGGCTGTCGCTGGTCAAGGTCGGCGCCATCGTCGCGATGATCCTCGCCGGGCTCGGCATCATGTTCTTCGGCTTCAGCCTGGACGGCGCGGCGACGTCCGCCACCGGCGTGCACAACCTGTGGCAGCACGGCGGCTTCCTGCCCAACGGTTGGGCCGGGCTGGTCGCCTCGCTGTCGGTGGTGGTGTTCGCCTTCGGCGGCATCGAGATCATCGGCATCACCGCCGGCGAGGCGCAGGACCCGCAGCGGGTGATCCCGCGGGCGATCAATGCGGTGCCGCTGCGCATCCTGCTGTTCTACGTGCTGACCCTGTTCGTGCTGATGGCGATCTTCCCCTGGCAGCAGATCGGCAGCAACGGCAGTCCCTTCGTGCAGATCTTCGACGGCCTGGGGATCGAGTCGGCCGCGGCGATCCTCAATGTCGTGGTGATCACCGCGGCGATCTCGGCGATCAACAGCGACATCTTCGGCGCCGGTCGCATGCTCTACGGCATGGCCCGCCAGGGCCAGGCGCCGGTCGGCTTCTCGCGGGTGTCGCGGCACGGCGTGCCGTGGATGACCGTGTTGCTGATGGCGGTGGCCCTGCTGCTCGGCGTGGCGCTGAACTACCTGATCCCGCAGAGCGTATTCCTGCTGATCGCTTCCATCGCCACCTTCGCCACCGTGTGGGTCTGGCTGATGATCCTCCTGGCCCAGGTCGGCATGCGCCGGCGCATGGGGCCGCGCCAGGTCGCCGCGCTGAAGTTCCCGGTGCCGCTGTGGCCATTCGCGCCGGCGGCGGCGATCGTCTTCATGCTGTTCATCTTCGTGGTGCTCGGCTATTTCCCGGACACCCGCCCGGCCCTGTGGGTCGGGGCTATCTGGATCGCCTTGCTGGTGATCGCCTACCGGCGCTGGGTCAGGCCGAAGGGCGATGCCGCGCATGGCGTGCTTCAGGCCCAGGGAGGGCTGTGACGGAACCGACGGCGGCCTGAGCCGCCGGCCAATAACAACGATCGAGGCCGTTCCCCCGGGCGCGGCCCGCAGGTTTTCCAACTGCCTTTCCCAATCGTGCATCTGGAGCGTCGAACCATGCGATACAAGAAGTCGATGTTGAGTGTTCTCTGTGCCCTCGGCCTGCTCGCCGCCGCGGCGGGCGCCCAGGCGGAAGGTTGGTGCGAGTCCGGCAAGGCGGTGAAATTCGCCGGGCTGAACTGGGAGAGCGGGACGCTGCTCACCGAACTGATGCAGTTCGTCCTGGCCAAGGGCTACGGCTGTACCACCGACAGCCTGCCGGGCAACTCGATCACCATGGAGCAGGCGCTGAGCACCAATGACATCCAGGTCTTCGCCGAGGAGTGGATCGGCCGCAGCGACGCCTGGAACAAGGCCGCCGCCGCCGGCAAGGTGGTCGGCGTCGGCGAACCCATCGTCGGCGCGGTGGAGGGCTGGTACGTGCCGCGCTACGTGATCGAAGGCGACCCGCAGCGCAAGCTCGAGGCGAAGGCGCCGAAGCTGCGCTCTATCGCCGACCTGGCGCAGTACGCCGAGGTCTTCCGCGACCCGGAAGAGCCGGGCAAGGGGCGCTTCTACAATTGCCCGGCCGGCTGGACCTGCGAGCTGGAGAACAGCGAGATGCTGAAAAGCTACGGCCTGGAAGAGACGTTCACCAATTTCCGTCCGGGCACCGGCCCGGCACTGGACGCGGCGGTGCTGTCGAGCTATCGGCGCGGCGAGCCTATCCTGTTCTACTACTGGTCGCCGACGCCGCTGATGGGCCGCGCCGACCTGGTGCGCCTGGAGGAAAGGCCCGGCGTCGACAAGCGCATCAGGATCCAGGTCGGCCTGTCGCGGACCTTCCACGACCAGGCGCCGGAGCTGGTGGCGGTGCTGGAGAAGGTCAACCTGCCGGCGGAGCTGCTGAACAGCGACCTGGCGCGGATGGCCAAGGACAGGATCGATGCGGCGCGCCTGGCGCGCGAGTTCCTCAAGGAGCACCCCGAGGTCTGGCACGCCTGGGTCGACGAGGACGCGGCGAAGAAGATCGAAGCGGCACTCTGAACCCACGACCGACGAGAGCAGACCATGTTTCCCGAACGCCTGACATTTTCCATCGCCGACTGGGTCAACGCTTGGGTCGACGCCCTGGTGACCAACTACGGCGACCTGTTCCGCAAGATCTCCGACACCCTGCTGTGGGCCATCGTCAACCTCGAAGGGCTGCTCCGCGCCACGCCCTGGTGGCTATTGCTGGCGATCGTCGCGGCGATCGCCTGGCACGCCACCCGGCGCCTGCTGCCGACCCTGGTGATCACCGGCCTGCTGTTCCTGGTCGGCGCCGTCGGCCTCTGGGACAAGCTGATGCAGACCCTCGCGCTGATGCTGGTGGCGACCTTCATCTCGGTGCTGATCGGCATCCCCCTGGGCATCCTCGCCGCGCGCAGCAACCGCCTGCGCGCGGTGCTGATGCCGCTGCTGGACATCATGCAGACCATGCCCAGCTTCGTGTACCTGATCCCGGTGCTGATGCTGTTCGGCCTGGGCAAGGTGCCGGCGATCTTCGCCACCGTGATCTATGCCGCGCCGCCGCTGATCCGCCTCACCGACCTGGGCATCCGCCAGGTCGACAGCGAGGTGATGGAGGCGGTCAACGCCTTCGGCGCCAATCGCTGGCAGCAGCTGTTCGGCGTGCAGTTGCCGCTGGCCCTGCCGAGCATCATGGCGGGGATCAACCAGACCACCATGATGGCCCTGTCGATGGTGGTGATCGCTTCGATGATCGGCGCCCGCGGCCTCGGCGAAGACGTACTGGTGGGCATCCAGACGCTGAACGTGGGCAAGGGCCTGGAAGCCGGCCTGGCGATCGTCATCCTCGCGGTGGTGATCGACCGCATCACCCAGGCCTACGGCCGTTCCCGGCACGAGACGAGCAAATGAGCGGTGCGCAGATGAACAAGATCGAAGTGAAGAACGTGTTCAAGATCTTCGGCCCGCGCGCCGATGCCGCGCTGGCGCTGATCCGCCAGGGACGCAGCAAGGCCGAAGTGCTGGCGCAGACCGGCTGCGTGGTCGGCGTCAACGACCTGTCGCTGACCATCGGCGCTGGCGAGATCTTCGTGATCATGGGCCTGTCGGGTTCCGGCAAGTCGACCCTGGTGCGCCACTTCAACCGCCTGATCGACCCCACCAGCGGCGAGATCCTGGTGGATGGCGAGGACATCCTGCGCTACGACATGGAAGCCCTCCGGCAATTCCGCCGGCGCAAGATCAGCATGGTGTTCCAGAGTTTCGGCCTGCTGCCGCACAAGAGCGTGCTCGACAATGTCGCCTACGGCCTGAAGGTTCGCGGCGAAAGCCGGGCGCAGTGCCACGAGCGGGCCCTGCACTGGATCGCCACGGTGGGCCTGAAGGGCTACGAGAAGTCCTATCCGCACCAGCTTTCCGGCGGCATGCGCCAGCGCGTCGGCCTGGCCCGCGCGCTGGCCGCCGACACCGAGATCATTCTCATGGACGAGGCCTTCAGCGCCCTCGACCCGTTGATCCGCGCGGACATGCAGGACCAGTTGCTGGAACTGCAGAAAACCCTGCACAAGACCATCGTCTTCATCACCCACGACCTCGACGAGGCGGTACGCATCGGCAACCGCATCGCGATCCTCAAGGACGGCCAGCTGATCCAGGTCGGCACACCACGGGAAATCCTCCACCAGCCGGCCGACGACTACGTCGACCGCTTCGTCCAGCGGCGGGTGGCGAACCTATGAGCGACCTACCGAGCGTCGTGTTCGGCGACGGTCCGCTGCGTTGGCAGGAACTGGTCGCGGTGGCCCGGCACGGTGCGCGCCTGGAACTGTCGGCGGCGGCCTGGGCACGGATCGACAATGCCCGCGCCATCGTCTGCCGTATCGTCGCCAATGGCGAGCGTGCCTACGGCATCAGTACCGGCCTCGGCGCGCTGTGCGACGTCCTGCTGGAAGGCGAGCAGCTCGCCGAGCTGTCGCGCAACACCTTGCTCAGCCATGCCTGCGGGGTCGGCGAGCCGCTGCGCGACGAACAGACCCGGGCGATCATCTGTGCCGCCGTCGCCAACTACAGCCAGGGCAAGTCCGGGCTCGACCGTTCGCTGGTGGAAGGGCTGCTGGCGCTGCTCAACCACGGCATTACCCCGCAGGTGCCGGCCCAGGGCTCGGTGGGCTACCTGACCCACATGGCGCACGTCGGCATCGCCCTGCTCGGCATCGGCGAGGTCAGCTACCGCGGCAGCGTCGTGCCGGCCGCCGCCGCGTTGGCGGCGGAAGGCCTGGCGACGGTGCGCCTGGGAGCCAAGGACGGGCTCTGCCTGGTCAACGGCACGCCGTGCATGACCGGCCTCGCCTGCCTGGCCCTGGACGACGCGCAGCGCCTGGCGCAGTGGGCCGACGTGATCGGGGCGATGAGCTTCGAGGCCCTGCGCGGCCAACTGGCGGCGTTCGACGCCGAGATCGTTGCGCTCAAGCCGCATCCCGGGATGCAGCGGGTCGCCGCCAATCTGCGAGCCTTGCTGGCTGGCAGCCAGGTACTGGAGAACGCCCGCGGCATCCGCACCCAGGATGCCCTGAGCATCCGCTCGATACCGCAGATCCATGGCGCCTGCCGTGACCAGTTGGCCCACGCGGCGCGGCAGATAGAGACCGAACTCAACTCGGCCACCGACAACCCGCTGCTGCTGGGTACGCCGGAGGCCTACCGGGTGGTATCCCAGGCCAATCCCCACGGCGAATCGGTGGCGATGGCCGCCGACCTGCTGGCGATCGCCGTGGCCGAGCTGGGCGGGGTCGCCGAGCGGCGCCTGGATCGCCTGGTCAACCCGCTGGTCAGCGGCCTGCCGGCGTTCCTGGTGGGCAAGCCGGGAGTCAACTCGGGGATGATGATCACCCAGTACGTCGCCGCCTCCCTGGCCGGCGAGAACCGCCAGCTGGCGCAGCCGGCGGTGGTCGACAACTTCGTCACCTCGGCGCTCCAGGAGGACCACCTGAGCCTCGGCACCAGTGCCGCGCTCAAGCTTGGCAGGGCCCTGGAGAACCTCCGGCGGATCCTCGCCATCGAGTACCTGCTGGCCGCCCAGGCCTTCGAATTCCTCGCCCCACAACGCTTCGGCCAGGGCACCGCGGCGGCCTGGGGCATCCTGCGCGAGCGCGTGCCCGCGTACGACACCGACCGCTGGCTGGCTCCCGACATCGCCAGCGCGGCGGCCATCCTCGGCGAGCGGAAGAGTCTCGCCCGGCTGGCCGCGAGCATAGGAGACCTGCAATGAAACGACTCTGGCAGCATTGCCATGCCGCCACCCTCAAGGGCGGCAAGTACTCGATCGTCGAGGACGCCGCCCTGGTCACCGACGGTCCGCTGATCCACTGGATCGGCCCGCGCGCCGAACTGCCGCCCGGCGACTACGCCGAACGCATCGACCTCGATGGCGCCTGGCTGACCCCGGGGTTGATCGACTGCCACACCCACGCGGTGTTCGGCGGCAACCGCAGCGGCGAATTCGAGCAGCGCCTGGAGGGTGTCAGCTACGCCGAGATCGCCGCCGCCGGCGGCGGCATCGCCAGCACCGTACGCGCCACCCGCGAGGCCAGCGAGGAAGAGTTGCTGGTCAGTGCGCGCAAGCGCCTGGAGCCCTTGCTGCGCGACGGCGTGACGGCGCTGGAGATCAAGTCCGGCTACGGTCTCGACCTGGCCAGCGAACGCAAGATGCTGCGGGTCATCCGCCGCCTCGGCGAACGCCTGCCGGCGACCGTGCGCAGCACCTGCCTGGCCGCCCATGCGCTACCGCCGGAATACGCCGGGCGCGCCGACGACTACATCGAGCATATCTGCTCGACGATGCTCCCCGCGCTGGCCGGGGAGGGACTGGTGGACGCGGTGGACGCCTTCTGCGAGCACCTGGCGTTTTCCCCGGCGCAGGTCGAGCGGGTATTCATCGCCGCCCGCGAGCTGGGCCTGCCGGTGAAGCTGCACGCCGAGCAGCTATCCTCGCTGCACGGTTCCAGCCTGGCGGCGCGCTACCGGGCTTTGTCGGCCGACCACCTGGAGTACATGACCGAGGACGACGCCCGCGCCATGGGCGAGGCGGGCACCGTCGCGGTGCTGCTGCCGGGCGCCTTCTACCTGCTGCGCGAGACCCAGCTGCCGCCGATCGATGCCCTGCGCCGGCACGGCGTGGCCATGGCCATTGCCAGCGATCTCAATCCCGGCACCTCGCCGGCGCTGTCGTTGCGCCTGATGCTGAACATGGCCTGTACCCTGTTCCGCCTGACCCCGGAGGAGGCGCTGGCCGGTGTCACCCTGCACGCCGCCCGGGCGCTGGGGCTGGAAGCCCGCCACGGCAGCCTGGAGGTCGGCAAGCTGGCCGACTTCGTCGCCTGGGACATCGAGCGTCCGGCGGAGCTGGCCTACTGGCTGGGCGGCGATCTGCCGAAACGCGTCATTCGCCACGCCGAGGAGGTATACCGTGGATGAAGTCCTGAGTTTCAAGCGCGGCCGCGTGCCGCTACTGATCAGCATGCCGCACCCCGGCACGCGCCTGACCCCGGCGGTGGACGCCGGCCTGGTGGAGGAGGCGCGGGCGCTGACCGATACCGACTGGCACATTCCCCGGCTCTACGATTTCGCCGAGGAACTGGGTGCCAGTACCCTGGCTGCCCACTATTCGCGCTATGTGGTCGATCTCAACCGCCCTTCCGACGACAAGCCGCTGTACAGCACCGCCACTACCGGCCTGTATCCGGACACCCTGTTCGACGGCCGGCCGCTCTACCGCGAAGGCATGGCGCCGTCCGCCGAGGAACGCATGCGCTACCTGGCCGAAGTGTGGACGCCCTACCACCGGACCATCGCCGAGGAACTGGCGCGGCTGAAGGCCGAGTTCGGCTACGCGCTGCTCTGGGACGCCCACTCGATCCGTTCCCACGTGCCGCACCTGTTCGACGGCCGACTGCCCGACTTCAATCTCGGCACCAACGCCGGCGCCAGTTGCGATCCAGCGCTGGCGGCCCGCCTGGAGGCGGTCTGCGCTGCCGCCGAAGGCTACAGCCATGTGCTCAACGGGCGCTTCAAGGGCGGCCACATCACCCGCCACTACGGCCAGCCGGAGCAGCACGTCCATGCCGTCCAGCTGGAGCTGGCGCAGTGCACCTACATGGACGAGCAGGCCCCGTTCGCTTACCGCGCGGACCTCGCCGAAGCGACCCGCGCAGTCATCCGCGAACTGCTGGAAAGCCTCCTCGCCTGGGGTCGCGAGCGCTACGCCTGAGGTACTCGGAGGCGGCGGACGCCTGGCCCGTCCTGGCGGACGTGAATGCCGCGGATGGGGTGGGGCGTCCGTGTCGGCATTCTGGAAATTTTCTGTTACAAATTTTTTGAGGTCAGCGTTGATGCGGCCGGGAGGCCGAGTGCGCAAAGAGTTGCACAACTGTTCTCCTCTATCCTCTCGGCCAGCATTTCCATCGCGCGGGCGCAGGCGCGTCGCGCCCGGAACCGAATACGCCAGGAACGCACGGCTGCGTTTCCAAGAGGACAGTGAATGTTCGCCCCCGCCAACCAGACGCACTTCAGCCTTCGCATCGAAAACCTCCGGCACGACTTCCAGGTACTCGCCTTCCGCGGTCGCGAAGCCATCAGCCAGCCCTTTCGCTTCGACCTTGAGCTGGTCAGCGAGCGATCCGACCTGGACCTCGACGCGCTGCTGCACCAGCCGGCCTTCCTGATCCTTTCGCCGAGCGGGGAGGGGGTCCACGGACAGCTCACCAGCATCGCCCAGGGGGACTCCGGCAAGCGCCTGACCGGCTATCGCGCGACCCTGGAGCCGCGCCTGGCCTACCTGGGGCTGTGCAGCGACCAACGCATCTTCCAGCGCCTCAGCGTGCCGGAAATCATCGGCCGGGTGCTGGAGGGCCACGGCATTCTCGCCGACGCCTATCGCTTCCAGCTGGGCCCGACGCCGTACCCGGCCCGCGAATACTGCACGCAGTACGACGAAACCGACCTGGCGTTCCTCAGCAGGCTCTGCGAGGAGGAAGGCATCCATTACCACCATGAGTTTTCTGCCCAGGGCCATGTGCTGGTCTTCGGCGACGACCAGACCTCCTTTCCGCGGCTGCAACGCCCCGTCGCCTACGTGCAGGACGCCGGGCTGGTCGCCGACCAGCCGGTGGTCAAGCGCTTCGGCGTGCGCTTCGACACCCGTGCCAGCCGGGTTACCCGGCGCGACTACGACTTCGAGCAACCCGCGTTGCAGATGCAGGCCGCCCATGGCCCGCAGCCCGGGGCGCAGCAACCGGACCTGGAGGACTACGACTATCCCGGCCGCTTCACCCACCGCGAGCGCGGCAAGCACCTGAGCCGGCGCGCGCTGGAACGGCATCGCGCCGACTACCTACAGGCCAGGGGCGAAAGCGACGAACCGGCGCTGCTCAGCGGACACTTCCTGACGCTGTCCGCGCATCCCCGCGGCGAATGGAACGATCTCTGGCTGCTTACCGAGGTTCTCCACGAAGGGCGGCAGCCGCAGGTACTGGAAGAGTCGATCGACAGCGACGTCGCGCAGGGCCGGGGCGATTTCCGCCAGGGCTATCGCAACCGTTTCGTCGCCACTCCCTGGAGCGCGCATTTCCGCCCCCCGCTGGAGCATCCCAAGCCACGCGTGCTGGGCTGCCAAACAGCGGTCGTGACCGGCCCCGCCGGCGAGACCATCCACTGCGACCAATACGGCCGGGTCAAGGTGCAGTTCTTCTGGGATCGCCTCGGCCAGGCCGACGACAACACCAGTTGCTGGTTGCGCGTCGCCTCCAACTGGGCGGGCAAACGCTATGGCGGCGTCGCCATCCCGCGGGTGGGCATGGAAGTCCTGGTGGGTTTCCTGGAGGGCGATCCGGATCAGCCGCTGGTCACCGGCTGCCTCTACCACAGCGAAAACCGGGTGCCCTACGAGCTGCCGCAGAACAAGACCCGCAGCGTTTTCAAGACCGACAGCTACCCCGGCGGCGGCGGTTTCAACGAACTGCGCATCGAGGACCGCAAGGGCCAGGAACAGATCTTCGTCCACGCCCAGCGCGACTGGGACGAGAACATCGAGCACGACCAGAAGATCCGCGTCGGCCATGAGCGCCACGACACGGTCGAGGGCGATAGCTACAGCGAGTTCAGGGCCGAGGAACAGCGCACGGTCCACGCCGACCGCAAGGTCGAACTGAAGGCGGCCGACCACCTCAGCGTCGCCGACGCGTTGCACCTGAGGATCGGCACCGGCCAGTTCGTCGAGGCGGGCGACGAGATCCATTTCAAGGCCGGCGACAAGGTAGTGATCGAGGCAGGCATGGAGCTGACCCTAAAGGGCGGTGGCAGCTTCGCCAGGCTCGACCCGGGCGGCGTCACCCTCGATGGCACCCAGGTGATGATCAACAGCGGCGGCAGCCCCGGCATCGGTAGCGGCGTTCGCGCGCTGTCGCCGCTGCAACCGCTCGCGGCCGACGCCGCGGCGGCGGGAGGCGCCTTGTTGGGAGCCATCGCCCAGAAGGTCGGCGAAGCGCCGCAGAAACTCCTGCGTTTCGAACTCAGTCCGTTGCCCGGTGTGCCATCGGTGGCCAGGCAACCGTATCGGCTCTACGCCAACGGTGCCCTCAAGGAGGAGGGCATCGCCGACGAAGGCGGCGCAATCAGCTTCGAACCGCTTCCGGGCGAACGCACCTATCGTATCGAGACCGCCAATGGCCACGCCTACGAAGTGGAGATGGTCGACCAGCCGGACGCACTGCAGGCCGACGATCGGCTCGCCCAGCAGGGGTTCCGCGACTACCGGGCAGAAATGCCCCAGCACAAGCCGCGTTCCGCCCCGGACGCCTACCGGCGCGACGCCTCGCGGCCCGGCGCCGCCGACAAGGATGACCCCACGCCATGAGCGACCTGTACAAACCGCAGACCCTCAAGCTGTACGCGCAACAGGCCGGCAGCGTCCGGCTGACCCTCGACTGGTTCGCCAACAAGGCCTTCTACCCACCGCGCGCGGGTGTGCACATCAAGCCGCTGATCAATGGCCAGGCGGCCTTCGACGCGGTGCATGCGTCGATGGAAGCGGCCCGGCAGAGCATCGACATCATCACCTGGGGCTTCGACCCGGCCATGCGCTTCAAGCGCCCCGACGGACCGCGAATCGGCGAATTGCTGCAGACGAAGGGCCGCGAAGGGGTGCAGGCGCGGGTGCTGGTCTGGAGCAACCAGCTCGCCAGGCTCAAGGAAAACACCATCCCCGGGGCCGGCGTCGGCGGTTCCGGCGGCACCTGGGCGGGCTCGGGCGTCGCCAGCGGCAGCGCGGTGGACAACGAGGTGCTGCGGCTGGAGCAGCGGCGCCAGCATAACCTCAACCTCATCGCGCGGCAGAAGGAAACCCTGGAGCGCTCGGAACGGCTGCACCGCGAAGGCAGGCTGCCGAGCTTCGACCCGCGGGGCGCCGCCCACGCGCGGACGCGCATCGCCGAGCTGGAGGCGGAGAACGCCGAGATCCAGCGCACTCTCGACAGCAGCGAGGCCCAGGGCTACGGCGGCAAGCGCGGTTCCGGCGGCACCCGCCAGGATCCCTGGGGGCAGATATTCACCCGCGACTGGTTCAAGGCGGTACGCGGCGGTGGGTTGCAGAACGTCGAGTTCCGTACCCGCGACTTCGAGCAGACGGCCAGGCCGGTGATGAACGGCGAGCAGGTGCGCCTCGTCAACGGGCGGCTGCAAAGCCTGATCCACCTGTTGCGCGCCGATGGCATCGACGACCTGGGCATCGGCCAGTTGCTGGTACTCACCCAGTTCGCCAGCCATCACCAGAAGATGGTCCTGGTCGACTATGGCAGCCCGCAGGCCATCGGCTTCGTCATGGGTCACAACATGCACCGCAACTACTGGGACACCAGCGCCCACCTGTTCGACGACCGCGCCGCCGGTCGCGATCCCGGGTTCGGGCCCTGGCAGGATATCTCCATGCAGGTCCAGGGACCGGTGCTGGCCGACCTCAGCCGCAACTTCAGCGAGGCCTGGGACCTCGAGACGCCGTGGTACAAGCGCTGGTTCTCGACGCCATCGCTGACCGCCGAGCGCGACGCCTTGCCGCTGCCGAAGATCGCCACGCCCGCCAGCAACAGCGTCGCGCAGATTTGCCGGACCCAGCCGCAGGACGACGAGCGCTCGATCCTGGAGCACTATCTCAAGGCCCTGGGCAATGCCACCGACTACGTCTACATGGAAAACCAGTACTTCCGTTATGCCGGCTTCGCCGAGCGCCTGCGGAAGACTGCGCAGGTGCGCAAGGCCCGGGGTGTGCCCGGCGACCTGTACCTGTTCGTCGTGACCAACACCCCCGACTCCAGCGACGCCTCGAAGACCACCTACGACATGATGAAAGGCCTGGGCCAGGAGCAACTGATGCCGCAGGTACAGCGCGACCTGGCGCATGACTTGAGGGAAAAGCGGGAGCAGTTGAAGCAGGTCAGGGAAAACCTACATCCCGATCCCTATGTCCGGCGCGGCCAGGAAAACAACATCGAACGGCTGGAGCGCAAGATCGAGGCGCTCGAAGAGAAAGGCGTGACGCCGGAAGTCGAGCAACGCCTCGGCGATCTCGGCGCGCAGGAGATTCCCGGACTGGCGAAGAACACCGGCGAGGACGACAAGCCCTATCAACTCGCCGAAGTACCCGGCCTCAAGATGGTCGTCGCCACCCTGGCCACCAGCGACCCCGCCCCCGGCAGCCCGCCGCCAGCGCGCCTGTCCGCCGAAGCCGAGGCCGCCCTCGGGGCACCGCCGCTGAAGGCGCGCTACAAGCACATCTACGTGCACTCCAAGCTGCTGCTGGTGGACGACCTCTATACCCTGCTCAGCTCGGCCAATATCAATGTCCGCAGCATGCATGGCGACAGCGAGTTGGGGATTGCCCAGCCCAATCCGGATTTGGCGAGGGCGATGCGGGAGGAGTTGTGGGAGCTACATGCCCAGAAAGTGGCTGCGACAACCGAAAAAAACTTCAAACTCTGGAATCAGAAAATGGATGCGAATTGGAGACAGCAACGTAAAGACGAGCCTTTGGTAGCTAACTTGCTTCGCTTCTGGGATGTCGTGACACCTTATAGCCCCGGTCTCACGGTGGACTGAATGATGCGTCCATTATGTTTTTTTCTCTTGATTTTTTTGTTGTCGGGAAATCCTGTCATGGCGGCTGAACTACGACCTTTTATATGCGTTAACGAAAAAGACCATTTGCCATCTCTAGATCCTCAGGCTGATGCATGGTATCGGGAGGCAGTAGCTCTCGCCAAGCCCGATACCCTGCGTCCCTGGGATCGTATCGTCGATCTATACAGTAAGGCAGTTGAGCGTGGTCACTGGAAGGCTATGCATAACTTGGCGAGCCTCTATCGTACCGGTTGGCCAGGCGGTGTGGAGAAGGATACTCAGAAAGCTCTAGATCTCTACCAGAAGATGATCGATTTGAAGGTTCCTCAAGGTTTCTACGATATGGCGGCAATGATCGGAAATCGTGCTGGCGTCAAGAATCCTGCGACTGATGGACTTACTTTTCTCGATAAGGCTGCAAGCTTGGGTAATCCACCAGCATTAACTGAGTTAGGAAGGCTATATATATATGTTGCTGGACAGGATGAGTTGGGGCTGAAATATACGAACTGTGCTGCAGGCCAGGGCTATGCTCCTGCCAATTACGAGCTGGCGATGTACTATCGTTTGGTGGCACATAACTACCCAAAGGCGGCAGGCTATTACCTTCTTGCTGCAAGCCAAGGAAATGATGATGCTGCCTTCTTCATGTCCGGAGTTTTTGATAAGACTAGTCCCGATGTTGACAGAATGTGGTACGCCCCCGATGAGAAGCTGCACAAACTATATGATGGTATTTACGATCAACTTGCCGCTGATCCTGATTTGCGTTTTCCCAACTTGATAAAGGACCATCCTCTGCCTCCTCACCCGACCCAGGGCTACGACGCAGATCGGCCCGACTGGAAACCGGGGCAGTGATGCGGCTGATGGCTATTGGACTTTGGGCCGTGCTCTGTCTTGCAGGCGTCCCCGTGATGGCCAACAGCAAACCATTTGTCTGCGCTAATGAAAAAGACCATCTGCCGCCGTTGGATCCGCAAGCCGATGCTTGGTACCGCGAAGCAGCAGCCTTGGCCAAGCCCGATACTCTGCGGCCCTGGGGCCGTATCGTCGAGCTTTACAGCAAGGCAGTGGAGCGCGGGCATTGGAAGGCGATGCATAATTTGGCGAATCTTTATCGCACAGGGTGGCCCGGAGGAGTAGAAAAAGATACGCAGAAGGCATTGGATCTCTATCAAAAGATGATCGATCTGGAGGTGCCCCAAGGGTTCTATGATATGGGAGCAATGATCGGCAATCGTGCAGGGGTCATGAATCCTGCAACTGACGGGCTTACTTTTCTTGATAAGGCTGCTAGCCTAGGAAATCCGCCGGCACTAACCGAGCTAGGTAAGCTCTATATATATGTGGCCAAAAAAAAGGATTTGGGGTTGGCGTATACTCACTGTGCTGCTAGCCAGGGCTATGCGCCGGCTAGTTATGAGTTGGGGGCGTATTACAAGATAGTAGAACATAATTTTCCAAAAAGCACTGGGTTATTATCAGGCGTCAGTCTCTCAGGGCGGAAAGAGTGCGGCTTTATTTATCTCCGGTGTTTTTGATAAAGCCAGTCCTGATGTCGATAGAATGTGGTACGCACCCGATGAGAAATTGCGCAAATTATATGATGGTATTTACGATAAACTTGCCGCTGATCCTGATTTTCGTTTTCCCAACTTGATAAAGGACCATCCTCTACCTTCTCACCCGACCCAGGGCTACGATGCAGATCGGCCCGACTGGAAACCGGGGCAGTGATGCGGCTGATGGCTATTGGACTTTGGGCCGTGCTCTGTCTTGCAGCCGTTCCCGTGATGGCCAACAGCAAATCATTTGTCTGCGTTAATGAGAAAGACCATCTGCCGCCGTTGGATCCGCAAGCCGATGCTTGGTACCGCGAAGCAGCAGCCTTGGCTAAGCCCGATACTCTGCGGCCCTGGGGCCGTATCGTCGAGCTTTACAGCAAGGCAGTGGAGCGCGGTCATTGGAAGGCGATGCATAACCTGGCAAATCTCTATCGAACGGGGTGGCCTGGTGGAGTAGAGAAGGATACACAGAAAGCTCTGGATATTTACCAGAAGATGATCGGCCTAGGAGTACCCCAAGGTTTCTATGACATGGGGGCAATGATCGGTAATCGTGCCGGTGTTAAGAACCCTGCTACCGATGGTCTGACCTTCTTGGATAAAGCCGCTAGTTTGGGGAGCCCGCCAGCACTGACTGAGTTGGGTAAACTCTATATTTATGTGGCCAAGGAAAAGGAATTGGGGCTGGCGTATACCAGTTGTGCTTCCAGTCAAGGTTATGCTCCGGCGAGCTATGAGCTTGGAAGCTACTATGAGTTGGTTGAACATAATTATCCAAAGGCACTTAGCTACTATCAAGTCTCCGTCTCTCAAGGCGGCAGGAGTGCAGCCTTTTTTCTCTCGCGCGTCTTCGGAAAGAGGACGCCTCCTTCAAGTGCAATGTGGTATACGCCGGATGAAAAGCTTGAGAAATTCTACTACTCCCTCTATCTGCAAATTGATGCCGACTCCGATCTTCGTTTTCCCAATTTGGTAAAAGATAACCCCTTGCCACCCCACCCCGTCCAGGGCTACGACGCAGCTCGACCCGACTGGAAGCCGGGTCAGTGATTCGGCTAATGGCTATTGGAATATGGGCTGTACTTTGTCTCGCGGCAGTTCCCGCTATGGCTGACAGCAAGCCTTTTGTCTGCGTTAACGAAAAGGACCATCTACCCCCTCTGGACCCGCAGGCCGATGCTTGGTATCGCGAAGCGGCGACCCTGGCCAAGCCCGATACCTTGCGTCCGTGGCCTCGTATCGTCGGGTTGTACAGCAAGGCGGCCGAGCGCGGCCACTGGAAGGCCATGCACAACTTGGCGAATCTTTATCGTACAGGGTGGCCCGGAGGAGTAGAAAAAGATACGCAGAAGGCATTGGATCTCTATCAAAAGATGATAGATCTGGATGTGCCTCAGGGGTTCTATGATATGGGAGCAATGATTGGAAATCGCGCCGGGGTTAAAAACCCTGCAACTGACGGACTTACTTTTCTTGATAAGGCTGCTAGCCTAGGAAATCCGCCGGCACTAACTGAACTAGGTAAGCTTTATATATATGTGGCCAAAAAAAAGGATTTGGGGTTGGCGTATACTCACTGTGCTGCTAGTCAGGGTTATGCGCCGGCTAGTTATGAGCTGGGGGCGTATTACAAGATAGTAGAACACAATTTCCCAAAGGCACTTGTTTATTATCAGGTGTCAGTCTCTCAGGGGGGCAAGAGTGCGGCTTTTTTCCTATCACGAGTCTTCGGAAGTGAGACTCCCCCTGCAAGTGCAATGTGGTACGCCCCCGACGAAAAGTTGCGAGAAGCGTATTATTCAATCTACAAAAAGCTTGAAGCTGACCCCGACTTACGTTTCCCCAATCTGATAGAGGACTATCCTCTGCCTCCTCATCCCACCCAGGGCTACGACGCGGACCACCCAGACTGGAAGCCGGAGCGGTAAGTACGCGAGGCGTGGGCCAGAACGACGTCCAAGGTTTCCAGCGGCAGGCCAGGCGGCAAATGCTACATCTGCACGGCCCGCAAACGCTCCTCGGCCTGGCGGGCGAGCATCCGCAACAGCGGAGCGAGGGTGTGCGGCGGGGTTTCGTCGGCGCGGGTGATGGCGTAGAGGGTGACCGGGAAGGCCGGGCTCAATGGGCGGATCGCGGTGCTGTGCGGGTCGGCGCCGAGGGCGGTGAAGGGATCGACCAGCGCCAGGCCCGCCCCAGCCTCCACCAGGGCGCGGGCGAGGGCGTAGGTCTGCACGGCGATCTTCACCTGTGGCGGTGGCTCCACGGCGCTGAGGTAATCCTCCAGGCGGGCGAACAGCGGGTCGGCGGTGGACAGCCCGATCAGCGCTTCGCCGGCCAGCCCGGCCAGGCTCAGCGGCTGCCGGCGTTCCGCTTCGGGCCAGTGTTCGCGCGGCGCCAGGGCCACCAATACGCCGCTGGCGATGGCTTCGCCGCGCAGGCCGGGGTGTTCCGGCTGCTTCAGGCTCAGGGCTAGGTCCAGTTCGCGCATCAGCAGGCCCTGCACCAGCTCGCGCGAATGCAAGGTGGCCAGTTCGCAGCCGCTCTGCGGATAGCGCGCGCTCCATTCGCCGATCGCCCGCGGCAGCAGCGACAGCGCCAGGGCCGGGGTGGCGCCGATGCGCAGGCTGTGGCCCGGCTGGCGCCGCAGGTTCTGCGCCAGGCGCCGCACGGCCTGCAGGCTATCGCTGAGCTTGGCCACTTCTCGCTCCAGTTCCAGCGCTTCCGGAGTCGCCAGCAGCTTGCCGCGCACTCGCAAGAACAGCGGGAAGCCCAGTTGCTGCTCGGCGTGCTGCAGGACCTTGCTCACCGCCGGTTGGGACACATGCAGCAACTGTGCGGCGCCGCTGACCGAGCCAGCCTGGCGGATCGCCTGGAACACTTCGATATGGCGGAGCTTCATCGGCGCGATCCCATAACCTGGATTTATACCCTGGCCATCTTTATTCATTGTCCTACCGCTGTCATCCGCACCTATCGTCGAAGCCCTGGAAAACACCTGGATAACGATTGTCATGGCTCAGCGGGTTTGCATCATCGGCGCCGGCGTGGTCGGCCTGGCCACGGCCTACGCCCTGGTTCGCGAAGGATTCGACGTGACCCTGGTGGAAGCGCGCGAGCGGGGCGGGCTGGAAACCAGCTACGCCAATGGCGGGCAGTTGTCCTATCGCTACGTGGCGCCATTGGCCGACAGCGGCGTGCCGGCCCAGGCGCTCGGCTGGCTGCTGCGCAACGATGCGCCGTTGCGCCTGCGGCCGCGCCTTGATCCGGCGCAGTGGCGCTGGCTGCTGGGCTTCCTCGCGGCCTGCCGCGGCTCGCTGAACCGCCGCAATGCCGCGCACCTGCTGCGCCTGGCATTGCTCAGCCAGCGCACCCTGCAGGCCTGGCGCGAGGAGGATGGCCTCGATGGCTTCGACTGGCGGCGCAACGGCAAGCTGGTGGCGTTTCGCCAACCGGCCAGCTTTACGAGGGCCCGCCAGGGCCTGGCCGATCCTTCGGCGCAATTCGTCCTGACCGCCGCCGAGTGCCTCGCGCTGGAGCCGGCCCTGTCCGCCGCGCCCTTCGTCGGCGGCATCCACACGCCGGACGAGGAGGTCGCCGACTGCCATGCCTTCTGCGTGCAACTTGCCGAGCGCCTGCAGGCTTCCGGACATTGCCGGCAACTGCATGGCCGCAGGGTGACGAAGATCGTCGAGGGCGGCGCGGCGGTGCGTGGCGTCGAGGTCGGCGGCGATCTCATCGAGGCCGATCATGTGGTGCTGGCCGCCGGCTACCGCAGCGCCGAATTGATGCTGCCGGGCCTGCGCCTGCCGCTATACCCGCTCAAGGGCTATAGCCTGACCCTGCCGGTCGGCGCGCAGCACCGCGCGCCGGATACCAGCATCACCGATTACGACCGCAAGATCGTCTACGCGCGGATCGGCGAGCGGCTGCGGATCGCCGCGATGGTCGACATCGTCGGCTTCGACCCCGGCCTCGAGCCCGCGCGCCTGGCACTGCTGCGCCAGCAGGCGCGGGACACGTTCCCGCAGGGCGGCGATTTCGACGCCGCCGTCGAATGGGCCGGCATGCGCCCGGCCACGCCCACCGGGGTACCGCTGGTGGGCAACGGCGGCTACCGCAACCTCTGGCTCAACCTCGGCCACGGCGCGCTCGGCTTCACCCTGGCCTGCGGCAGCGGGCGCCTGCTGGCCGAGCAGATCGGCCGCCGCCCGCCGAGCATCGATACCACTGGCCTGCTGCCGCGCGGCGCGCTGGCTGGCTGATCCCCCCTCGACTGGAGCACTCCCATGGAACCGACCCGTATCGCCACCAACGACCGCCTGTCCGCCGCGGTCTGCTTCGACGCCCTGGTATTTCTTTCCGGCCAGGTGCCGGGCCAGGCCGAGGATATCCATGGCCAGACCCGCGAGGTGCTGGCGAAGATCGACGCGCTGCTGGCCGAGGCCGGGTCGCGCAAGGAGCGTATCCTCAGCGCGACCATCTACCTGAAGGACATCGCCCGCGATTTCGCCGCCCTGAACGAGGTCTGGACCCAGTGGTTGCCGACCGGCCAGGCACCCAGCCGGACCACCGTCCAGGCGGAGCTGGCGCGTCCGTCGGTGCTGGTGGAGATCACCGTGGTGGCGGCCAGGGGCTGACTTACTTTCCATAGCCATAAGAAAAAAGAGGCAGAACCTCCGATGAAAACCCTTGTATCCAGCACCCTCGCACTCTCCCTGTCGCTCGCCATCGGCGCCGCGCAGGCCGAGGAACTCAGCGGCACCCTGAAGAAGGTTGCCGACAACGGCACGATAACCCTGGGTTATCGCGATGCCTCGGTGCCTTTCTCCTACCTTGGCGATAACAGCGGCCAGCCCATGGGCTATTCGGTGGAACTGGCCGGCAAGGTGGTGGAGCGGCTCAAAAGCACCCTCGGCAAGCCGGAACTCAAGGTGAAGTACAACCTGGTCACTTCGCAGACTCGCATCCCGCTGGTGCAGAACGGCACCGTCGACCTGGAGTGCGGCTCCACCGGGGTCACCGCCGAGCGGCAGAAACAGGTGGCGTTCTCCTACGGCTTCATCTACGTCAAGGGCCAGTTGCTGACCCGCAAGGACAGCGGCATCGCCCACTTCGACGACCTCAAGGGCAAGAACGTGGTGACCACCGCCGGCACCACCAACGAGCGCTACCTGAAGAACTACAACGCTGAACACAAGCTGGGGATGAACGTGGTCAGCGCCAAGGACCACGGCGAAGCCTTCCAGATGCTGCAATCGGGTCGCGCGGTGGCCTTCTACATGGACGATGCGCTGCTCTACGGCGAACGCGCCAAGGCGCGCCAGCCGCACGACTGGGTGGTGGTCGGCGAGCCGCAATCGCGGGAGATCTACAGCTGCATGGTGCGCAAGGACGACCCGCAGTTCCTTGCCCTGGTCAACGAGACCCTGGCCGGGCTGTATCGCTCGGGCGAGATACAGGGCATCTACCAGCGCTGGTTCCAGCAGCCGATCCCGCCCAAGGGGTTGAACCTGGAGTTCCCCATGACCGCGGAGCTGAAGGCGATCCTCGAGAACCCCACCAGCGATCCGGTGCAGTGAGCGTCTAGCGCTGCAGGCCAAGGTGGCGGATCGACGGCGTCGGCGCGTCCAGGCGCGACCAGACGTCGTCGGCCAGTTCGGCTGGATAGAAGGACGGCAGGCCAGGCAGTTCGTCGCGGGCGATCCAGCCGATCTCGCGGATATCGAACTCGTCGCCGCCCAGGCCCTTCAGGTTGGCCAGGGTCGGCTCGCCACGCCAGGCGTCGATGCGGTAGAACAGTTCCATGTGGAAGCGCCCGGCGGCGGGTTCGGCGAATTCGCGCACGTAGACCAGCGGGCCGACGTCCACCCGCAGGCCGGTCTCCTCGAAAAACTCGCGCCGGACGGTATCCTTCGTCGATTCGTCGCATTCCGACTCGAAGCCGCCGCCGGGCGGAATCCAGTAGATGTCGCCGCCGACCTCGTGGCGGACCAGCAGGATGCGTTGCTCCACCACCAGCAGGCCGGCGGCGCGGATACGGTGTCGCAAGGCCTCGGCCATGCTCGCTCTCCCGGCGCCAGGCGCCGTTGCTTGGATTGATGGTTTCCTGTCTACCGGGGCGGACATGAAAGCCGCTCGGTTTTTTTCCCGGCGCCGAAGTATCATGCGCGGCAGAGCAAAGGACGGGCCCGCTGTCGACGTTTGCGCCGGGGGCCGAACACATCGCCTCGGGAGCGCATCATGCTAGTTCTGTATCCGGAAATTAAACCCTACGCTCGCCACGAGCTGGCCGTCGACGAACCGCATGTGCTGTATGCCGACGAAAGTGGTTCGCCGGACGGACTGCCGGTCGTCTTCGTCCACGGCGGCCCCGGCTCCGGTTGCGATGCCCTGTCGCGTCGCTTCTTCGATCCCAACCTCTACCGTATCGTCACCTTCGACCAGCGCGGTTGCGGCCGTTCCACGCCCCACGCCAGCCTGGAGAAGAACAGCACCTGGGAGCTGGTGGCGGACATGGAGCGCCTGCGCGAGCACCTGGGTATCGAGAAGTGGGTGCTGTTCGGCGGTTCCTGGGGCTCGACCCTGTCGCTGGCCTACGCGCAGACCCATCCCGAGCGGGTCCATGCGCTGATCCTGCGCGGCATCTTCCTCTGCCGTCCGCAGGACATCCACTGGTTCTACCAGGAAGGCGCCAGCCGCCTGTTCCCCGACTATTGGGAAGACTATGTCGCGCCGATCCCGCCGGAAGAGCGCGGCGACCTGCTGGCGGCCTTCCACAAGCGCCTGACCGGTAGCGACCAGATCGCCCAGATGCACGCCGCCAAGGCCTGGTCGACCTGGGAGGGCCGCACCGCCACGCTGCGCCCCAACCCCATGGTGGTGGACCGCTTCACCGAGCCGGGCAGGGCGCTGTCGATCTCGCGCATCGAGAACCACTTCTTCGTCAACCAGGGCTTCCTCAGGCCCAACCAGTTGCTCGAGGACATGCACCGCATCGCCCATCTGCCTGGCGTGATCGTGCATGGCCGCTACGACGCCATCTGTCCGCTGGACAATGCCTGGGCCCTGCACCAGGCCTGGCCGAACAGCGAACTGCAGATCATCCGCGACGCCGGGCACACCGCCAGCGAGCCGGGGATAGTCGATGCGCTGGTGCGCGCCACCAACGAGATCGGCCGGCGACTGCTCGACCTGCCGCCGGAGGCCGAATGAAGGCATTGCTGCAGCGCGTCGGCGCGGCGCGGGTGGAGGTTGGCGGCGAAATCGTCGGCTCCATCGATCGCGGCCTGCTGGTGCTGGTCGGGGTCGAGCCCGAGGATGGCGAGCGTTGCGCGGCGAAGATGCTGCACAAGCTGCTCAACTACAGGGTGTTCGGCGACGACGAGGGCAAGATGAACCGGTCCTTGCTGGACGTGCAGGGCGGCTTGCTGCTGGTCTCGCAATTCACCCTGGCGGCGAACACCCGCAGCGGACTGCGTCCGAGCTTCTCCAGCGCGGCGCCGCCGGCGCAAGGAGAGACGGTGTTCGAGCACCTGGTGAAACTGGCGCGGGAGGCCTATCCGCAGGTGGCGACCGGGCGTTTCGGCGCCGACATGCAGGTGCACCTGGTCAACGACGGGCCGGTGACCTTCCTGCTGGAGAGTTGATCGGCGTCGAGGGGAATGTCCCCAAGGTGCTTCAGGGAGGGATGGCGGGGCCGGAACGGTGAATTTTTGTGACAGATACATGGCCTTTTGTCACAACCTCGGTGCATCATCCGCACGCCGATTTCATGCTGTACAGGACAGGCCGGCCGGCATCCCGATGCCGGGCGGGGCGTCCTGCAACCCAATGGACGGGAATCATTCCGCCCGGGCAGGGTCGGAACCTCTGGGGTCGCTAGCCGACGAGCGGCATGCCCCCTGGTTTTCCAGGCCCGGTGCACGTAACGCGAATGACTGGAAACAGGCATTCTTTTTGTCAGATCGCGCCAAATCTGGCTATCTATCGGGTTTGGCAGCGAATGTGGCGAAACCATGTTCGACCGGCACTCCGGTGCCGTCGGAGACCCCTGAACGGTCAGGGCGTCTTCAGTAATTCATGTTCACGGACGAGGGGGCCTCGTGATTTTCCGTTCCGTTTCAAACACCGATTTCCGCGCCCGCGTGCGCACCCTGCTGCTTGCCGGCTCGACTGCGCTGGCATTCGTCGCCGCCCCGGTATGGGCGTTCAGCATCGACGACGTGGCGAGCAAGGCCAAGGACCTGGCCGGCGACAAGTATTCCGCGCCGACCAGCAACCTGCCATCGGAATTCAGCGAAATGAAATTCGCCGATTACCAGCAGATCCGTTTCATCAACGAGCGCGCCTACTGGGGCAAGCTGAAGACGCCGTTCAAGCTGAGCTTCTATCACCAGGGCATGCACTTCGACACGCCGGTGAAGATCAACGAGGTGACCGCTACCACGGTCAAGCCGATCAAGTACGATCGCACCAAATTCGATTTCGGATCCCTGAAGTTCGACGAGAATGCCACCAAGGATCTCGGCTATGCCGGTTTCCGCGTGCTCTATCCGATCAACAAGGCCGACAAGCAGGACGAGATCGCCACCTTCCTTGGCGCGAGCTACTTCCGCGTGGTCGGCAAGGGCCAGGTCTACGGTCTGTCGGCGCGCGGCCTAGCGATCGATACCGCGCTGCCTTCGGGCGAAGAGTTCCCGCGCTTCCGCGAATTCTGGATCGAGCGGCCGAAGGCGCAGGACAAGCAACTGGTGATCTACGCCCTGCTCGACTCGCCGCGGGCCACCGGCGCCTACCGCTTCGTGCTGCGTCCGGGCAAGGATGCGGTGATGGATGTCCAGGCCCGCGTGTTCCTCCGCGACAAGGTCAGCAAACTGGGCCTGGCGCCGCTGACCAGCATGTACCTGTTCGGCTCCAACCAGCCGTCCGAGCAGCACAACTTCCGGCCCGAGCTGCATGACTCCAGCGGTCTGCAGATCCATGCCGGCAACGGCGAGTGGCTGTGGCGTCCGCTGAACAATCCGAAGCACCTGTCGGTGAGCACCTTCAGCGTGGAGAACCCGAAAGGCTTCGGCCTGCTCCAGCGCGGCCGCGAGTTCTCCCGCTACGAAGACCTGGACGACCGCTACGACCTGCGTCCGAGCGCCTGGATCGAGCCGAAGGGCGACTGGGGCAAGGGCACCGTGGAACTGGTGGAAATCCCGACCCCGGACGAAACCAACGACAATATCGTCGCGTTCTGGAACCCCGAGACCCAGCCTGAGGTCGGAAAGCCGCTGGACTTCGCCTACCGCCTGCACTGGACCATGAATGAAGACGAGTTGCACGACCCGAAATCCTCCTGGGTCAAGCAGACCATGCGCTCGGTCGGCGACGTGAAGCAGAAGAACCTGATCCGCCAGCAGGACGGCAGCACCGCCCTGGTCGTCGACTTCGAAGGGCCGGCCCTGAAGGACCTGGCGCCGGACGCGCCGGTGACCACCCAGGTCAGCACCGACAGCAACGCCGAGGTGGTGGAGAACAGCCTGCGTTACAACCCGGTCCTGAAAGGCTGGCGCCTGACGCTGCGGATCAAGGTCAAGGATCCGAAGAAGCCGGTGGAAATGCGCGCGGCGCTGGTCGACGAGGCGCAGAAGCCACTGAGCGAAACCTGGAGCTATCAGCTGCCTGCCGATGAATAACCCATCCACTACGAAAGCACCGCTGGCCGACTACCTCGCTCATCTTCCCCTGGCGGAAGAGGAGCGGGAGCGGCTTGGCGAGTCCGCTTCCTTCTCCGAGCTGCACGCTCGCCTGGCGGGAGCGGAAGGCGCCGCTGCCGATGCCGGGGGCGATCCCGCCCTGGCCTCGGTACGCGCCCGCCTGCAGCTGGGCACCCCTGAGCTGGACGACGCCGAGATGTTCGGCGTCGACGCCCAGGGTCGCACCTTCCTCAAGATTTCCCCGCCGATCCGCCGTACCAAGGTGATTCCCGAGCCCTGGCGCACCAACATCCTGGTGCGCGGCTGGCGTCGGCTGACCGGACGCAGCAACCCGCCCAAGCCCAAGCGTGCCCTGCCGCGGGCCCGCTGGCAGCGGGTCGGCTCGCTGCGCCGGTTCATCCTGCTGTTGTTGATGCTGGCGCAGACCTCGGTCGCCACCTACTACATGAAAGGCATCCTGCCCTACCAGGGCTGGGCCTTCGTCGACCTGGAGGAACTGGCCCAGCAGAGCCTGCTGGATACCGTCCAGCAGGTGCTGCCCTATGTCATCCAGTTCGGCATCCTGGCGCTCTTCGCGATCCTCTTCTGCTGGGTCTCGGCCGGCTTCTGGACCGCGCTGATGGGCTTCTGGGAGCTGCTCACCGGGCGCGACCGCTACCGGATCTCCGGCAGCAGCGCCGGCAGCGAGCCGATCGCCGCCGACGCCCGCACGGCGATCGTCATGCCGATCTGCAACGAAGACGTGCCGCGGGTATTCGCCGGCCTGCGGGCGACCGTCGAGTCGATGGCCGCCACCGGCGAGATGGAACGATTCGACTTCTTCGTCCTCAGCGACACCAACGACCCGGATATCGCCGTCGCCGAGCAGCAGGCCTGGCTCGAGCTGTGCCGCGAGACCAAGGGCTTCGGCAAGATCTTCTACCGTCGCCGCCGGCGCCGGGTGAAGCGCAAGAGCGGCAACATCGACGACTTCTGCCGGCGCTGGGGCGGCGACTACCGCTACATGGTGGTGATGGACGCCGACAGCGTGATGAGCGGCGACTGCCTGGCCAAGCTGGTGCGCCTGATGGAGGCCAATCCTGAGGCGGGGATCATCCAGACCGCGCCGAAGGCGTCCGGCATGGACACCCTGTATGCGCGCATGCAGCAGTTCGCCACCCGCGTCTACGGCCCGCTGTTCACCGCCGGCCTGCACTTCTGGCAACTCGGCGAGTCGCACTACTGGGGCCACAACGCGATCATCCGCATGCAGCCCTTCATCGACCACTGCGCCCTGGCGCCGTTGCCGGGCAAGGGCTCGTTCGCCGGCGCGATCCTGTCCCACGACTTCGTCGAGGCTGCGCTGATGCGCCGTGCCGGCTGGGGTGTGTGGATCGCCTACGACCTCGACGGCAGCTACGAAGAACTGCCGCCGAACCTGCTCGACGAACTCAAGCGCGACCGCCGCTGGTGCCACGGCAACCTGATGAACTTCCGCCTGTTCCTGGTCAAGGGCATGCACCCAGTGCACCGCGCGGTGTTCCTCACCGGGGTCATGTCCTACCTGTCGGCGCCGTTGTGGTTCTTCTTCCTGGTGCTTTCCACCGCGCTGCTGGCGGTGCACCAACTGATGGAGCCGCAGTACTTCCTGGAACCGCGGCAGCTGTTCCCGATCTGGCCGCAGTGGCATCCGGAGAAGGCCATCGCGTTGTTCTCCACCACCCTGACCCTGTTGTTCCTGCCCAAACTGCTCAGCGTAATGCTGATCTGGGCCAAGGGCGCCAAGGGTTTCGGCGGGGTGATCCGAGTGACCCTGAGCATGCTCCTGGAGATGTTCTTCTCGGTGCTGCTGGCGCCGGTGCGAATGCTCTTCCACACCCGCTTCGTGCTGGCCGCCTTCCTCGGCTGGTCGGTGCAGTGGAACTCGCCGCAGCGCGACGACGACGCCACGCCCTGGAGCGAGGCGATCCGCCGGCACGGCATGCAGACCCTATTGGGTATCGCCTGGACCCTGCTGGTGGCCTGGCTCAACCCGCGCTTCCTGTGGTGGCTGTCGCCGATCGTCGGTTCGCTGATCCTGTCTATCCCGGTATCGGTGATCTCCAGCCGGGTGAAGCTGGGCCTGCGCGCCCGCGATGAAAAGCTGTTCCTGATCCCGGAGGAGTACGACACGCCGCGCGAGCTGCGCGCCACCGACGAGTACACCTACGAGAACCGCTGGCATGCACTCAAGGATGGCTTCCTCAAGGCCGCCGTCGATCCGTTGCTCAACGCCCTGGCCTGCGCCATGGGCACGGCTCGCCACAACCGTGCGCAAGCCATCGAGACGGTGCGCGGCGAGCGTATCGGCAAGGCCATCGAGAAGGGCCCGGAACAGCTCGACGGCGCCACGCGCCTGGCCCTGTTGAGTGACCCGGTAGCACTTTCGCGCCTGCATACGCGGGTCTGGGAAGAGGACCGCGACGACTGGCTCGGCCGCTGGCGCAAGGCCGAGGCGGACGACCCCCACGCCGCCAGCGTACCGCTGGCCCAGGTAGTGCCCGGCGACGCCGGCCTGCTGCCCGCCGCCCAGTCCTGATCCCATGCCCCCGGCGGAACGCCGCCGGGGGCATGGTCTGTTTCTTGCCTGTTTTCCCCGTGCGGCGCTGCTGTTACCCTGCGCCGGCAATCCAGAAAGTCTCGTATCGTTCGCCAGCTGAGGTACTATCGGCCGCCTTTTGCGCAGCCGGTCATGGCCTGCTGCCCGCCCGGGACGGCGACACGACGAGAGCATCCGTTCGACGACTGTGTTTCTAAGACTGCTGGGGATTGGGGAATGAAAAAGTATCTTGCTTCATTGGTTCTGGGCGTCTGCGCCCTGGTGGGCGTGGCTTCGGTCCAGGCGGCCGGCGCGGTGGAGGACGCGGTCAAGCGCGGCACCCTGCGGGTCGGCATGGACCCGACCTACATGCCGTTCGAGATGACCAACAAGCGCGGCCAGATCATCGGCTTCGAAGTCGACCTGCTCAAGGCCATGGCCAAGTCCATGGGCGTCAAGCTGGAGCTGGTCTCCACCAGCTACGACGGCATCATTCCGGCGCTGCTGACCGACAAGTTCGACATGATCGGCTCGGGCATGACCCTGACCCAGGAGCGCAACCTGCGCCTGAACTTCTCCGAGCCCTTCATCGTGGTCGGCCAGACCCTGCTGGTGCGCAAGGAGCTGGAAGGCAAGATCAAGTCCTACAAGGACCTGAACGATCCGCAGTACAGCATCACCTCGAAGATCGGCACCACCGGTGAGATCGTTGCCCGCAAGCTGATCAGCAAGGCCAAGTACCACGGCTTCGACAACGAGCCGGAAGCGGTGATGGACGTGGTCAACGGCAAGGCTGACGCCTTCATCTACGACTCGCCCTACAACGTGGTGGCGGTGAGCAAGTTCGGCGCCGGCAAGCTGGTCTACCTCGACCAGCCGTTCACCTACGAGCCGCTGGCGTTCGGCCTGAAGAAAGGCGACTACGACAGCATCAATTTCATCAACAACTTCCTCCATCAGATCCGCGAAGACGGCACCTATCAGCGCATCCACGACAAGTGGTTCAAGAACACCGAGTGGCTGAAGGAAATGGAATGAACCGCTGACGGCCCCCGCGAAGGGGGCCGTCGTACCTGCGCATTCCATCGTTCGAGAGAGTTTCCGTGACCAAGAAGAAACGTTCCGTCTGGCCCTGGCACCTGCTGACCGGGCTGATCCTGCTGGTCCTGGCCTGGGCGCTGTGGTTCTCCACCTCGCTGATTTCCTATGAATGGCGCTGGAACCGCGTTCCGCAGTACTTCGCCTACCAGGCCGAGGAGCCGTTGCGGGCCAACGAGATCGGCCGGGTCGAGGCTATCGAGGAACAGGGCAGGGACGCGCGCGTCACGCTGCTTGGCGAGAGCGGCGAGAAGCAGGTCGTGACCGTCGCCCAGGACAGCCTGCAATTCTCCGAAGGCGACGACGTGGCCGAGGGCGACGCGGTCGGGGTGACCCGCCACTGGGCCGCCGGCCCACTGCTCTGGGGCCTGTGGACCACCCTCTGGCTATCGCTGGTGTCCGGTGCCATCGGCTTGGCGATCGGCCTGGTCGCCGGCCTCTGCCGGCTGTCGAAAAACCCGACCCTGCACGACCTGTCGACGATCTACGTCGAGCTGGTGCGCGGCACGCCGTTGCTGGTGCAGATCTTCATCTTCTACTTCTTCATCGGCACCGTGCTCAACCTGTCCCGCGAGTTCGCCGGGGTCGCGGCGCTGGCGCTGTTCACCGGCGCCTACGTGGCCGAGATCATTCGGGCCGGCGTGCAGTCCATCGCCCGCGGACAGAACGAGGCCGCCCGCTCCCTGGGCCTGAACGCCGGCCAGTCGATGCGCTACGTGATCCTGCCGCAGGCCTTCAAGCGCGTGCTGCCGCCGCTGGCCGGGCAGTTCATCAGCCTGGTCAAGGACACCTCGCTGGTCTCGGTGATCGCCATCACCGAACTGACCAAGAGCGGCCGTGAGGCGATCACCACCTCGTTCTCCACCTTCGAGATCTGGTTCTGCGTCGCCGCGCTGTACCTGCTGTTGAACCTGCCCCTTTCGCACATGGCATCCCGACTGGAGCGGAGGCTCGGACAAAGTGATTGAAGTACGCAACCTGCTGAAGGTCTTCGATACCCGCGGCCAGGTAGTGCGCGCGGTGGACGACGTGAGTACCCACGTGGCCAGGGGCGAGGTGCTGGTGGTGATCGGTCCGTCCGGTTCCGGCAAGTCGACCTTCCTGCGCTGCCTGAACGGCCTGGAGGAGTTCGACGAAGGCTCGGTGAGCATCGACGGCGTCGACCTGGCCGACCCGAGGACCGACATCAATGCCTACCGCCGCGAAGTCGGCATGGTGTTCCAGCATTTCAACCTGTTCCCGCACATGACCGTGCTCGAGAACCTCTGCCTGGCCCAGCGCGTGGTGCGCAAACGCGGCAAGGCCGAGCGCGAGGCCAAGGCGCGGGCGCTGCTGGCCAAGGTCGGTATCGGGCAGAAGGCTGACGAATATCCCTCGCGCCTGTCCGGCGGCCAGCAGCAGCGCGTGGCGATCGCTCGCGCGTTGTGCATGGACCCCAAGGTGATGCTGTTCGACGAACCGACCTCGGCGCTTGATCCGGAGATGGTCGGCGAAGTCCTCGACGTCATGAAGACCCTGGCCGTGGAAGGCATGACCATGGTCTGCGTGACCCACGAGATGGGCTTTGCCCGCGAAGTGGCCGACCGCGTGCTGTTCTTCGACCACGGCAAGCTGCTGGAGGACGCGCCGCCGGCGCAGTTCTTCGACAATCCGCAGGACCCGCGGGCCCAGGCCTTCCTCCGCCAGGTCCTCTAGTACCGCGCTAGGCGAACGGCTTGCCCGGCGGCGGCAGGAGCGACGTCGGACTCTGCCGCGCGGCCGGCTGGATATCGTTGTCCTCCAGCCAGTCCAGCGCCCATTCGCGCAGGCGCTCGTTCTGGTAGCGGTACCAGTCCTGCAACAGTTCCGGGTACTCCATCAGAGAGTGCTTGAAGGCCTTGAACGGCTTGCGGCTCTGCAGCGCGTTGGCGAGCGTCGCATAGGCGTGCGGCTCTTCCACCTCGCGGAGGAAATCCTGCATCAGTCCCAGCGACTGGGTGGTGCTCAGCGGGTCGATCAGCAGCAGGCGTTCCGGCTCGTTTTCCAGCAATGCGTCCAGTTCGGGATCGGGCGCCTCGGCGGAGATCAGCAGCACCTTGCCGCTGTGCAGGTCGAGGTAGTGGTCGATTCCCGGGGTATCCAGGGCGAAGGCCAGTTCGTCGATATCGATGGTCATCGGGCGCATGGCGTCATCTCCCAAAAGGCGAAAGCCTGATCCTACGCAAAGGTGCCCCTCCTGTCCGCTTTCGATGGACGGGAGGGGCTGCCGATGCAAGGAGGATCCTCTCGGGATGTTACAGGCGGAAGCGTCCCACCTGCGCCTGCAACTGCGTGCCCAGGCGCGCCAGCTCGCCGCTGGAGGCGGCGGTCTGCTCGCTGGCGGCGGCCGACTGTTCGGCGACGTCGCGCACGCTGAGGACGCTGCGGTTGATCTCCTCGGCCACCGTGCTCTGTTGCTCCGCGGCAGTGGCGATCTGCAGGTTCATGTTCTGGATGTCGGAGACGGTGCGGGTGATGCTGTCCAGCGCGGCGCCGGCGCGGCGCGCCAGTTCCACCGTGCTGGCGGTCAGCGAGCGGCTGTTCTCCAGGCGTTCGGCGGCTTCGCCGGCGCCCTGCTGGAGACGCTGGATCAGGCCCTCGATCTCGGCGGTGGACTGCTGGGTGCGCTGGGCCAGGCCGCGGACCTCGTCGGCGACCACCGCGAAGCCGCGTCCGGCGTCGCCGGCGCGTGCCGCTTCGATGGCTGCGTTGAGCGCCAGCAGGTTGGTTTGCTCGGCCACCGACTTGATCACGTCGAGGACGCTGCCGATCTGCTCGCTGTCGTTCTTCAGGCGCGCCATGGCTTCGCTGGAAACGTCCATTTCGCTAGCCAGGCGCTCGATGCGGGTCACCGCCTGGTCGACCACCGCGTCGCCCTGGCGCGCCTCTTCGTCGGCCTGGCGAGCGGCCTGGGAAGCCAGTTCGGCGTTGCGCGCGACGTCCTGCACGGTGGCGGCCATCTCGTGCATGGCGGTGGCGACCTGGTCGGTCTCCACTTTCTGGCTGTTGACCCCGGCGCGGGTCTGCTCGGTGACCGCCGAGAGTTCCTCGGCGGAGCTGGCCAACTGGCTGACGCCGTCGCCGATCCGCCCGACCAGCTCGCGCAGGCTGTCGCCCATGCGCTGCATGACTCGCTGCAACTGGCCCAGTTCGTCGCGGCGCTGGAGGGTCAGGGGATTCTGCGGACGCTTGCCGAGGTCGCCGGCGGCGATGGCCTCGGCCTGCGCGAGGGCTTCGTCCAGCGGCCGGACGATCTGCCGGTTGATCGCCCAGCCGGCGACGCAGCCGAAGGCCAGGGCCAGCGCGGCGATCAGCCAGAGACTGGCGCGGTCGCGGCTGGCCGTGCTCTCGCGCAATTGGCGACCGGCTTCGGTGAGGGTCCGGCCGGCCCGGGCCATATCCTGGGTGCTGCTTTGCATCGCTTGCTGCGCCTGGCGCGTGCGGACGACGCCGGCACGGAACTGCTCGATGCCGCCACGATAACCCTGGAGGCTGCGCATGGCCTGTTCCAGCGCCGCATCGGCCTCGCCGGGCAATTGGCCTCGTAGCGTCGTGCCGGCCTGGCGGAGGGCGTCGAACGCGGCGAACGCGGCCTGCTCGGCCTTGTCGCTGCGTTCGAAGACGTAGCCGCGCACCTGGTAACGCACCATGAGCAACTGTTGGTGCAGGTCGGCCACCGCACGGCTGCGTTGCAACGCCTGCGGGTCGCCGGCCTGCTGCGCGAGGCTGGCGTACATCAGTTCCTCGAGGCGGGCGAAGCTGTCCAGCGCCTGCTGTGCAGTGCCCACCAGCACACCACGGGCGGCGCTGCGTTGCTGATCGGCTGCGGCGAGGTCGTCGAAGGCCTTGCGGTAGGCTTCGATGGCTTCGGCCTGGTGGGCGAGGGCGGCCGGGTCAAGCTCGCTGTCGCGCAGCGCCTGCAGGCGCTGGAGCATCCCGGCCAGGGTCTGGCGGACCTGCTCGGCCTGGCGCGGGTCGCTGCCGGCTTCGAATGCCAGGCGGCCTTGTTCGGCTTGCTGGGCCTGTTCCATCAGGCTGGCGACTTCGGCGAGCTGCTCGCTGAGGGCGGTCTGGTGCGTGAGGGTGCGGTTGCTGCTGATCACCACCAGCAGAAGCAGCGCGAGGAGGACACCGAAACCGACCATCAGCTTGCGGCTGACGCTCAGCTTGGCCAGTTGGAGAACCCACCAATCGTACATCGTCATTACTCCAGGCAGTGCGACACCCTGGGTTGGCAGCCCCATGGCGTGGCGGAACAGGTAATGGCTCAGCGTCGTCGCGTCCGGCGTGCGGGCGCGGAGGGCCGGTACGTGGCCGGCGGGCGAGGTCGTATGGTTGTCGTGCGGAGCCCTGCGCGACAGAGGATGTCGGCCGGGCGGGGAAAACCTTCAGTCTTTTACCGGAGTTTTTTCAGAACAACCGCGCAAGCAAGGCGCTGACCGCGGTTTCCACGCGCAGGATGCGTTCGCCGAGCTGCACCGGATGCAGTCCGGCTTCGCGCAGCTTGTCGACCTCGTAGGGAATCCAGCCGCCTTCCGGGCCGATCGCCAGGGTCACCGGCTTCTCCACCGCGCGCGGACAGGCCGGCCAGGGGCCGGGATGGCCGACCAGGCCGAGGCTGCCGGCGGCCAGGGCCGGCAGGCGGTCTTCGACGAAGGGTTTGAAGCGCTTCTCGACGATGATTTCCGGCAGCACCGTATCGCGGGCCTGCTCCAGGCCGAGGACCAGGTTCTCGCGGATCGCCGCCGGGTCGAGGAACGGGGTCTGCCAGAAGCTCTTTTCCACGCGGTAGCTGTTCAGCAGCACCAGCTTCGGTACGCCCATCGCGGCGATGGTCTGCAACACCCGGCGGAGCATCTTCGGTCGCGGCAAGGCCAGCAGCAGGGTGATCGGCAGTTTGGCCGGCGGCGGCTGGTCGAAGCGCACCTCCAGGGTCGCCTCGCTGGCGTCGAGCTTCAGCAGGCGGCCTTCGCCCATCCAGCCGCCGAGGCGGCCGACCCGCAGGGTGTCGCCGTTCTCGGCGCGGTGCACTTCGTGCAGGTGCTTGAGGCGGCGATCGTGCAGGACCGCACGATCCGCCGACACGAAGTCGGCGTCGTCGAGGAGCAGCAGGTTCACTGGCGGGTGGCCGGAGGCTGGTCGCCGTCGCTGGCCGGTTGGTCGTCCGGATGCTCGCCGCGCTTGCGTACCAGGCGGCCGAACAGCAGGCCGATCTCGAACAGCAGCCACATCGGCACCGCGAGCATGGTCTGGGAGAAGATGTCCGGCGGGGTCAGGACCATGCCGACCACGAAGCAGCCGATGATCACGTACGGGCGGATCTTCTTCAGGTACTCGACGTCGACCACCCCGATCCAGATCAGCAGCACCGTGGCCACCGGGATCTCGAAGGCGACGCCGAAGGCGAAGAACAGGGTCAGGACGAAGTCCAGGTAGCTGTTGATGTCCGTCATCATCGCCACGCCCTCGGGCGTCACGCTGGCGAAGAAGTGGAAGATCATCGGGAACACCAGGAAGTAGGCGAAGGCCATCCCGGCGTAGAACAGGATGATGCTGGACACCAGCAGCGGCAGCGCCACGCGCTTCTCGTGCTTGTACAGGCCGGGCGCGATGAAGCCCCAGACCTGCGCGAGGATCACCGGCATGGCGAGGAACAGCGCCACCACCATGGTCAGCTTGAACGGCGCGAGGAACGGCGAGGCGACGTCGGTGGCGATCATGCTGGTGCCTTCCGGAAGGAAGCGGCGCAACGGCTCGGAGACCAGGGTGTAGATCTTCTGCGAGAAGTAGAACAGGCCGGCGAAGATCAGGAAGATCGCCGCCACGCTGCGCAGCAGGCGCGTACGCAGTTCGGTCAGGTGCGAGACCAGGGGCATTTCCTGGTCGTGCTCGGGCTGCTCGGGTTTATCGGCGCTCATGGATTACGCGGCGTCTCGGACGGTGGCGAAGGGGGAGTGGAGGCAGCGACTGCCGGCGGTGCCGCGGCGTCCGCGGGCGGAACCGCAGGCGTGCTGGTCGGCGGCGGCGTGGGTACGCTCGGCGCCGGGTTCTCGGCCGCCGGCGGCGGGGTTTCCTGCGGGGGATTCTGGCCGGTCAGCGGGGCCAGCAGCTTCTGCGCTTCGCGCTCCATCGAGAGGATGTGCTCGTTGTGCAGTTGCCGGCGGATCTCGTCCGCACCGATTTCCCGTTCCACTTCCTGCTTGATGGTATTGAAACTGCGCTTCAGGCGGCCGATCCACAGGCCGGCGGTACGTGCGGCGCCCGGCAGGCGCTCGGGGCCGAGCACCAGCAGGGCGACCAGCCCGACCAGCAACAGTTCGCTGAAGCTGATTCCGAACATCGATGGCTACCCGTCAGTCCTTGCGCGCCGGCTCTTCGACCTTCTGCGCCTGGGCGTCGATGGTGTGCGGCTGGTTCAGCGGTTGGGCCGGCTGGGCGGCGGGCTGGTCCTTCTTGTCGTCTTCCTCGGTGTTCACCGCCTTGCGGAAGCCCTTGATCGCTTCGCCGACGTCGGAACCGAGGTTCTTCAGGCGCTTGGTGCCGAACACCAGTACCACGACGATCAGGATGACGATCCAGTGTTTCCAGTCAAAAATGCCCATGTCGTATTCCTCGCAATGTGTAGGTTCAGGCCGATGGTTGGCGGGCGGCTTTCTCGGCGTGGCCGGAAAGGCCGAAGCGGCGCTCCAGTTCGTCCAGCACGGCTTGCGGATGCTGGCCGAGGGCCGAGAGCATCACCAGCGAGTGGAACCAGAGGTCGGCGGTTTCGTAGATCAGGTCCTGGCAGTCGCCGCTGGCCGCGGCATCCTTGGCGGCGATGATGGTTTCCACCGACTCCTCGCCGACCTTCTCCAGGATCTTGTTCAGGCCCTTGTGGTACAGACTGGCCACGTAGGAGCTGTCGGGCGCGGCGTTCTTGCGCTCCTCGAGCACCGCCGCCAGACGGGTCAGGGTGTCACTCATGGTGGTGTCCTGCGTGTTCGTAGATAGCGTCCGGGTCCTTCAGCACCGGATCGACGGTCTTCCAGGCGCCGTTCTCGAAGACGCGGTAGAAACAGCTTTCCCGGCCGGTATGGCAGGCGATCCCGCCGACCTGCTCGACCATCAGGATGACCACGTCGGCGTCGCAGTCCAGGCGCAGTTCGTGCAGCTTCTGCACATGCCCGGACTCCTCGCCCTTGCGCCACAGCTTGCCACGCGAACGCGACCAATAGATTGCACGGTTCTCGCTGGCGGTCAGGGCCAGCGCCTCGCGGTTCATCCAGGCCATCATCAGCACGCGCCCGGTCTCGTGATCCTGGGCGATCGCCGGGACCAGGCCGTCGGCGTTCCAGTGAATCTCATCCAGCCAGTCTTTCATGGTCTTTCCACGTTCGTTGCCGGTACGTTGCGTGCGTTTCCGGCGGAAATGGGAGTAGTGTGCCAGCCGGGAGCGCGACTGGCTATCGGCGCGGGCCTAGTGGCCGTGCGCGGCGCTAGCGGCGCAGGATCAGGAACACCCCGCCGGCCAGCATCACCCACGCCGGCCAGGCTTCCAGCTGCTGACCCAGGCCGACCTCGGCGGCGCCGACCAGCAGCACCGCGCCCACCAGGCGCCCGAGCCAGTCGTGGCGGGAACCTTTCCACTCCGGCGGCGGCGCATTGTGGGCGTGCGGTTGTGACAGGCGTTCGAGGGTGTCGCGGGCCATTTGCGACAGGTGCGGCACCTGCTCGACCTGTTGCTGGAAATTGCGCAGCAACTGCTTCGGGCTGACCCGTTCGCGCATCCAACGCTCCAGGAACGGCTGGGCGGTGGCCCACAGGTCGAGTTCCGGGTAGAGCTGGCGGCCGAGGCCTTCGATGTTCAGCAGGGTCTTCTGCAGCAGCACCAGTTGCGGCTGGATCTCCATGTTGAAACGACGCGCGGTCTGGAACAGGCGCAGCAGGACCTGGCCGAAGGAGATGTCCTTCAGCGGCTTCTCGAAGATCGGTTCGCAGACGGTACGGATCGCCGCCTCGAAGTCGTTGACCTTGGTTTCCGCCGGGACCCAGCCGGAGTCGATATGCAGTTGGGCGACCTTGCGGTAGTCGCGCTTGAAGAAGGCGATCAGGTTGCGCGCCAGGTAGTCCTGGTCCTCGTCGGTCAGGCTGCCGACGATGCCGCAGTCCACCGCGATGTATTGCGGGCTCCAGGGCGCGCGGGTGCTGACGAAGATGTTGCCGGGGTGCATGTCGGCATGGAAGAAGCTGTCGCGGAACACCTGGGTGAAGAAGATCTCCACGCCGCGCTCGGCCAGTGCCTTGAAGTCGGTGCGCTGGTCGCGCAGGGTTTCCAGGTCGGTCACCGGGATGCCGTAGATGCGCTCCATCACCAGCACCTTGGGCCGGCACCAGTCCCAGTAGACCTGTGGCACGTAGAGCAGCGGCGAGCCTTCGAAGTTGCGCCGCAGCTGCGAGGCGTTGGCTGCCTCGCGGAGCAGGTCGAGTTCGTCGACGATGGTCTTCTCGTAGTCGCTGACCACTTCCACCGGGTGCAGGCGCCGCGCCTCGCTGGAGACCCGCTCGGCGAGGCGGGCGAGGATGAACAGCCAGGCGATGTCGGAGCGGATCACTGGTTCCAGGTTCGGCCGGATCACCTTCACCACCACTTCCTCGCCGCTCTTCAGGCGCGCGGCGTGGACCTGGGCCACCGAGGCGGAGGCCAGCGGTTCGCGTTCGAAGCGGGCGAAGACCTGTTCGATCTTCGCGCCCAGTTGTTCCTCGATGCGCTTGACCGCCAGCTCCGGCGGGAAGGGCGGCACCTTGTCCTGCAGCCAGGCCAGTTCGTTGGCGATGTCGTCGGGCAGCAGGTCGCGGCGGGTGGAGAGAATCTGGCCGAACTTGATGAAGATCGGTCCGAGGTCCTGCAGCGCCAGGCGCAGGCGCGCGCCGCGGGTCAGTTCCAGCTTGCGCCGCGGCAGCCAGCGCCAGGGCAGGGTGGCACCGAGCAGGCGCAGCCACCAGGGCAGCATCGGCAGTTCGAGGATCAGGTCGTCCAGGCGGTAGCGGATGACGACGCGCTGGATGCGCAGGAGGCGGCGGACAGCGAGGAGCTTCATGCGTCGGGCTTGGTCTTTTGGCTGAGGCGTCCGACGCGCGCGTCGAGACGATCGAGGGCCAGCTTCAGCTGGTCCAGTTCGGCGAAGCGGGCTTCGGCTTCGTGCTGGCCGACCAGCGTACGGCTTTCCTCGGCAAGGTAGTCGGCCAGGTTCAGGCGCAGGCTGTGCAGGCTCTGCGCGCTCCAGCGCGAAGCGTCGCGCAGGCCGCTGCCGAGCACCTGGGTGGCGAGCGGGCCGAGCCAGCGCGACAGTTCGTACTCCCAGTCCAGCTCCAGGCTCTGCAGGATGCCGGCCAGTTCCAGCAGGGCCGCGCTGTCGCCGTCCATGCTGACTTCCGGGCTGTGCAGGACGCGGGTCTTGTCGCGCGCCAGGGCCAGGTGCAGGAGGTTGCCGGCCGGCGCACGCAAGGTGCAGTCGACCTCCGCCTCATGCTGCGCGGCGAAGTGCAGGCCGTCGCCGGCGGGCAGGATGAAGACCCGCAGCGGCGGGCTCAGGCAGTCGACCTCGATGACCTTGGTGGAAAGCCTGCGCAGGCGCGGCAGCGCTGTCCCGTCGAGGCGCAGGACGCGATTGATGCCGGTTTCGGCGGCGGCCAGCACGGCCTGGATCAGCAGCGAGCTCATCGGCGCGCCCTCGGTTAAGGCTTGATACCGCGGTGCAGGGCGACGATGCCGCCGGTCATGTTGTGGTAGGTCACGCGGTCGAAGCCGGCTTCCACCATCATCGCCTTCAGGGTTTCCTGGTCGGGGTGCATGCGGATCGACTCGGCCAGGTAGCGATAGCTCTCGGAGTCGTTGGTGACCAGCTTGCCCATCAGCGGCAGCAGACTGAACGAATAGGCGTCGTAGGCCTTGGACAGCAGGTTGCTGCTCGGCTTGGAGAACTCCAGCACCAGCAGGCGGCCACCGGGCTTGAGCACGCGTAGCATGGAGCGGATCGCTTCGTCCTTGTGGGTGACGTTGCGCAGGCCGAAGGCGATGGTCACGCAGTCGAAGTGGTTGTCCGGGAAGGGCAGCTTCTCGGCGTCCGCCTGGACGAAGCTGACGTTGCCGGAGACGCCCTTGTCGAGCAGCTTGTCGCGGCCGACCTTGAGCATCGAGGCGTTGATATCGGCCAGCACCACCTCGCCGGTCGGGCCGACCAGGCGTGAGAACTGCCGGGTCAGGTCGCCGGTGCCGCCGGCGATGTCGAGCACGCGGTTCCCGCTGCGCACGCCGGACAGCTCGATGGTGAAGCGCTTCCACAGGCGATGGATGCCGCCGGACATCAGGTCGTTCATCAGGTCGTACTTGGCTGCCACCGAGTGGAATACCTCGGCGACCTTCTTCGCCTTCTGGCTTTCCGGAACGTTCTGGTAGCCGAAGTGGGTGGTGGGTTCGGCGTCGGCGCCTTTGCGGGGATCGTTCATGACGTTCTCACCTGGAAAGAATGCCGGGCATTCTAACAGGATGTGGGGAAAGTGCTGTGCCGCCGTCCGACGGCGCGGGTGCGGTGTTTTGTCTGGCCGCGTATAGTTTTCCGATCTGCAATCAGGAGTCGATCCATGTCGCGTATCCACATCGAACGTCCGCACAGCCTGGGGCTGGACGCCGCACGGGCCAAGGCGGAGAAACTGGCCGAACGTCTGGCGAAGGAGCACGGCGTGCAGTGCGAATGGCAGGGCGACGAGCTGACCTTCAAGCGCAGCGGCGTCGACGGCAGGATCGCGGTGGGGGCGGACAAGGTCGCGGTGGACGTCAAGCTCGGCCTGATGCTGTCGGCCATGAGCGGCCTGCTCAAGGGCGAGATCGAGAAGGCGCTGGACAAGGCGCTGGCCTGATCCCGCCGGGCGTTCGCCGTCCTGGCGGCGCCCATCTTCCGCTTAGTATGCGGTTTCTAATTTTCCCCGATACCTTGCTCTCACGCTGCCAGCGTTCCGGCGGCGCCTGCGGTTTCTTCAACCCAACGAGCGTGAGGTGCCCCATGGCCAAGATTGCCCTGAAGAAAAAGACCGTTTCCGAATCCACTTCCCTGGTCTCCGAGATCCGCCACTATGCCCGCCAGATCTGGCTTGCCGGCCTGGGTGCGTATTCCCGCCTGGGCACCGAAGGCAGCGACTACTTCAAGGAATTGGTGAAAGCTGGCGAAGCCCTGGAGAAAAAAGGCAAATCGCTGGTCACAAGTCAGGTCGATTCGGCCAATGACAGTGTCAAGACCGGCCTCTCTTCGGTGAAGGGAAAAGTCGAAGACCAGCTCGACAGGATCGAGCAGGCATTCGACAGCCGTGTCGCTAGCACGTTGAACCGGATAGGCATACCTTCCCGGAACGATGTCGAAGCACTCTCTGCTAAGCTGGATGAGCTGAGCGCAGTGCTCGAGCGTGTCGCGAGAACCCAATAAGGAGAGCAGGATGGCTGGCAAGAAGAAGAGCGAAAAAGAGTCCAGTTGGATCGGCGAGATCGAGAAATACTCGCGGCAGATCTGGCTGGCTGGTCTGGGGGCCTACTCGAAGGTCAGCAAGGACGGCAGCAAGCTGTTCGAGACCTTGGTGAAAGACGGCGAGAAGGCTGAAAAAGAAGCGAAGTCCGATGTGGACGCGCAGGTCGGTGCGGCGAAGGCTTCCGCCCGCTCTGCGAAGAGCAAGGTCGACGAGGTTCGGGACCGTGCGCTCGGCAAGTGGAGCGAGCTCGAGGAAGCTTTCGACAAGCGCCTGAACAGCGCCATCTCGCGTCTCGGCGTGCCGAGCCGCAACGAGGTGAAGGAGCTGCACGGCAAGGTCGATACGCTGACCAGGCAGATCGAGAAACTCACCGGCGTCAGCGTCAAGCCGGCGGCGAAGGCAGCGGCCAAGCCTGCGGCGAAACCGGCTGCCAAGCCCGCGGCGAAAACCGCAGCGGCCAAGCCGGCAGCTAAACCGGCAGCCAAGGCCGCCGCCAAGCCTGCGGCGAAACCCGCGGCGAAAAAACCTGCAGCGAAGACCGCGGCCGCCAAGCCGGCAGCCAAGCCCGCCGCCAAACCGGCTGCGAAGGCCGCCGCGAAACCGGCGGCCAAGCCGGCAGCCAAGGCTGCGGCGAAGCCTGCTGCGAAACCTGCCGCAGCCAAGCCCGCCGCGAAGCCGGCAGCCAAGCCGGCCGCTGCGACCGCCGCCAAGCCCGCGGCGAAACCTGCCGCCAAGCCGGCTGCGAAAAAGCCTGCGGCGAAGAAGCCGGCCGCCAAGCCCGCCGCGGCGAAACCGGCCGCTCCCGCCGCGTCTTCGAGCGCGCCCGCTGCCCCCGCCGCCACACCGGCTGCCAGCGCTCCGGCAGCGAACGCTCCGGCGACGCCGAGCAGCCAGGGCTGAGTCCTGGCGGCAACGCACACGCCCGGCACTCGCCGGGCGTTTTTCATTCCGGTCCCAGGTAGCGCTGCGCCAGGCTTTCCGCCGAGCGTTGGGCCTCGCTGCGCAGATGCGGGGCGACCAGCATCATGATCTGGTAGACCACCGTGCGCACCTCGCCCTTGCTGCCCAGTACCCGCTGGTAATCCAAGGAGAACAGCAGGGTCAGGGTGATCTGTTCGACCAGTTGCCCGAGTGCCGGCGCATCGCTGCGCAACTGCCGGTCGGTCTTTAGGCGGGCCAACAGGGTGGCCAGGGTCCGCTTCAGCGCGCCGAGCCAGGTACGGATGCCGCGAGCCAGCCGTGGCAGGCGCCCGGTCAGGTTGGACAGGTCCTGGAACAGGAAGCGGTAGTGGGCGAGGCGCTCGACGATCAGATGCAGGAACAGCCAGTAGTCCTCCGCGCCCAGGCGCACCTCCTCGGGCGGATCGAGCAGCGGCGCCAACTCGGCCTGGAACCGCTCGAACAGCGCCATCACCAGCGGTTCCTTGCCATGGAAGTGGTAGTAGAGATTGCCCGGGCTGATGCCCAGTTCGTTGGCGATTTCCAGTGTCGAGACGTTGGGTTCGCCCTGTTCGTTGAACAGCAACAGCGAGCATTCGAGGATACGGTCGCGTGTCTTCATCCGGACTTCTTCTGGGGATCGAGGTGCCCGGCTCCAGGCGCCCGGGCCGGGTCTTTCAGCGTATATGCACGTAGGTGCCCGGGGCTGCTTCGAGGGGCGGATGCGTGGCGCTGCCAAGGTTGAAGTCAGGGTCGCCCAGCTCGCCCGAGCGCTCCTGCAGCCAGCCCAGCCAGACCGGCCACCAACTGCCCTCTTCGCGCTTGGCGTCGTAGTACCAGGCGCGTGGATCGCTGCTCAGCTTGTCGTTCTCGAAGTAGCAGGCCTTGGGGTTTCCGGGAGGGTTGAGGATGCTCTGGATGTGCCCGCTGTTGGACAGGATGAAGCGGCGCTGGCCGCCCAGCAGGAGGGCCGAGCGATAGACCGCGTCCCAGGGCGTGATGTGGTCGGTGATGCCGGCGACGTGGAAGCTGTCGATCGCCACCTTGCCCAGGTCCACCGCGGTCCCGCTGACTTCCAGCGCGCCTGGGCGGGTCAGCGGGTTGTGCTTGAACAGGTCGAGCAGTTCGCCGTGGAACGCCGCGGGCAGCCGCGTGTTGTCGTTGTTCCAGTAGAGGATGTCGAACGCCGGCGGCTGCCTGCCGAGCAGGTAGTTGTTGACCCAGTAGTTCCAGATCAGGTCGTTGGGGCGCATCCAGGCGAACACCTTGGCCATGTCGCGCCCGTCCAGCACGCCATGCTGGTAGGAGCGGCGCTTGCTGCTCTCCAGGGTCTGCTCGTCGGCGAAGAGCATCGCCGGGCTTTCCATCTGGCTGTCGAGCAGGCTGACCAGGTAGGTGACGCTACTGACCTTGCGCAGTTGCCGGCGCACCTGGAGGTGGCCGAGCAAGGCGGCCACGGTGAGCCCGCCGGCGCAGGCGCCGGCCAGGTTCACGCTGCGGCTGCCGGTGATCTCGCGGCTGACCTCGATGGCTTGGTCGAGGGCCTCGACATAGGTGCTCAGGCCCCATTCGCGGTGCTGGGCGTCGGGGTTGCGCCAACTGATGACGAAGACCTGCAGGTTGTTCTTCAGGGCGTACTGGACGAAGCTCTTTTCCGGCGACAGGTCGAAGATGTAGTACTTGTTGATCTGCGGCGGCACGATCAGCAGGGGCTTGGCGTACTGGCGCTCGCCCAGCGGCTTGTACTGGATCAGTTCCAGCACCTCGTTGCGGAACACTACCGCGCCTTGCGTGGTGGCGAGGTTGCGGCCGATCTCGAAGGCGGTCTTGTTCACCTGGCTGGGCATGCCGCCGTTGTGCACCAGGTCTTCGAGCAGGTGGCGGACGCCATTGAGCAGGCTGATCCCGCCGGTATTGAACAGTTCCTTTACCGCCAGTGGATTGATCAGGCTGTTGCTGGGTGCCACGGCGTCGGAGAGCAAGGCGACGAGGAAGCGGGCGCGGGCGCGATCGTCGCAGTCCAGGTTGCTTTCGTCGATCCAGGCGAGCAGTTGCTTCTGCCACGCCAGGTAGGCCTGCAGGGTGCGCCGGTAGAAGGGATTGAGGCGCCAGGATGGATCCTGGAAACGGGCGTCCTGAGGGTTCGGCTGGTGCAGGGTGTCGCCCAGCAGCACCTTGCCCAACTGGCCTCCGAAGGCGACCAGGTGCCGCGCACTGTGCAGCGGCTGGCGCAGGCCGTGGACGGCCAGGCTGCGGACCGTCGTCAGCAGGTCCTTGCCGCGCAGGCCGACGATGGCGCTCTGCGCACTCATGAACTCGGCGGGCACCGGCACGCTACCCGATTCCTGTTTTTCTCGCATGGACCACACTCCGTCGTAGGACCACAGTCTGGATGCCATGGGCGATAGTCCCCTGGCTCGGAATACTCAGTTATAGCCTGTGAATTCCGTTTCACCCGGGGCAGAACCGCACACCTGCCTGAACAGGGAGGATGCCGCCCGACAGTGGGGCAGCAAGCGCTGTACCACAACGCCGGGAGGGGCGTCGCAGAGCTTGCGCTGTCGCGGCGAAGCCAGGCGCCATGCGCCGTTGCGGAACATTGACTATGCACCTGCACCATGACGAAGCAGTGTCTGCTGCCCTGGTGTTGCCCGCGCAGCAGTTCAGCCGGTCTTGGGCAGGAACGGACGAGGGTGCATGACGGCGCGGCGGCGCTCCTCGGCGAGGAACTTCATGATGATCGGCGCCACCGATTCGGCGCGGGTCACCAGGAACAGGTGGCCGTCGTCGATCACGTGCAGTTCGGCGTTGGGAATGCGCCAGGCCAGCACACGCATGTTGATCAGCGGGATGATCGGGTCGTCGTCGCCGGCCAGCACCAGGGTCGGCTGGCGGATCCGATGCAGCCAGTGGATGCTGGTCCAGCCGAGCCCGGCGAACAGTTGCCAGTAGTAGCCCAGCTTGCCCGACGAACGCACCTTGCTGGCATGCGCCATGGCCAGCTTGGGGTCGCGGCGGAAGGCCCCGCCGTAGATGTCCGGGGCGATGTGTACGCCATAGGAGGGCTGGATGTAGCGCCGCGGGCTGGCCATGCGCATCAGTACCTTCGGCTTGCCCGGCACCATCACCGCGCCAGCCGAAGTGGCGGCGAGGATCAGCTTCTTGCAGCGTTCCGGATAGTCGTGGGCGAACTGCTGGGCCAGCGCGCCGCCCCAGGACACGCCGATCGCGTTGACCTGGCCGTAGTCCAGGTAGTCGAGCATCCGCGCCGCCAGCTTGGCCAGGCCGGGAAAGCGGTAGGGCACGCTGGGCGTCGAGGAACCGCCGACGCCGGGAACGTCGAAGGCGATCACCTCCAGTTCCGGGTCGAGCGCCTGGACGAAGGGAAATACCAGTTCCAGGTTGGCGCCTATGCCGTTGAAGATCAGCAGCGGAGTGCTTCCTTCCTTGCCCGGCCGCACTGCGGTGCGGATGGTCTGGCCGTCGAGGTCGATGGTCCGGAAGACGAAGGGCTGGGGCATGCTCGGGGTCCTCGGCGGCGCAGCCGCGGGCTCGGCGATACGGGGCCTGGCCGGCTTCCGCGCGGCGCGGGGCCGCACCGGAGGCGCTGGCGGGGTTTCGTCGGCGGAGGCCGCGGATCGCTCCTGCGGCAGTTCTTCAGGCTGGTCGCTTTTCATCGTTCATGCACGTAGGTTCCGGGCGCGGCTTCGCCGGCCGGATAGGTCTTGTTGCCCAGGCTGGCGGGCGCCTTGCGGGTCTTGCCGGAGCGTTCGGCCAGCCATTGCTGCCAGTGCAGCCACCACGAATCGGCGTGCTTGCCGGCCTGTTCCAGCCAGGCCTTGGGCTCGGCGGGCAGTTCCGGATTGGTCATGAAGCGTGCCTTGGGGTTGCCCGGTGGGTTGAGGATGCTCTGGATGTGGCCGCTGTTGGAGAGGATGAACTCGCACTTGCCGCCCAGCAGCCTGGCCGACTTGTAGCACGACTCCCAGGGGGTGATGTGGTCGTTCAGACCGGCGACACAGTAGAAGTCGCAAGTCACCTGCTTCAGGTCGATGGGCGTGCCGGAGACCTCCAGGGCGCCGGGGCGGTTCAGCGGGTTGCTCTTGAACAGTTCGACGAACTCGCCGTGCAGCGCGGCGGGCAGGCGCGTGGTGTCGTTGTTCCAGTAGAGGATGTCGAACGCCGGCGGCTGGTTGCCGAGCAGGTAGTTGTTGACCCAGTAGTTCCAGATCAGGTCGTTGGGGCGCATCCAGGCGAACACCTTGGCCATGTCCTTGCCCTCCAGCACGCCGGACTGGTAGGAGCGACGCTTGGCGGCCTCCAGGGTCTTCTCGTCGGCGAACAGCGCGACCTGGGTATTCAGTTCGAAGTCGAGCACGCTGACCAGTTGGGTGAAGGCGTTGACCTTCTTCTCGCCGCTGGCGACGTAGTGGCCGACCAGGGTCGCGGTGGTGATCCCGCCGGAGCAGGCGCCGAGGAGGTTGAGGTCCTTGCTGCCGGTGATCGACAGGACTACCTCGATGGCCTCCTTGAGCGCCTCGATATAGGTGGTCAGGCCCCATTCGCGCTGCGACTTGGTCGGGTTGCGCCAGCTGACGATGAAGGTCTGCACGCCGTTGCGCAGGCAGAAGCGCGCCAGGCTCTTGTCCGGCGACAGGTCGAAGACGTAGAACTTGTTGATCTGCGGCGGCACCACCAGCAGCGGGCGTTCGTGCACCGACTCGGTGATCGGCCGGTACTGGATCAGTTCCAGCACGTCGTTGCGGAACACCACGGCGCCCTCGGTGGTGGCCAGGTTCTTGCCCACCTCGAAGGCGTCCATGTCCACCTGGCTCGGCATCCCGCCGTTGTTCACCAGGTCCTTGGCCAGGTGGCCGAGGCCGTCCAGCAGGCTCTTGCCGCCGGTCTCGAAGAAGCGCTTGACCGCTGCCGGGTTGCTCAGGCTGTTGGTCGGCGACATCGCCTCGGTCAGCAGGTTGATGACGAACTGGCCACGACTGATGTCTTGCGGCGACAGGTCGCTGTGGCTGATCCAGCTGTGCAGTTCCTTGCGCCAGGCCAGGTAGGTCTGCATGTAGCGCTTGTACAGCGGATTCTGGCTCCAGGCCGGGTCGGAAAAGCGCCGGTCGTCATCGCCTGGGCGCAGCTCCGACTGGCCGAGCAGGACGTTCTTCAACTCCAGGCTGAAATGCGCCACGTGCCTGGCGCTGTGCAGCGGCTGGCGCACCGCCTGGAGCAGGACCATGCGCGCGGAGGTGAGCAGGTCCTTGCCCCGGATGCCGATCACCGGATTCAGGTTCAGTGTGTTTTCCGCGGCTTGCTTGGGAAGCTCGTTATTGTTCTTTTGACTCATCGGCAACGCTCCATTGTTCGAGGCGAAACAGGGGACCGCAACGAAACCGGGGACCAGGTGTCCGGCCGGCTACTGCTCGACTACCAGCCCACCCGCACGTTTCAGGGCGGGGCGGACGCACGTCAGGGAAGGGAACCCGGACAAGGGGGCTGCACCGTCTTGGTTACGCGAGTTTCCGCTGGCGTGCAAGCTGGCAGAAGCATCGGTGGCCGGCGTGGCTGGCCCGGCGAGCGGCCGACCTGCGGACTAGAGCGTTGCTGCCGTGCAGGGTAGGACATTCGCCGTGGCGACCGCGCCGACCGGATGTCTGGTCTGGCAGTCTGCGGGGCGAATGTTGCAAATGACGTGCCCTCGTTCGGGGCAGCGGGGAAAAATCGCCTGGATGCCGTGTGCCGCGAAGGGGCACTCGGCCCGGCGCTTCAGAGCATCAGCTTGACGACTGACTCGTCGGGGTCGCGCGACTTGCCGGCGCTGGCCAGCTCCGCCAGGTAGTCGGCCCACAGCTGGTCCTTGCGGGTCGCCAGCTCGTACAGGTAGTCCCAGGTGAACAGGCCGCTGTCGTGGCCGTCGTCGAAGCTCAGCTTCAGTGCGTACTGGCCGGCGGGTTCGACGCCGACCAGGCCGACGTTCAGCTTGCCGTACTGCAATACCGGGTTGCCGTGGCCCTGGACCTCGGCCGAGGGCGAATGCACGCGGAGGAACTCGGCGGGCAGATCGTAGCTGTCCTCGCCGTAGCGCAGGGTCAGGGTCTTCGAGGCTTTGTGCAGCTGGATGGCGGAAGGGATACGCATCGCATCGGACTCGCGGAAGGGCGGAGTACAAGGATACCCCGGTTCGGGACCGCGCGGCCCGCCGCCACGGTGCTGGCCGTGGCGGCGGCGGTGGTCAAAGGATGTAGCGGGACAGGTCCTCGTCCTCGGCCAGCTCGCCGAGGTGGCTGTTGACGTAGCCGGCATCGATCAGGATCGGCTTGTCGCTATGCTCGCTGGCCAGGTCGGCGGCGCTGAACGAGACCTCTTCCAGCAGCCGCTCGAGCAGCGTATGCAGGCGGCGGGCACCGATGTTCTCGGTCTTCTCGTTGACCTGCCAGGCGATCTCGGCAAGGCGCTTGATGCCGTCCTCGGCGAACTCGATGGCCAGTCCCTCGGTCTTCAGCAGCTCGCGGTACTGCTCGGTGAGCGAGGCATGCGGCTCGGTGAGGATGCGCTCGAAATCGTTCGGGCTGAGGGCCTTGAGCTCCACGCGGATCGGTAGGCGGCCCTGCAGCTCGGGAACCAGGTCGCTCGGCTTGCTCAGGTGGAAGGCGCCGGAGGCGATGAACAGGATGTGGTCGGTCTTGACCATGCCCAGCTTGGTGTTCACCGTGCAGCCCTCGATCAGTGGCAGCAGGTCGCGCTGTACGCCCTCGCGGGAGACGTCGGCGCCGCCGGCGTTGGCGCGCTTGGCGATCTTGTCGATCTCGTCGATGAAGACGATGCCGTGCTGCTCGACCGCCTCCAGGGCGCGTGCCTTGAGCTCTTCCTCGTTGACCAGGCGCACCGCCTCTTCGTCGCGGATCAGCTTCAGGGCCTCGGCGACCTTCAGCTTGCGGGTCTTCTTCTTGCCCTTGCTCATGCCGGAGAACAGGTTCTGCAACTGGTTGGTCATCTCCTCCATGCCGGGCGGGGCCATGATCTCCACGCCGGCCGGGTTGTCGGCCACCTCGATGTCGATTTCCTTGTCGTCCAGCTGGCCTTCGCGCAGGCGCTTGCGGAACAGCTGGCGGGTGTTGCTGTCCTCGCGTGCCGGCTCGTCGCCGAAGCCCATGGCGGGACGCGCGGCCGGCAGCAGGGCATCGAGGATGCGCTCTTCGGCGGCGTCCTCGGCGCGATACTTGACCTTCTGGATCTCCTGTTCGCGGAGCATCTTCACCGCGGCGTCGGCGAGATCGCGGATGATCGACTCGACGTCGCGTCCGACATAGCCGACCTCGGTGAACTTGGTCGCCTCGACCTTGATGAACGGCGCGTTCGCCAGGCGCGCCAGGCGGCGGGCGATCTCGGTCTTGCCGACGCCGGTGGGGCCGATCATGAGGATGTTCTTCGGCGTGACCTCGGCGCGCAGCTCGGTCGGCAGTTGCATGCGTCGCCAGCGGTTGCGCAGGGCGATGGCGACGGCGCGCTTGGCGTCGTCCTGGCCGATGATGTGGCGGTTGAGTTCGTGGACGATCTCGCGGGGCGTCATGGACATTCGTTTACTCCAGCGGGGGACGAGCGCTTCAGACGGCGCTGTCCAGCTCCTCGATGGTCAGGTTCTGGTTGGTGAAGACGCAGATCGAGCCGGCGATGTTCAGCGCGGTCTCGGCGACTTCCCGAGCGCTCAGCTCGGCGTTGTGCTGCAGCAGGGCCAGGGCCGCGGCCTGGGCGAAGCCGCCGCCGGAGCCCATGGCGATCAGGCCGTGTTCGGGTTCGACCACGTCGCCGTTGCCGGTGATGATCAGCGAGGCATCCTTGTTGGCGACCGCGAGCATGGCTTCGAGGCGGCTCAGGGAGCGGTCGGTGCGCCAGTCCTTGGCCAGTTCGACGGCGGCGCGGACCAGGTGCCCCTGGTGTTTCTCCAGTTGCTGCTCGAAGCGCTCGAACAGGGTGAAGGCATCGGCGGTGGCGCCGGCGAAACCGGCCAGTACCTGACCGTGATACAGGCGCCGGACCTTCTTGGCGTTGCCTTTCATCACGGTGTTGCCCAGGGAAACCTGGCCGTCGCCGCCCATGACGACTTTGCCGTTGCGGCGGACAGATACGATGGTGGTCAAGGGGGAAATCTCCACACTGCGGGGCCGAATGCCCGGAATGCTGGGAGATATAGGGGCGATCCGCGGCTTTTCAACCGCACGCACCGCCGTGCGTCGGAACGCACGGCGTGGCCCGCGTTCAGCGGGCCTTGCGTTGCTGTAACAGCAGGTTGCTGAAGCCGTTGGAGGACAGTGTCTTCTGCGCCTGGGACAACTGGTCGCGGCTGTTGAACGGGCCGACCATCACCCGGTACCAGGTCTCGTCGCGGACGTTGCCGGCCTCGACGTTCACCGACTGCCCGAGCAGGATGATCTGCGCGCGCACGCGGTCGGCGTCGGACTGCTTGCGGAACGAGCCGGCCTGCAGGAAGAACTGCGTGCTGGCGGCGACCACCGCTTTCGGCAGCGGCGGTGGCACCTGCCCGGCGAGTGCGGCCTTGGCCCGCGCTTCGTCGGCCTTGGCCAGCTCGGCGGGGGTGGGCGGCGGCGGGGCCTTCTCCGGTACCGCTTCCGGCGGCACCACGACCTCGGACTCCGGCAGCAGGGTGTAGAACTCGTACTTCGGCTTGGCCTGGGCCGGCGTCTGCGTTTGTGCGGGCTGCTGGGCCTGGCCGTTCTGCTGCGGCTGCTTGCCCTGCACGGCGGCTGGGCGCTGGGCGTCCGGGCGTTCGCGCTGGACGTCCTTGCGCCCGGGTTCGAGCTTCATCAGGAACATGATGAAGCCGCCGATGGCCAGGCCGGCGACCAGCCAGACCCAGCCGGGAACGCCGTTCTTCGCGGCGGGCGCCTGGTAGCGGCTGGCGCCGCGCTTGGGGGCGGGTTTCTTCTTTGCCATGGGGGTTCCCGGACTCCTGTTCGGGCGGGTTCGATTACATGCGTTCCAGAGTCTTCAGACCGAGCAGCTCCAGGCCCTGTTCCAGGGTACGGCCGGTCAGCGCGGCGAGACGCAGGCGGCTGTCCTTCTGCGCCGGGTCCTCGGCGGTGAGGATCGGGCAGTGCTCGTAGAAACTGGAGAACAGCCCGGCCAACTCGTACAGGTAGGCGCAGAGCAGGTGCGGCACGCCCTTGAGCGCGACGTTGTTGACCAGGTCGCCGAACTGCGCCAGTTGTGCGGCCAGGGCCAGCTCCTGGGGCTGCTCGAGGACGATCTTCCCGCCCAGTTGCTCGCGGCCCTGGCCGAGCTTGCGGAAGACGCTGGCCACGCGGGTGCAGGCGTAGAGTAGGTAGGGTGCGGTGTTGCCTTCGAAGCTGAGCATCAGTTCGAAGTTGAAGCTGTAGTCGCTGGTGCGGTGCTTGGACAGGTCGGCGTACTTCACCGAGTCGATCCCCACCACCCGGCCGATCTCGCGCAGCTGGACCTCGTCGAACGGCTCCTCGCCACGCTCGGCGCGCTGCTCGTTGCGTTCCTTGACCAGCGCATAGGCGCGGCTCTCGGCCTCTTCCAGCAGGTCGATCAGCTTCACCGTACCGCCGTCGCGGGTCTTGAACGGACGGCCGTCGGCGCCGTTCATGGTACCGAAGCCCATGTGCTCCAGCTCCATGCCGGCCGGGACGAAACCGGCGCGCCGCGCCACTTCGAAGACCTGCTGGAAGTGCAGGGCCTGGCGCTGGTCGACGAAGTACAGCACGCGGTCGGCGTGCAGCACGTTGTGCCGATAACGCATGGCGGCGAGGTCGGTGGTGGCGTAGAGGTAGCCGCCGCCGGCCTTCTGCACGATCACCGGGAGCGGATTGCCCTCGGCGTTCTTGAACTCTTCGAGGAAGACGCACAGCGCGCCGTTGTCTTCGGTGAGCAGGCCCTTGGCGGTCAGGTCGGCGACCACCTGGGCGAGGTCGTCGTTGTAGGCGCTCTCGCCCATGACGTCGGCCATGCTCAGCTTCACGCCGAGACGGTCGTAGACCTTCTGGCAGTGCGACAGGGAAATCTCGTTGAAGCGGGTCCACAGGCGCAGGCAGTCGGGGTCGCCGGCCTGCAGCTTGACCACCAGTTCGCGGGCGCGGTCGGCGAATTCGGGAGACTCGTCGAAGCGTTTCTTCGCCGCGCGGTAGAAGACCTCCAGGTCGTGCAGCTCGGCCTCGGCGTCGACCGGTTGCTCTTCCAGGTAGGCGAGCAGCATGCCGAACTGGGTGCCCCAGTCGCCGACGTGGTTCTGCCGGATCACCGTGTCGCCGAGGAACTCGAGGACGCGCGCGACGGCGTCGCCGATGATGGTCGAGCGCAGGTGGCCGACGTGCATTTCCTTGGCCAGGTTCGGCGAGGACAGGTCGATCACCACGCGCTGCGCCGGGCCTGCCTTGCGCACGCCGAGACGTTCGTCGGCGAGGGCGCGGTCGAGGCTGGCGGCGAGCCAGACGTGATCCTGGAAGAAGTTGAGGAAGCCGGGGCCGGCGATCTCCACCTTGGCCAGTTGCTCGTGGGCGGGGATTGCCTCGACCAGCCTGGCGGCCAGGTCGCGCGGCTTCATCCCGGCCGGCTTGGCCAGCATCATGGCGATGTTGCTGGCGAAATCGCCGTGGCTACGGTCCTTGGTGTTCTCCACCTGGATGTCCGGGGTCAGGCCGGCGGGCAGGGTGCCGTCCGCGGTCAGTTGGTCGAGGGCTTGCTGGATCAGCTGGCGAATCGTGTCTTTCATCGTTCTCTCCGTGCTCGCGGGCAGAGGGGCGGCGCGCGACGGTCGGGCAGGGGAAGGGCCGGCGGATGCGGCGCTCCGAAGTTCACTCCCCGCGATGTGCGCGGGGTGGCCGGTCGAGGCTCAGAACCGCGCATTATCCGTGGGCGGACAGGCGTTGCCAACCGTTGCGGCGATTAGCCGACAGTTTGCGCCGGACATCGCGGATTCCGGCTGACCCCAGTCAAGCGGGGCGTCTTCCAGGAAGGCGCTCAGAACAGGTCGATCGGATCGATATCGAGCGACCAGCGCACCTGGCGCCCGCCGGGCAACTGTTCGAGGCTCTGCAGCCAGGGTGTCAGCAGGCGATGCAGCGGCGCCCGGCTCATGCACTGCAGCAGCAGTTGCGCGCGGTGCTTGCCGGCACGCCGCTCCATGGGCGCGGGCACCGGCCCGAGCAGTTCCACCTCCGGTCCGCCCATCTGCTCGAGCAATTGCTCGGCGGCACTGCAGGCGCTGTCGAGGAAGGCTTCCGCCTGGCCCGGCTTGTGCGCTTCGGCGCGCAGCAGGGCGAGGTGGGCGAAGGGCGGCAGGCCGGCGGCGCGGCGTTCGCTGAGGGCCTGTTCGGCAAAGGCGAAGTAGCCGTCCTCGGTGAGCTGGACCAGCAGCGGGTGATCGGCCAGGTGGGTCTGGATCAGTACCCGCCCGGGCTCCTCGGCGCGTCCTGCGCGGCCGGCGACCTGGACGATCTGCTGGGCCATGCGTTCGCTGGCGCGGAAGTCGGCGGAAAACAGGCCGCCATCGGCATCGAGGATCGCCACCAGGGTGACCCGTGGGAAGTGGTGCCCCTTGGCGAGCATCTGGGTGCCGACCAGGATGCATGGCTCACCGCTGTTGATGGTGGCGAAGAGGTCGCGCATGGCGTGCTTGCGCGAGGTGCTGTCGCGGTCGATGCGCAGCACCGGATGGTTCGGGAAGAGAATCCGCAGGCGTTCCTCGGCGCGCTCGGTGCCGGCGCCTACCGGGCGCAGGTCGAGCTTGCCGCATTGCGGGCAGTTCATCGGCGGCCGCTGGCGGTGGTCGCAGTGGTGGCAGCGCAACTCGCCGCTGCCCTGGTGCACAGTCATCCGCGCGTCGCAGCGCGGGCATTGGCTGATCCAGCCGCAGTCGTGGCAAAGCAGGGTCGGAGCGAAGCCGCGGCGGTTGAGGAACACCAGGACCTGCTGGCCGGCCGCCAGGGTATCGCCAATGGCCTGTTGCAGCGGGCGGGAAAGGCCGGCGTCGAGCGGCATGCTCTTCACGTCGAGGCGGATGAACTTCGGCGGGTGCGCGCCACCGGCGCGCTGGGTCAGGCGCAGCAGGCCGTAGCGGCCGGCCTGGGCGTTGTGCAGGCTTTCCAGGGCGGGCGTGGCCGAACCGAGCAGGATCGGCACGTTCTCCAGGCGCGCGCGTACCAGTGCCAGGTCGCGGGCGTGGTAGCGCAGGCCGTCCTGCTGTTTATAGGAGGCGTCGTGTTCCTCGTCGACGATGATCAGTCCCGGCCGCTTCAGCGGCGTGAACAGTGCCGAGCGGGTGCCGATGACGATGTCGGCCTCGCCATCCCGGGCGGCGAGCCAGGCATCGAGGCGCTCGCGGTCGGTCAGGGCCGAATGCAGCAGGGCGATGCGCGCGTTGAAGCGGCGTTCGAAACGCGCCAGGGTCTGCGGGCCCAGGTTGATCTCGGGAATCAGCACCAGGGCCTGGCGGCCTGCGGCCAGGGTTTCGCGGATCAGTTGCAGGTAGACCTCGGTCTTGCCGCTGCCGGTGACCCCGGCCAGCAGGAAGCAATGGAAACCGCCGTGGCTGGCGCGAACCGCTTCGAAGGCGGCGCGCTGCTCGGGGTTCAGCGGCAACTCCGCCTGGGCCAGCCAGCCGCCTTCGCGCGGCGGGGTGCTGTGGCGCCGCACCTCCAGTTCGACCAGGCCTTTTTCCTTGAGCAGGTCGAGGCTGTCCTTGTTTATTTCCAATTGGTTCAGCAACTCATGGGAAACCCCGTGCGGATGCTGCTTGAGAATCGCCAGGGCCTGGCGCTGGCGCGGCGCCCGGGCCAGGCGCGGATCGTCGAGGCTGGATTGCGCGGTGGCATGCCAGAAGCGCTGCTGGCGCGCCTCGGCCGGCTCGCCCTGGCGCAACAGGTTGGGCAGCGCCCAGGACAGGGTGTCGCCGAGGCTGTGCTGGTAGTACTGGGCGGTCCAGCGACAGAGTTCGAGCAGGTGCGCCGGCATCGGCGGCTTGGCGTCGAGTACCCTGAGGGCAGGCTTGAGCTTGTCTTCGGGTACTTCGGAACGGTCCGTCACCTCTATCAGAACGCCAACCAGCTCCCGGCGCCCGAACGGCAGCAGCAGGCGAATCCCCGGCTGTAGGGCGCTGCGCGGAATGCCGCGGGGCGCGCGGTAGTCGAACAGGCGGCGGAGTGGCGAAGGCAGGGCTAGGCGTAGGATCAGGTCTGACACTCAGCGGCTTCCGGGGATGAAGGAAACGAGGACTGGGCCGGCGATGTTAGCAGACGACCGGCGGGCGGGGTCGCTTGCATAGATGAATCGGTCTGGTATGATCCACGCCCTTAATTACGTGCGGTGCCTGGTAAACGCGCTGGGTGGCGGCACACAACGCCTCGAGGATTGAATCATGAAAGCGGACATCCATCCGACTTACGAAGCTATCGAAGCTACCTGTAGCTGCGGTAACGTCATCAAGACCCGTTCCACCCTGTGCAAGCCGATCCACCTGGACGTGTGCTCCGAATGCCACCCGTTCTACACCGGCAAGCAGAAGGTGCTGGACACCGGCGGCCGTATCGACCGCTTCAAGCAGCGTTTCGGCGTATTCGGCGCCACCAAGTAAGCCGCTTGCCGCGAACGCGCGCAATGCTACTTGTCGCTGTACCGAGAAAGGCGTCCCTAGTGGGCGCCTTTTTCATGTCCGTGGTTTCCGCCTTCGCCGGTGCGGCGGAGGCCTGCCGGCCTACCGGTGCCTTGCAGAACGTCGAGGTGGCGCGGGTGGTGGACGGCGATACCGTGCGCCTGCGCGATGGCCGCAGCGTGCGGCTGATCGGTATCAATGCGCCTGAACTGGCGCACAACGGCCGCACCACCGAGCCCTTCGCCGAAGCCGCGAAGCAGCGGCTGCAGGCGCTGGTATCGGCCAGCGACGGGCGTCTCGCCCTGCAGCCGGGCCGCCAGGCCCGCGATCACTACGGGCGGACCCTGGCGCACCTGTTCGATGCCAGCGGCGCCAACCTCGAGGCGCGCCTGCTCGGCGAGGGCCTGGGCTACCTGGTGGCGGTCGCGCCGAACACCGAGCTGACGGCCTGTCAGCAAGCGGCGGAACGTGCAGCGCGTTCGGCTAATCTGGGTGTATGGAAGCGTTCGCCGGTGCTTTCGCTCGATCGACTGGCGCAGAGCGGCTTCGCCGTGGTCCGCGGGCGGGTGCTCGAGGTCGAACGCAACCGGGGCGGTATCTGGCTGGAGATGGACGGTCCGCTGGTCCTGCGGATCGAGCCGAAGGTGCTCAAGGCGTTCGATGCGAAACGGGTGATGCAGATGGCGGGACGTTCGCTGGAAGTGCGTGGCTGGGTGGTCGATCGTTCCCGCCGTGGCGCTGTGCCGGCCGGCAAGGCGCGTTGGCAGATGTCGGTGACCGATCCGGCGATGCTGGAATGGTTGCCATGAAGACCGCCTGGCTCCTGCTGCTGTTGCTGGGAGTCGGCGCGCTGGGCGGCTGCGCGGTGAACCCGGCCACCGGCAAGAGCGATTTCGTGATGATGAGCGAGCAGCAGGAACTCGGCATGGGCGCTCGCTACAACCAGGAAATCCTCAAGCAGTTCCCCCGCTACAACGATGAAAAGCTCCAGGCCTACGTGCAACGGGTAGGCGAGCGGGTCGCCCGCAGCAGCCACCGCAGCAACCTGCAATATCATTTCACCGTCATCGATTCGCCGGACATCAACGCCTTCGCCCTGCCGGGCGGCTACATCTATATCCATCGCGGACTGATCGCCTACCTTGGCTCCGAGGCCGAACTGGCCGCGGTGCTCGGTCATGAGGTCGGCCATGTCACGGCGCGCCACAGCGTGCGCCAGCAGAGCCAGGCCAGCGCCTGGAACATCCTTGGCCAGGCGGTGGCGATCGGCACCGGGGTCGGCGCCGCCGGCGACCTGGCCAACGTGCTCGGCACGGCCTTCGTCCGCGGCTACGGGCGTGACATGGAACTGGAAGCCGATGGTCTCGGCGCCCAGTACCTGGCCCGCGCCGGCTACGATCCGACGGCGATGATCCAGGTGGTGCGGGTGCTGAAGAACCAGGAGGACTTCGCTCGCGAAGAGGCCGCGCGTAATGGCCAGGCGGTACAGGCCGGCGGCTACCACGGGTTGTTCGATACCCATCCGGACAACGACCGGCGTCTGCAGGAAGTGGTCGGCCCGGCCCGGCAACTGGCCAACGGACAGCAGGAAGTGGGGCGCGAGGTCTTTCTTCGCCATCTGGAAGGCATGCCGTTCGGCGACTCGGCATCGGCCGGTGTGCGTCGCGGGCAGAACTTCTACCATGCCGAGCTGGACTTCACCCTGAGCTATCCGGCGGGCTGGAAGATCCTCAACCAGCCCAGCGCCCTGCTTGGCTATCCGGCGGACGAGCAGTCGTTCATCGGCATGAAGCTGGTGCCCCATGATTCCCGCCTGACGCCCGCGGAGTTCCTGCGCAAGAACGCCGGGCAACGGCTGGCCCAGGAAGAGTCGCTGAAGCAGGCCGGGCTGAACGGCTACACGGCGGTGGTGCCAGGCAACCCGGCGCGACGGGTTGCTGTGATCTACCAGGGCGACCGCGCCTACCTGTTCGTCGGCGTGGTCAAGGTCGGTTCCCTGGAGACCCAGGACGACCGCTTCCTCAGCGTGATCCGCAGCTTCCGTCCGCTGCGCGACAAGGAGCGGGCCCTGGCGCAGCCGCGACGCCTGCATCTGGTGCAGGTCAAGGCGGGGCAGACGCTGGAGCAATTGGCGGCTGGCGGCGAGGGGTCATTGAGTGACTCCGTGGCTCGTCTGCGTCTGCTGAATGACCTTTATCCGAGCGGTGAACCCCGTCCGGGCGATTGGCTTAAAGTCGTACGCTAGAGGTCTTGACAGCCGGGTCCTGACGATCTTGTGGGGCGTCGTCTTCTTGCGTATGCTCGGTCGCCCCGTCTGTCCAACAAGCAATAAAGCGGAAGTGCCCAAATGTCCGATCTTAAAACCGCTGCCCTCGAATATCACGCACAACCCCGTCCGGGAAAACTGAGTGTCGAGCTGACCAAACCCACCGCTACCGCCCGGGACCTGTCCCTGGCCTACAGCCCGGGTGTCGCCGAGCCGGTGCGTGAAATCGCCCGCGATGCCGAGCTGGCCTACCAGTACACCGGCAAGGGCAACCTGGTGGCAGTGATTTCCGACGGCACCGCGATTCTCGGCCTGGGTAACCTCGGCCCGCTGGCCTCCAAGCCGGTGATGGAAGGCAAGGGTGTGCTGTTCAAGCGCTTCGCCGGCATCGACGTGTTCGACATCGAGGTCGACGCCGAGAGCCCGCAGGCTTTCATCGATACCGTCAAGCGTATTTCCATCACCTTCGGCGGTATCAACCTCGAGGACATCAAGGCTCCCGAGTGTTTCGAGATCGAGCGCGCGCTGATCGAACAGTGCGACATCCCGGTGTTCCACGATGACCAGCACGGCACCGCCATCGTGACCGCGGCGGGCATGCTCAACGCGCTGGAACTGGCCGGCAAGAAGCTGGAAGAAGCGAAAATCGTCTGCCTCGGCGCCGGCGCTGCCGCCATCTCCTGCATGAAGCTGCTGGTGAGCATGGGCGCCAAGGTCGAGAACATCTACATGATCGACCGCAAGGGCGTGATCCACGCCGGTCGCGACGATCTGAACCAGTACAAGTCGGTGTTCGCCACCGAGACCGACAAGCGTACCCTGGCCGACGCCCTGGAGGGCGCCGACGTGTTCGTCGGCCTGTCCGGCGCCAACCTGCTGGAGCCGGAAGACCTCAAGCGCATGGCGCCGAACCCGATCGTGTTCGCCTGCTCGAACCCGGACCCGGAGATCAAGCCGGAACTGGCCCATGCCACCCGCAACGACGTGATCATGGCTACCGGACGTTCCGACTATCCGAACCAGGTCAACAACGTGCTCGGTTTCCCCTTCATCTTCCGCGGTGCCCTGGACGTACGTGCCACGCGCATCAACGAAGAGATGAAGATCGCCGCCGCCCTGGCCCTGCGCGACCTGGCCAAGCAGCCGGTCCCGGAGGACGTCTGCGCCGCCTATGGCGTGGACAAGCTGGAATTCGGCCGCGAGTACATCATTCCGAAGCCGATGGACAAGCGCCTGATCACCGTGGTTTCCGATGCCGTGGCCAAGGCTGCCATCGAGACCGGCGTGGCTACCCTGCCGTATCCGAAGAACTATCCGCTGAAATCGGTGGACGAAGTCTTCAACGGCTGATCGATCCGCCGGATAAAAAGAAACCCCGCCTTGGCGGGGTTTCTTTTTGCCTGCGCCTCGCGCTCCGTCGTCGTCGACGAAGCGCAGGCGCCGGTTCAGAACAGGTCGATCGGCGCGCCTTCGTCATCCGGCAGCGGGCTGCCAGGGAAGCTGCCCGGCGGCAGTTCGTTGACCGAGGGCGGGGTGTCCTCGTTCTTGAACATCTCGAAATAGGCGCCGGGAGTGCCCGGCGCGGCCGAACGGCCGGTCACCGGGTCGATGCGCAGGCTGACGATGCCTGGCGGCTCGGCCATGGTGTGCATCGGCTTGTCCTTGAGGGCGAAGCCCATGTACCTGATCCAGATCGGCAGCGCGACGGTACCGCCGTACTCGCGGCGACCCAGGGTCTCCGGCTGGTCGAAGCCGACCCAGACGCTGGTCACGTAGTCGGAGTTGTAGCCGGAGAACCAGCCATCCTTGGAATCGTTGGTGGTGCCGGTCTTGCCGGCCAGGTCGGTGCGCTTCAGCGCCAGGGCGCGGCGCCCGGTACCGCGCTTGATCACGTCCTGCAGCATGCTGGTCATGATATAGGCGGTACGGGCATCGATGATCCGTTCGGCCGGGGTCGGCTCGAAGGTGGTCTGGGCCTTGGCGGCGACTTGCTGGGCTTCGATCGAACCTTCGCCTTCGGCGCTCTCCGGATGCTCGGGGGCGCCAGGATTCCCGGCGTCTTCCGCATCCGGCGCAGCGACCTGTTCTTCCACCGGCACGCGGGGCGGATTGGCCTGGTACAGCACCTGTCCGTCGCGGCTCTCGATGCGTTCGATGACGTACGGATTGACCTTGTAGCCGCCGTTGGCGAATACGCTCCAGGCGCCGGCGATTTCCATCGGTGTGACTGTCGCGGTACCCAGGGCCAGGGAGAAGTTGCGCGGCAGTTCGTCGCGCTGGAAGCCGAACTTGGTGATGTAGCTGATCGCCCGCTCGATGCCCAGGCCCTGCAGGACGCGGATCGAGACCATGTTGCGGGACTTGTACAAGGCTTCGCGCAGCGGGATCGGGCCGAGGAAGGTGTTGGTGTCGTTCTTCGGTCGCCAGACCTTGTCCAGGTACTCGTCGACGAACACGATCGGCGCATCGTTGACCAGGCTGGCGGCGGTGAAACCATTGTCCAGGGCCGCGCTGTAGATGAACGGCTTGAAACTGGAGCCCGGCTGGCGCTTGGCCTGGATCGCGCGGTTGTAGTTGCTCTGCTCGAAGGAGAAGCCGCCGACCAGCGAGCGGATCGCCCCGTCCTTCGGGTCCAGGGAGATCAGCGCGCTCTGTGCGGCGGGAATCTGTACGAAGCGCAGGGTGCCGTCTTCCTGGCGCTGCACGCGGATCTGGTCGCCGGCCTGGGCCACGTCGGCGGGCTGGCGCGGCATCGGGCCCATGCTGTTGTTGCTGAGGAAGGGGCGTGCCCATTTCATGCTGTCCCAGGTCACGGCTTCTTCCTTGCCGTCGCGGGTCATCACCATGATCCCGCTCTTTTCCACCTGGGTGACGATCGCCGGCTCCAGGCCGCCGATGCTGCGCTGCTGGCCCAGGTGCTTGAGCCAGGCGTCGCGGGTCTGGCCCGGCAGGCGGGTCTCCGGGCCTCGGTAGCCGTGGCGCTGGTCATAGTCGATGAGGCCGTCGCGGACCGATTGGCTGGCGGCGTTCTGCAGGTCGCTGCGGACCGTGGTGATGACCTTGTAGCCCTCGGTATAGGCCTCGCTGCCGTAGCGGCCGACCATCTCGGCGCGGGCCATCTCGGCAATGTAGGGCGCATTCAGTTCGGGGGTCTGCACGTGGTAGGAGGCGTTGATCGGCTCCTCGACGGCGGCCTGGTAGCGCTGCTGGTCGATGAAGCCGAGCTTGAGCATGCGCTCGAGGATCCAGTTGCGCCGTTCCGTGCTGCGGGTCGGGTTGACCAGCGGGTTGTAGCGCGAGGGCGCTTTCGGCAGGCCGGCGATCATCGCCATCTCGGCCAGGCTCAAGTCTTTGATCGGCTTGCCGTAATAGACCTGTGCGGCAGCCTCGATGCCATAGGCACGGTTGCCCAGGTAGATCTTGTTGACGTAAAGCTCGAGGATCTCGTCCTTGGTCAGCTGTCGCTCGATCTGCAGGGCCAGGAGGATTTCATTGATCTTTCGCGAGAAGCTTCTTTCATTGGTAAGGAAGTAGTTCTTCGCTACCTGCATGGTGATGGTGCTGCCGCCAGTCTGGATGTGACCGCTTTTCAATAATTGCGCGGCGGCGCGCATTAGGCTTTTCACATCGACGCCATAATGGTTGGCGAAATTGTCGTCCTCGGCGGACAGCAGGGCATGGATGAAGTCCTGCGGGATATCGGCGAAGCGGATCGGTGTCCGGCGCATCTCGCCGAACTCGGAGATCAGCTTGCCGTCCTCGCTGTAGACCTTGAGGGGGATCTGCAGCTGGACGTTACGCAGAGCTTCCACCGAGGGCAGGCTGGGACTCAGATAGAGATAGGCGCCGCTGAAACTGAGCAGCACTCCACAAATCAGGGTGACGCAAGTCCACCACAGGAACTTCAGCAGGCGCATGGGTAGATTCGGATTTCCAGGAAAAAGAAAGAGTTAAGCGAATAGGACAGGAAAAAGGCAAAAGCTGTTCACATTATAAGCAATTTTTCTGTGACCTAGCCATTTGCCTGGCCTTCGGCTCTGGTATCTAATGTGAAAAAAGAAGAATCGTTCGTAAGTATTGAACGCTAATAGGGAATTGGTCGTGCTAGGGCTCATAAAGAAGAAAGCGAACACCTTGCTGGGGATCGACATCAGCTCGACCTCGGTAAAGCTCCTTGAGTTGAGCCGCTCCGGAGGCCGCTACAAAGTGGAGGCCTATGCCGTCGAGCCGCTTCCGCCGAATGCAGTCGTGGAAAAGAACATCGTCGAGCTGGAAGGGGTCGGTCAGGCGTTGTCACGGGTGCTGGTCAAGGCGAAAACCAACCTGAAGTCGGCCGTGGTCGCCGTCGCCGGTTCGGCGGTGATCACCAAGACCATCGAGATGGAGGCCGGGCTTTCCGAGGATGAACTGGAAAACCAGCTGAAGATCGAGGCCGACCAGTACATCCCCTATCCGCTGGAGGAAGTCGCCATCGACTTCGAGGTCCAAGGGCTCTCCGCGCGCAATCCCGAGCTCGTGGACGTACTCCTGGCCGCCTGTCGGAAAGAGAACGTCGAGGTTCGCGAAGCGGCCCTGGCGCTGGCCGGCCTGACCGCCAAGGTGGTCGACGTCGAGGCCTACGCGCTGGAGCGCTCCTATGCGCTGCTGAGCAGCCAACTGGGTGCCGACACCGACCAGTTGACCGTGGCGGTAGTGGACATCGGCGCGACCATGACCACCCTGAGCGTCCTGCACAACGGACGTACCATCTATACCCGCGAACAGCTGTTCGGCGGTCGCCAGCTCACCGAGGAGATCCAGCGGCGTTACGGACTTTCGGTGGAGGAAGCCGGTCTCGCCAAGAAGCAGGGTGGTCTTCCGGATGACTACGACAGCGAAGTTCTGCGTCCGTTCAAGGACGCCGTGGTGCAGCAGGTTTCCCGCTCGCTGCAGTTCTTCTTCGCCGCCGGACAGTTCAACGACGTCGACTACATCGTCCTGGCGGGCGGTACGGCGTCTATCCAGGATCTCGATCGGTTGATCCAGCAGAAGATCGGCACCCCGACCCTGGTCGCCAACCCGTTCGCCGACATGGCGCTGAACGGCAAGGTGAATGCCGGCGCCCTGGCCAGCGACGCTCCGGCGTTGATGATCGCCTGCGGCCTGGCGTTGAGGAGTTTCGACTGATGGCACGGATCAACCTTCTACCCTGGCGCGAAGAGCTGCGCGAGCAGCGCAAGCAGCAGTTCCTGGTGATTCTTGGCGGCGTCCTGGTGGCATCGGCTGCGCTGGTATTCCTTGGCGACCAGTACTTCACCGCGGCCATCGAGAACCAGAACGCCCGCAACGACTTCCTGCGCAAGGAAATCGTCGTACTCGACGCCCGGATCAAGGAAATCAGCGAACTGAAGTCGCGTCGCCAGCAATTGCTCGAGCGGATGAAGATCATCCAGGACCTGCAGGGCAATCGTCCCATCATCGGACGGGTGTTCGACCAGCTCGTGCGGACCTTGCCCGACGGCGTGTATTTCACCGACCTGAAGATGACCGGCAAGAACATCGCCATCGCCGGCGCGGCCGAGTCCAACAACCGCGTTTCCAATCTCATGCGCAACATGGACGCGTCCGAGTGGCTGACCGCTCCGACCCTGAACGAGGTCAAGGCGGTGACCCAGGGCGCGGTGGACCAGGCCAACGTGTTCCAACTGACCGTGCAGCAGACGCAGCCCGGCGAGGAAGACGCCAAGGCGAAGCATGGGGTTGCGCAAGGAGCCAAGAAATGAGTCTGGCCAGTTCCCTGGAAAGTCTGCGCAAGATCGATATCAACGATCTTGACCTGAACAACATCGGTTCCTGGCCGGCGGCGGTCAAGGTCATCGTCTGCGTGCTGCTGACCGCGGCGGTCCTGGCGCTGGGCTACAACTTCCATCTGAGCGACATGCAGGCTCAGCTCGAACAGCAGGCCGCGGAAGAGGAGACGCTCAAGCAGCAGTTCTCCACCAAGGCCTTCCAGGCCGCGAACCTGGAAGCCTACAAGGCACAGATGAAGGAGATGGAAGAGTCCTTCGGCGCCTTGCTGCGGCAGTTGCCCAGCGACACCGAGGTACCCGGGCTGCTCGAGGACATCACTCGTACCGGCCTGGGCAGCGGCCTTGAGTTCGAGGAAATCAAGCTGCTTCCCGAGGTTGCCCAGCAGTTCTACATCGAGCTGCCGATCCAGATCAGCGTGGTCGGCGGCTACCACGACCTGGCGACCTTCGTCAGCGGCGTGTCCAGCCTGCCGCGGATCGTCACCCTGCATGACTTCGAGATCAAGCCGGTCGCGCCCGGCAGCACGTCCAAGCTGCGCATGAGCATCCTGGCCAAGACCTATCGCTACAACGACAAGGGGCTGAAGAAATGAGAGCCCGCCTGATTCTGAGCAGCCTGCTGCTCGCCAGCCTGGCCGGATGCGGCGGCGGTTCCGATTTCGCCGATCTGCAGTCCTACATGGACGAGGTTCGCGCCCGACCCAAGGGTACCATCGAGCCGTTGCCGAAGTTCCAGCCGTACGAGGCCTTCACCTATAGCGCCGCGTCGCTACGCAGCCCGTTCCAGCCGCCGGTGAAGATCGACCTGACCGTGCGGCAGAAGGGCAACAAGGTAATCAAGCCCGATGAGACGCGGGTCAAGCAGTTCCTGGAAGGCTTCAACATCGAGACCTTCGAGATGGTCGGCACCCTGTCCAACGCCCAGGGCACCTTCGCCCTGGTGAAGGGCGCGGGTGGCGTGCACCGGGTGAGGGTCGGGGACTACCTGGGGCGCAACGACGGCAAGGTCGTCGGCATCAGCGAAGGAAAAATAGACGTGATCGAAATCGTTCCTGACGGAGAGGGGAACTGGCTGGAGCGTCCGCGCAGCCTGACTCTCAAGGAACGCTCCTGAGGGCGGGGAAAAACATGCATAACCAACAGCAGTCTGTACAACGGAGTCGGACGATGAACAGTGGCCTCTCGCGCCTCGGGATCGCTTTGCTGGCCGCCATGTTCGCGCCGGCATTGCTCGCCGCGGACCTGGAGAAACTCGACGTGGCGGCACTGCCTGGCGACCGGGTCGAGCTAAAGCTGCAGTTCGACGAGCCCGTCGCCGCGCCGCGTGGCTATACCATCGAGCAGCCGGCGCGAATCGCCCTCGATCTGCCGGGGGTGCAGAACAAGCTCGGCACCAAGAACCGCGAGCTGAGCGTGGGCAATACGCGCAGCGTCACGGTGGTCGAGGCGAAGGATCGCACACGGTTGATCATCAACCTGACCACGCTGTCGTCCTACGCCACCCGGGTGGAAGGCAACAACCTCTTCGTGGTGGTCGGCAATTCGCCGGCCGGCGCCAGCGTCGCTTCCGCCGCTCCGGTCAAGGCAAGCCCGGCTCCGGCCAGCTATGCCCAGCCGATCAAGCCCAAGCCGTACGTGCCGGCGGGTCGTGCCATCCGCAACATCGATTTCCAGCGTGGCGAAAAGGGCGAGGGCAACGTGGTCATCGACCTGTCCGACCCGACCTTGAGCCCGGATATCCAGGAGCAGGGCGGCAAGATCCGCCTGGACTTCGCCAAGACCCAACTGCCGGATGCGCTGCGGGTTCGCCTGGACGTCAAGGACTTCGCTACGCCGGTGCAGTTCGTCAACGCCAGCGCGCAATCCGACCGTACCAGCATCACCATCGAACCGAGCGGGCTCTACGACTACCTGGTCTACCAGACCGACAATCGTTTGACCGTCAGCATCAAGCCGATGACCACGGAAGACGCCGAGCGGCGCAAGAAGGACAATTTCGCCTATACCGGCGAGAAACTGTCGCTGAACTTCCAGGACATCGACGTGCGTTCGGTACTGCAACTGATCGCCGACTTCACCGACCTGAACCTGGTGGCCTCGGATACCGTGCAGGGCAATATCACCCTGCGCCTGCAGAACGTGCCGTGGGACCAGGCGCTGGACCTGGTGCTGAAGACCAAGGGCCTGGACAAGCGCAAGCTCGGCAACGTGCTGCTGGTGGCCCCGGCCGACGAGATTGCCGCCCGTGAGCGCCAGGAGTTGGAAGCGCAGAAGCAGATCGCCGAGTTGGCGCCACTGCGTCGGGAACTGATCCAGGTGAATTACGCCAAGGCCGCGGACATCGCCAAGCTGTTCCAGTCGGTGACCAGCGATGGTGGCCAGGAAGGCAAGGAAGGCGGGCGCGGCTCGATCACCGTCGACGACCGCACCAACAGCATCATCGCCTATCAGCCCCAGGAGCGACTGGACGAACTGCGGCGGATCGTTTCGCAGCTGGATATTCCGGTGCGCCAGGTGATGATCGAGGCGCGCATCGTCGAGGCCAACGTCGGTTACGACAAGAGCCTCGGTGTGCGCTGGGGCGGCGCTTATCACAAGGGCAACTGGAACGGCTACGGCAAGGACGGCAATATCGGGATCAAGGACGAGGACGGCATGAACTGCGGCCCGATCGCCGGCAACTGTACTTTCCCCACCACGGGAACCAGTAAGTCGCCGTCGCCGTTCGTCGACATCGGCGCCAAGGATGCCACCTCCGGGATCGGCATCGGCTTCATCACCGACAACATCATCCTCGACCTGCAACTGTCGGCGATGGAAAAGACCGGCAACGGCGAGATCGTCTCCCAGCCCAAGGTCGTGACCTCGGACAAGGAAACCGCGAAGATCCTCAAGGGCCAGGAAGTACCCTACCAGGAGGCCAGCTCCAGCGGCGCTACCAGCACCTCGTTCAAGGAGGCCGCGCTGTCCCTCGAGGTGACCCCGCAGATCACCCCGGACAACCGGATCATCGTCGAAGTGAAGGTGACCAAGGATGCGCCGGACTTCGATCGCGCACTGAACGGCGTACCGCCGATCAACAAGAACGAGGTCAACGCCAAGATACTGGTCAACGACGGCGAGACCATCGTCATCGGCGGCGTGTTCAGCAACACCCAGAGCAAGTCGGTGGACAAGGTGCCGTTCCTCGGCGACCTGCCTTACCTGGGGCGACTGTTCCGGCGCGATACGGTCTCGGACGTGAAAAACGAACTTCTGGTTTTCCTGACACCGCGGATCATGAATAATCAGGCCATCGCAATCGGTCGCTGATATCGAACAACGTGGTCAACCTGATCCTCGTCGGCCCGATGGGTGCTGGAAAGAGCACCATCGGGCGCCTGCTCGCCAAGGAGCTGCATCTCGCGTTCAAGGACTCCGACAAGGAGATCGAACAGCGGTGCGGCGCGAATATCCCATGGATCTTCGATGTCGAGGGCGAGGTCGGTTTCCGCGAGCGCGAGCAGGCCATGCTCACCGAACTCTGCGCCGCCGACGGCATGGTGATCGCCACCGGCGGCGGGGCGGTGATGCGCGACGGTAACCGCCAGGTGCTGCGCGCCGGTGGCCGGGTTGTGTACCTGCATGCCTCGGTCGAGCACCAGATCGCGCGCACGGCGCGGGACCGCAACCGCCCCTTGTTGCAGAAGCCCAACCCGGGACAGATCCTCCGCGACCTGATGGCGCTGCGCGACCCGCTCTACCGCGAAATCGCCGATGTGGTGGTGGAGACCGACGAAAGGCCGCCGCGCCTGGTCGTCCAGGAAATTCTCGAACGCCTGCGCAAGTTGCCGCCCCGCTGAGGCGCGGCGAATTGCGTTATCCTATTGCCCTTTCCTGTCTGGGGGCCTCATGCGCACACTTCACGTCGATCTAGGCGAGCGTAGCTATCCCATTTACATCGGTGAAAACCTGCTGGGCGACGCCCGCTGGTTCGCGCCGCATATCGTCGGTCGCCGGGTCGCGGTGATCAGCAACGAAACGGTCGCTCCTCTCTATCTGGAAACCCTGCTCAAGGCACTGCAAGGCCACGAGGTCACCCCTGTGGTGCTGCCCGACGGCGAGGCCTACAAGCAGTGGGAAACCCTGCAACTGATCTTCGATGCCCTGCTGAAGGAGCGGCATGACCGCAAGACTACCCTGATCGCCCTGGGCGGCGGCGTCATCGGTGACATGGCCGGTTTCGCCGCGGCCTGCTACCAGCGTGGGGTCAACTTCATCCAGGTGCCGACCACCCTGTTGTCCCAGGTCGACTCCTCGGTGGGCGGCAAGACCGGGATCAACCATCCGTTGGGCAAGAACATGATCGGTGCGTTCTACCAGCCCCAGGCGGTGGTCATCGACACCGCGTCGCTGAAGACGCTGCCGTCCCGTGAGCTGTCCGCCGGGCTGGCGGAGGTGATCAAGTACGGTTTCATTTGCGACGAACCGTTCATCACCTGGCTGGAAGCGCACATGGATGCCTTGCTGGCACTGGAGCCGACCGTTGTCACCGAGGCCATCGAGCGCTCTTGCGCGGCGAAGGCCCGCGTGGTGGGCGCCGACGAGCGCGAGTCGGGCGTGCGTGCCACGCTGAACCTCGGCCATACCTTCGGTCACGCGATCGAGACCCAGCAAGGTTACGGCGTCTGGTTGCACGGCGAAGCGGTAGGGGCGGGAACCGTGATGGCACTCGAGATGTCGCATCGGTTGGGTTGGCTGAGCGCCGCCGAGCGCGATCGCGGTATCCGCATGCTGCGCCGGGCTGGCCTGCCCGTGGTACCGCCGGCCGAGATGACGGCGGAAGATTTTATGGAACACATGGCCGTCGACAAGAAAGTGCTCGATGGCCGCCTGCGTCTGGTTTTGCTGCAAGGACTGGGGAATGCCGTGGTCACCGGCGATTTTCCCCGTGAGATCTTGGACGCGACCCTGCGCACCGACTATCGGGCCTTGGCCGACCAGCTTGGAGATGAATGAGGTCCCATGACCAGCTTGCATGCCGATGAGGCCTTCCTGGGCCACTACCAATTCAGTCACGACCCGTTCGCGCCGCGCGTTCCGGGTTTCAAGTTCTTCCCGGCGCAGCGCAAGCCGGTGCTCGGCCAGTTGCACCATCTGGCCCGCTACAGCCAGCTCCTGCTGCTGGTCACCGGGCCCCTGGGCAGCGGCAAGACCCTGCTGCGCCAGGCGCTGGTGGCCAGCACCAACAAGGATGCGGTCCTCAGCGTGGTGATCTCGGCGCGCACCGCCGCCGACGAGACTTCGTTGCTGCGCCAGGTGGCGCAGGGCCTGAGCATCAACCAGGCGAGCCTGGAGGCGATCCTGACCAAGGTGGCGCAGCTGGCGATCACCGGGCAGGACGTCTATCTGATGGTGGATGATGCCGAGCAGCTCCAGGACAGCGCGCTGGAAGTGCTGTTGCTGCTGGCTTCCGGCACCAACGAGGGACGCCTGCATGTATTCCTGTTCGGTGAGCCGTCGTTGCTGCCGCGCCTGGAGGTGTTTTCCGAGGGTGAGGAGCGCTTCCATGCCATCGAGTTGCAGCCATACAGCGAAGAGGAAACCCGCGACTACCTGGCCCAGCGTCTCGAGGGCGCCGGGCAGGGCATCGAGCTGATTTCCAACGACCTGCTGGTGGACATCCACGAGCAGTCGGAAGGCTGGCCGGGAGCGATCAACCAGGTCGCCCGCGATGCCCTGATCGAAGCGATGCTGGCCAATCGTGGCGCAGCGCGCAAGGCAACCGGAGGGTCTTTCAACTTGCCCAAGAAGCATCTGGTGATTCTTGCGGTCGTGGCCATCGGCGTGATCGCCGCCTGGTTCATGCAAGGCAAGAGCAAGCCGGAGGCGCCGCAGACCGCCTCTAGCGAATTGTCCATGAATGGCGCTACGCCGGCCCAGGCCCAGCAGTCGGGCAGCGGCCCGGCCGTGGAGTTCAACGGCTCCAGCCAGCCGTTGCCGCTACCGTTGGTCGGCGAGTCGCAGCCGGTCATTCGCGAGCCGCTGGCCCAGGCTGCCGGGCAAGGTGGCGACGACGAAGGCGGCCTGCCGTCCGCCGCGGTGCCGCCTACCGTTTCCAGCTCGGCTCCTCCGGTGACGCCGCTGGCCAACAACGGCGTCACGCCGATGCATCCGGTGCCGCCGGCGCCGACCGAACCGACCGCGCCTGCGGCGACCCCGACTCCGGCGCAGACCCCGGCACCGGCCGCGCCGGTCGCCAGCGCTCCGGCCAGCAAGCCGGCCCCGGCCCCCGCTCCGGCCAAGCCGGCGGCGAGCAAGCCGGCCACCACCGCCGCGGCGAAGCCGGCCCCGGCTCCGGCCGCCAAGCCGGCCAGCGGTGGCGGTGCGGGAAGCCAGTGGTATCGCAACCAGTCTGGTGGTAACTTCGCCCTGCAGATCCTCGGTACCGGCTCCGAAGCCAATGCCCAGGCGTTCATTCGCCAGCAGGGCGGCGGCGATTTCCGCTACTTCAAGAAAACCCTGCAAGGCAAGCCGTTCTACGTCGTCACCTATGGCAGCTTCCCGAACCGTGCCGCCGCCCTGGCCGCAGTGAAAAAACTGCCGTCCAAGGTGCAGGCCGGCAAGCCGTGGCCGCGTACCTTCGCCAGCATCCAGCAGGAGATCGGCCAGGCGCATTGATCCGACCTGCCGTCGCCTCTTGACGAAACTCGCTAGTCGTTAGCATGACTGGTGGGTTTCGTCTTTCATTTTGGCGACATTGAATTTCATTTTCTCGCCGCAAAATTTGTGAGGCCTTGTGCACCTATGTACAATGGCCTCCCTTTGCCTGTCGAAAACTCGCCGCATGAGCGGGTGACAGGCGAAGTAGATGACTAAAAAAGTTTTGCCGGTGAGAGTTCCTTATGAAAGCAGGTCTGTACCATCCTGAAACGTTCAAGGATAACTGCGGATTTGGCCTGATCGCCCATATGCAGGGCGAGCCGAGCCATCAACTTCTGCAAACCGCAATCGAAGCACTGACCTGCATGACCCACCGCGGTGGGATCAATGCCGATGGCAAGACCGGGGACGGCTGCGGGCTGCTGATCCAGAAGCCCGACCTGTTCCTGCGTGCCGTCGCCAGGGAAGCCTTTTCTGTCGACCTGCCCGAGCAATACGCGGTGGGCATGGTGTTCTTCAACCAGGACCCGGTGAAAGCCGAGGCGGCACGCGAGAACATGAATCGCGAGATCGTCGCCGCCGGACTGCAGCTGGTCGGCTGGCGCAAGGTGCCGATCGATACCAGCGTTCTCGGCCGCCTGGCGCTGGAGCGCCTGCCGCAGATCGAACAGGTGTTCATCGGCGGCGCCGGCCTGAGCGACCAGGACTTCGCCATCAAGCTGTTCAGCGCACGGCGCCGCTCGTCGGTGGCCAACGCCGCCGACAGCGACCACTACATCTGCAGCTTTTCGCACAAGACCATCATCTATAAGGGCCTGATGATGCCGGCCGACCTGGCCGCCTTCTATCCGGACCTTGGCGACGAGCGCCTGCAGACCGCGATCTGCGTATTCCACCAGCGCTTCTCCACCAACACCCTGCCGAAATGGCCGCTGGCGCAGCCTTTCCGCTTCCTCGCCCACAACGGCGAGATCAACACCATCACCGGCAATCGCAACTGGGCCCAGGCGCGGCGGACCAAGTTCACCAACGAACTGATCCCCGACCTGGAAGAGCTAGGCCCGCTGGTGAACCGCGTCGGCTCCGACTCGTCGAGCATGGACAACATGCTCGAACTGATGGTCACCGGCGGCATGGACCTGTTCCGCGGCCTGCGCATGATCATCCCGCCGGCCTGGCAGAACGTCGAGACCATGGACGCCGACCTGCGCGCGTTCTACGAGTACAACTCGCTGCACATGGAGCCCTGGGATGGCCCCGCCGGCGTCGTGCTGACCGACGGTCGCTATGCCGTCTGCCTGCTCGACCGCAATGGCCTGCGCCCGTCGCGCTGGGTCACCACGAAGAACGGCTACATCACCCTGGCTTCGGAAATCGGCGTCTGGGACTACAAGCCCGAGGACGTCATCGCCAAGGGTCGCGTCGGTCCGGGGCAGATCCTCGCGGTGGACACCGAGACCGGCCAGGTCCTGCACAGCGACGACATCGACAACCGCCTGAAGTCGCGCCATCCCTACAAGCAATGGCTGCGGCAGAATGCCCTGCGCATCCAGGCGACCCTGGACGACGACCATGGCGTGGCCAGCTACGACGCCGACCAGCTCAAGCAATTCATGAAGATGTTCCAGGTCACCTTCGAGGAGCGTGACCAGGTGCTGCGTCCGCTCGGCGAGCAGGGCCAGGAAGCGGTGGGCTCCATGGGCGACGATACGCCGATGGCGATCCTCTCCCGGCGCATCCGCTCTCCGTACGATTACTTCCGCCAGCAATTCGCCCAGGTCACCAACCCGCCGATCGACCCGCTGCGCGAAGCCATCGTGATGTCCCTGGAAACCTGCCTGGGCGTCGAGCAGAACATCTTCGAGGAAGCCCCGCACCATGCCAACCAGGCGATCCTCACCACTCCGGTGATCTCGCCGGCGAAGTGGCGGACCATCATGACCCTGGACCGCCCGGGCTTCGACCGCCACTTCATCGACCTCAACTACGACGAGTCGATGGGCCTGGAGGCCGCGGTGCGCAACATCGCCGACCAGGCCGAGGAAGCCGTGCGCGGCGGCAAGGTGCTGCTGATCCTCAGCGACCGCCATATCGCTCCCGGCAAACTGCCGGTGCATGCTGCCCTGGCCGTCGGCGCGGTGCACCACCGCCTGGTGCAGACCGGGCTGCGCTGCGACTCCAACATCCTGGTGGAGACCGCCACCGCCCGCGATCCGCACCATTTCGCGGTGCTGATCGGCTTCGGCGCCTCGGCGGTCTATCCGTTCCTCGCCTACGAGGTGCTGGCCGACCTGATCCGCACCGGTGAAGTGCTGGGCGACCTCTACGAGGTGTTCAAGTACTACCGCAAGGGGATCTCCAAGGGCCTGATGAAGATTCTCTCGAAGATGGGCATCTCCACCGTCGCGTCCTACCGTGGCGCGCAGCTGTTCGAGGCGGTGGGCCTGTCCGACGAGGTCACCGGCCTGTGCTTCACCGGAGTCGCCAGCCGCATCCAGGGTGCGCGCTTCGTCGATATCGAGAACGAGCAGAAGCTCCTGGCCGCCGAGGCCTGGAGCAACCGCAAGCCGATCCAGCAGGGCGGCTTGCTGAAGTTCGTCTATGGCGGCGAATACCACGCCTACAACCCGGATGTGGTGAATACCCTGCAGGCTGCCGTGCAGCAGGGCGACTACGAGAAGTTCAAGGAATACACCGCGCTGGTGGACCAGCGCCCGGTGTCGATGATCCGCGACCTGTTGCAGGTGAAGACCGCCGCGCAGCCGCTGGCGCTCGACGAGGTGGAGCCGCTGGAAGCCATCTTCAAGCGCTTCGATGCCGCCGGGATTTCCCTCGGCGCGCTGTCGCCGGAGGCCCACGAGGCGCTGGCCGAGGCGATGAACACCCTGGGCGGTCGTTCCAACTCCGGCGAGGGCGGCGAGGACCCGGCGCGCTACGGCACGCTGAAGAGTTCGAAGATCAAGCAGGTGGCTACCGGCCGCTTCGGCGTGACCCCGGAATACCTGGTCAACGCCGAGGTCCTGCAGATCAAGGTGGCCCAGGGCGCCAAGCCCGGCGAGGGCGGCCAGTTGCCGGGCGGCAAGGTCAACGGCCTGATCGCCCGCCTGCGCTATGCGGTGCCCGGCGTGACCCTGATCTCGCCGCCGCCGCACCACGACATCTACTCCATCGAAGACCTGGCGCAGCTGATCTTCGACCTCAAGCAGGTCAACCCGCAGGCGCTGGTATCGGTGAAGCTGGTATCCGAGCCTGGCGTCGGCACCATCGCCGCCGGCGTGGCCAAGGCCTATGCGGACTTGATCACCATCTCCGGCTACGACGGCGGTACCGGCGCCTCGCCGATCACCTCGATCAAGTACGCCGGCTCGCCCTGGGAACTGGGCCTGGCGGAAACCCACCAGACCCTGCGCGGCAACGACCTGCGCGGCAAGGTCCGGGTGCAGACCGATGGCGGCCTGAAGACCGGCCTGGACGTGATCAAGGCGGCCATCCTCGGCGCCGAGAGCTTCGGCTTCGGCACCGCACCGATGATCGCCCTGGGCTGCAAGTACCTGCGCATCTGCCACCTGAACAACTGCGCCACCGGCGTGGCGACGCAGAACGACAAGCTGCGCAAGGACCACTTCATCGGCACCACCGCGATGGTGATCAACTTCTTCACCTTCATTGCCTCGGAAACCCGCGAGTGGCTGGCGCGCCTCGGCGTGCGCAGCCTGGGCGAGCTGATCGGCCGCACCGACCTGCTGGAGATCCTCCCCGGCGAGACCGCCAAGCAGCAGAACCTGGATCTCGCTCCGTTGCTGGGCAGTGACCTGATCCCGGCCGACAAGCCGCAGTTCTGCGAGGTGGAGAAAAACCCGCCGTTCGACCAGGGCCTGCTGGCCGAGAAGATGGTCGAGCTGTCGAAGGCCGCCATCGAAGGCCTGAGCGGCGGCGAGTACGAGCTGGACATCTGCAACTGCGACCGATCCATCGGCGCGCGGGTATCCGGCGAGATCGCCCGCCTGCACGGCAACCAGGGCATGGCCAAGACGCCGGTGGTGTTCCGTTTCAAGGGCACCGCGGGACAGAGCTTCGGCGTGTGGAACGCCGGTGGCCTGCACCTGTACCTGGAAGGCGACGCCAACGACTACGTGGGCAAGGGCATGACCGGCGGCAAGCTGGTCATCACCCCGCCCAAGGGCAGCCCGTTCAAGACCCAGGAATCGGCCATCGTCGGCAACACCTGCCTGTACGGCGCCACCGGCGGCAAGCTGTTCGCCGCCGGAACCGCCGGCGAGCGCTTCGCCGTGCGCAACTCCGGTTCCCATGCGGTGGTGGAAGGCACCGGCGACCACTGCTGCGAATACATGACCGGCGGTTTCGTCTGCGTGCTGGGCAAGACCGGCCACAACTTCGGCTCCGGCATGACCGGGGGCTTCGCCTACGTCCTTGACATGGACAACACTTTCGTCGACCGCGTGAACCACGAGCTGGTGGAAATCCAGCGGATCAGCGGCGAGGCGATGGAGGCCTATCGCAGCCACCTGCGCAAGGTCCTGGTCGAGTACGTGAACGAAACGGCAAGCGAGTGGGGCGCGAACATCCTGGAAAACCTGGATGACTACCTGCGACGGTTCTGGCTGGTGAAACCGAAGGCGGCCAGCCTCGGTTCGCTGCTGACCAGCACCCGTGCCAACCCGCAATAAGCGCCCGAAGTTGTGATGAGGTTTCGATATGTCTGAACGTCTGAATTCCGACCGCCTGAACAACGACTTCCAGTTCATCGAAGTCGGGCGCAAGGACCCGAAGAAGAAGCTCCTGCGCCAGCGCAAGCGCGAGTTCGTGGAGATCCACGACCTGTTCAAGCCGCAGCAGGCCGCCGACCAGGCCCACCGCTGCCTGGGCTGCGGCAACCCCTACTGCGAGTGGAAGTGCCCGGTGCACAACTTCATCCCGAACTGGCTGAAGCTGGTTTCCGAAGGCAACATCCTGGCCGCCGCCGAACTGTCGCACCAGACCAACACCCTGCCGGAAGTCTGCGGCCGGGTCTGCCCGCAGGACCGCCTCTGCGAGGGTGCCTGTACCCTCAACGACGGCTTTGGCGCGGTGACCATCGGCTCGGTGGAGAAATACATCACCGATACGGCCTTCGCCATGGGCTGGCGCCCGGACCTGTCCAAGGTCAAGCCGACCGGCAGGCGCGTCGCGGTGATCGGTGCCGGCCCGGCCGGCCTCGGCTGCGCCGACGTGCTGGTGCGCAACGGCGTGACCCCGGTGGTGTTCGACCGCAACCCGGAGATCGGCGGCCTGCTGACCTTCGGCATTCCCGAGTTCAAGCTGGAGAAGCACGTCCTCAGCCGTCGCCGCGAGGTGTTCACCGGCATGGGCATCGAGTTCCGCCTGAACACCGAGATCGGCAAGGACGTGACCATGGAGCAGTTGCTCGATGAGTACGATGCCGTGTTCATGGGGATGGGCACCTACACCTACATGAAGGGTGGTTTCCCCGGCGAGGACCTGCCGGGCGTACACGACGCCCTGGACTTCCTCATCGCCAACGTGAACCGCAACCTCGGCTTCGAGAAGTCGGCCGAGGACTTCGTCGATATGAAGGGCAAGCGCGTGGTGGTCCTGGGCGGCGGCGACACCGCGATGGACTGCAACCGCACTTCGATCCGCCAGGGCGCCAAGTCGGTGACCTGTGCCTATCGCCGTGACGAAGAAAACATGCCGGGCTCGCGCAAGGAAGTGAAGAACGCCAAGGAAGAGGGCGTGAAGTTCCTCTTCAACCGCCAGCCCATCGCCATCGTCGGCGAGGACCGGGTGGAAGGCGTGAAGGTGGTCGAGACCCGTCTCGGCGAGCCGGACGCCCGCGGACGCCGCAGCCCCGAACCTATCCCCGGTTCCGAGGAGATCATCCCGGCGGAAGCCGTGCTGATCGCCTTCGGCTTCCGGCCGAGTCCGGCGCCGTGGTTCGAGCGCTTCGAGATCGCCACCGACAGCCAGGGCCGCGTGGTGGCTCCGGCGCAGGCGCAGTTCAAGCACCAGACCAGCAACCCGAAGATCTTCGCCGGTGGCGACATGGTCCGTGGTTCCGACCTGGTGGTGACGGCGATCTTCGAAGGACGTACCGCGGCCGAAGGCATCCTCGACTACCTTGGCGTCTGACCCGCGACGCCACCGGCGCTGCGACAAATCACCGCGATAGACAAAAGGCACGGCCCCCGCCGTGCCTTTTGTTTTGTGCTTTGCGACAATAGCGGCCCTTTTCGCCCGCCGGCCTGTGGATAACCCTCTTCCGCACGCGCCCGCGTGAAGCCAGCAGCCTTTGATCGGATGCCGTTATGACTGCCCTGAAGAACGACCGCTTCCTCCGCGCCCTGCTCAAGCAGCCCGTCGATGTCACCCCCGTCTGGATGATGCGCCAGGCCGGTCGTTACCTGCCGGAATACCGTGCCACCCGTGCCAAGGCCGGCGATTTCATGAGCCTGTGCATGAACCCGGAGCTGGCCTGCGAAGTGACCCTGCAGCCGCTGGACCGTTACCCGCAGCTGGACGCCGCGATCCTCTTCTCCGACATCCTGACCATTCCCGATGCCATGGGCCAGGGCCTGTACTTCGAGACCGGCGAAGGCCCGCGCTTCCGCAAGGTGGTCTCGTCGCTGGCCGACATCGAGGCGCTGCCGGTTCCCGATCCGGAACAGGACCTGGGCTATGTGATGGACGCCGTGCGCACCATCCGCCGCGAGCTGAACGGCCGCGTACCGCTGATCGGCTTCTCCGGCAGCCCCTGGACCCTCGCCACCTACATGGTCGAGGGCGGCTCGAGCAAGGACTTCCGCAAGTCCAAGGCGATGCTCTACGACAACCCCAAGGCCATGCACGCTCTGCTGGACAAGCTGGCGCAATCGGTGACCAGCTACCTCAACGGGCAGATCCGCGCCGGCGCCCAGGCGGTGCAGATCTTCGACTCATGGGGCGGCAGCCTGTCGGCGGCGGCCTACCAGGAGTTCTCCCTGGCCTACATGCGCAAGATCGTCGATGGATTGATCCGCGAGCACGACGGACGCCGGGTGCCGGTGATCCTCTTCACCAAGGGAGGCGGCCTGTGGCTGGAGTCGATGGCCGAGGTCGGCGCCGAGGCGCTGGGCCTGGACTGGACCTGCGACATCGGCCGCGCCCGGGCCCGTGTCGGTGAGCGCGTAGCCCTGCAAGGCAACATGGATCCCTCGGTGCTCTACGCCAATCCGGCGGCGATCCGCGCCGAAGTCGCGCGGATCCTGGCGGCCTACGGCAAGGGTACGGGGCATGTGTTCAATCTCGGCCACGGCATCACCCCGGAAGTCGACCCGGCCCATGCCGGCGCCTTCTTCGAGGCGGTGCACGAGCTGTCGGCGCAGTACCACGGCTGAGCCGGAACGAAAGAAGGGGAGCCGAGGCTCCCCTTTTTCATGCGCGGGCCGACGGCCCTCCGGCGCGTTGCTTGGCGGGGCCGCGCCGGTGGCGTACCCGCCCTACGCAACCCGCCCGGCTCAACTGCTTACCTTGCCGGTGCGGTCGTTGATCACGAACAGCTTGCCGTTGGCGTCGCGCACGAGGATTTCCGCGCCCGGCTGTCCATCCATGTCGGCCACCGAATCGATGCTGTAGTTGACGTCGCCGATGCGGTAGTCGTTGCTGGCGCCGCTGGCGTGGTGGATGACCCGCACCTTGCCCTGCATCACCACGATCAGCTCGTTGCCCGGCTTGCCGTCGGTGTCCGCGGTGCCGCCATAGAGTGCCCAGGCGCTGGCGCCGATGCTGTATTCCTTGCGGGAAGTGGCGTTGCTGATCACGTAGATGCCGGTGCTGGTGCGGCCGATGATCTCCGCGCCGGGCTGGCCGTCGAGGTCGGCGATCTGTGCGAGCGCGTGGTAGCCGCTGAAGGTGAAGTCCTTGGCGCCACTGGTGCGCGGGTCGATGACCTTGACGCCGTTGCCCATGTTCAGCACCAGTTCCTTGCCCGGCGCGCCGTCCACGTCGACGACGTCGAACAGGCCCCAGGTGCCGTTGTAGCTGAAGGTGGCGTCGCGTTGCGTACGGGTGCGATCGAATACGGTGCGCACGCCGTTGCCGATGCTGAGGATGACTTCGTCGCCGGCGACGTTGTCGACGTCGGTGGCACGCATGATCGCCCAGGAGACGTTGCCTACCGGGTACTTGCGCTGGGTGGTGCTGGCGTGGGAGACGATCACCAGGTCGGGACCGGCCTTGACCAGGATTTCCGCGCCGGGCTGGCCGTCGGTATCGGTGGCGCCGAAGACCGACCAGACCACGTTGCCGAAGCTGTAGTTGCGGGTGCTGCCGCCTTCCACCACCTGCAGGTTGGCGCCGTCGCGGTAGACCGCGGCGAGCTGGCCGTTGCCCCGCAGGTCCCAGGTTCCTACCAGAACGCCGGCCGCCTGGGCTGCGCTGGCGCAGAGGGAGAACAGTGCCGTGCCGAGCAGGCAGGCGCGCTTGATCGCTGGTTTCATAAAGTCCCTTTCATATCGCTGTCGAGGCCGGCCGGATGCCGGCCGCAGCAGCATAGAACAGCGCTTGCCGTGCTCAAGGGAGACGCGAGGGATTTGTCGAGCGCTTGGCATTTGTTCGTGAAACTGCCTGCCCGCCCAACAGGCGCTCGCGGGTGTCGCTCGGCGGCTCGCCGGTCCAGCGCTTGAAGGCGCGGGTGAAGTTGGTTGGATCGCTGTAGCCCAGGTACAGGGCGATACGCTGCAACGACACCTCGGGACGCCGCAGCAATCGCAAGGCCTGGCGCTGGCGAGCCTGGCCGAGCAACTGGCGAAAGCTGGTGCCGGCGTCATGCAGATGCCGCTTGAGGCTGCGGCTGGACAGGTGCAGGCGCGTGGCTACTTCCTCCAGGTTGGGGAAACGCTGTTCCTGCCGTTCCAGCTCCAGCCGCACGCGGGCGCAGATGTCCCGGCGGCCGGCATCGAGCAGCGCCAGTTCGCGTTCGCAGTGTTCGCGGGCGCGGCGCAATGCAGCCGGATCGGCCATCGGTAGCGAGCGGGCGAGCAGGATGGCGGGGAACACCAGCTGGACGTGGGCCTGGTCGTAGCGGCACTGCGGCAGTGGCACAGGCACGGCAGGTTCGGGATAGTCGAAGTCGAGCCTGCCGACCAGGGCCGGTTCGCCGAGCAGCCAGGCGCCGGAGCGATACAGGCCGATCAGCAGGGCTTCGCTGAAGTACCGGTGCAGCGCCGGCGGGAGCGCGGGGCCTGGCAGCAGGCGCAGGATCACCTGCTCGTCCTCGCGCAGCAGGCTGATTTCGACGTTGCCCTGCAGCAGCGGCATGTAGCGCAGCGCCAGGCACAAGGCATCGCCGAGCGTCGCCGAGGCCATCATCGCGTAGCCCAGGCTGCCATGGGCGGTGGGAGGCGTGCGCAAGGCGAGCTGTGCGCCGAGGCCGGGGTCGCCGCTCAGCGCGAGCGCCGCGGCGGCGATCGCCTGGTACTGCTGCGATGTGACGCGTGCTTCCGGCTCTTCCAGTCGCAGCGTCGACAGACCGATTTCCCGCAGCAGCGCGCGTCCGTCCAGGCCGCGTTCCTCCAGCAGGCCGAGCAGCAGGCGCGGATAGGCGGCGGTGATGGTCGGTGCGTCGGAGTCCGTGCGGCGGCTCATGCTGGCGTGTCCTGGCCCGAAATGATCGGCAGTCTGGCGCGAGCGCGTCTGCCGCTGCATTGGCTGGTGCCGCGATACTGCCCGGCAACGCAGTCAAGCGGAGAACGAGCGATGCATCCCTGGGTACGACGCAACATTCCGCAACTGGCCGGGCGCCTGGCGCTGGTCACCGGCGCCAACAGCGGCCTGGGTTGGCAGGCGGCGCGCACGCTGGCCGGCAAAGGGGCGACCGTGGTGATGGCCTGCCGCAATCGCGAACAGGCGGAGCGGGCGCGGCGGGCGATCCTCGACGAGTATCCCCAGGCACGCCTGGCGCTGGCCGATCTCGACCTGGCCGACCTCGCCTCGATCCGCGCCTGCGCCGCCGGTTTCCGCCAGCGCCACGAACGCCTCGATCTCTTGTTCAACAACGCCGGAGTGATGTTCCTGCCCCTGCGGCGTACCCGCGACGGTTTCGAGATGCAGATGGGCACCAATCACCTCGGCCACTTCGCCCTTACGGGACTGCTGCTGGACTCGTTGCTGGCCGCTCCACGGCCCAGGGTGGTGGGCATGACCAGCGGTTTCAACCAGTTCGGCCGGCTGCCGCTCGACGACCTCAACGCCGAGCGCGGCTACAACCGCTATCTCGCCTATTGCCACAGCAAGCAGGCCAATCTGCTGTTCAGCCTGGAGTTGCAGCGCCGCGCCGGCCAGCGGGGCGTGCTTCTGCAGAGCCTGGCGGCGCATCCGGGCTACGCGGCGACCAACCTGCAGTACGCGGCGCCGGCGATGTCCGGTTCGCGCCTGGGACGCTGGGCGATGAAGGTGGCCAACGGAGCGTTCGCGCAATCGGCTGAGATGGGGGCGCTGCCGGCACTTTCCGCGCTGACCGAACAGCGCTGGTATGGCGGCGCCTATGTCGGCCCAGATCGCTGGCTGGAAACCCGCGGTTATCCGGCGGCGGCGCGGATTCCGCGGAATGCGCGCGACCTGGGGCTGGCCGCGCGGCTGTGGGCGCTATCGGAAGAACTGACCGGAGTACGCTTCTGGTCGGAGTGAAGGCGCCGGGAGACCGGCGCCTCGAACTCAGTGGGCGGCCTGCGCCAGGGTGTTGCCAGGCAGGGCCGGCAGGCGCGCCAGGTGCAGCGAGACCAATACCGCGACCACCAGCAGCGAGCCGATGAACAGTCCGATGCCGTTCCAGCCGTAGTAATGCCAGAACACCCCGCCGAGGGTGCCGGCCAGGCTTGAGCCGACGTAGTAGCTGAACAGGTAGAGCGACGAGGCCTGGCCCTTGGCGCGCAGGGCGCGGCGCCCGATCCAGCTGCTCGCCACCGAGTGCGCGCCGAAGAAGCCGAAGGTGAATAGCAGCAGGCCGGCGAGCATCAGCGGGATCGGCTCGAACAGGGTCAGCAGCAGGCCGCCGAGCATCAGCAGGATGACCGCCCAGAGCACCTTGCGTCGCCCCAGCTTGTCGGCCAGCGAACCGACCCAGGCCGAGCTGTAGATGCCCGAGAGGTAAACCACCGAGAGCACGCCGACCACCGCCTGGCTCATGTGGTAGGGCTCGGCCAGCAGGCGGTAGCCGATGTAGTTGAACAGGGTGACGAAGCTGCCCATCAGCAGGAAGCCGATCAGGAACAGCCAGGGCAGTCCGGCGTCGCGGAAGTGCAAGCGGTAGCCGTTGAGCAGGGTCGCCGGCTTCAGCGGTGCCGGCCGGAAGTGTTTCGATTCGGGCAGCACGCGCCAGAACACCAGCGCGGCGACCAGGGCCAGGCCGCCGAGGACCGCCAGTGCGGCATGCCAGGAGATGAAATCGACCAGGACGCCGCTGATCAGGCGTCCGCTCATCCCGCCGATGGCGTTGCCGCCGATGTACAGGCCCATCGACAGGCCGATGTGCTGCGGATGGATCTCTTCGCTGAGATAGGTCATCGCCACCGCGGCCAGGCCGCTCAAGGACAGCCCGACCAGCGCGCGCATCAGCAGCACGCCATGCCAGGTGGGCATCACCGCGCTGCCGAGGGTGAACAGCGCGGCGGCCAGCAGCGAGACGACCATCACCGGCTTGCGGCCGATCGCGTCGGAGATCGGGCCGGTGACCAGCAGGCCAAGGGCGAGCATGGCGGTGGCGACGGACAATGCCAGGCTGCTTTCCGCGGCGCTGATGGAAAACGCCTTGGACAGCACCGGCATCATCGGCTGGATGCAGTAGAGCAGGGCAAAGGTGGCGAAACCGCCGGAGAACAGCGCCAGCGAGGTGCGCATGAACTGCGGGGTGCCTTTTTCGATATAGCGTTCGACTTCGGTGGCGGCTTCCAGCACCTCGTTGGCTGCTTCGCGGGCCGCCTCGATTAACGCGGGTTCTTCTTCGGCCTGTGGCCGGACTTGCGGATTGCTCACGGGGCACCTCTGGGGACGGTGGCGAGCAGGCACAACGAGGCCGCGCCACCTGGATTTCAGGGACAAGGGGTCGTTGTTGGAGGTTATGTGGCAAAGGATATAGATAGGTTTATATGATTTCCAATATATTGATCGACACGATTGATATGAAAAAAGACCTAATAGGAGGGGCCGCTTGGAACTCAGGCACCTGCGCTATTTCATCGCCGTCGCCGAGGAGCTGCACTTCGGCCGCGCCGCCGAGCGCCTGGGGATCTCCCAGCCGCCGTTGAGCCAGCAGATCCAGGCGCTGGAGGAGGAAATCGGTGCGCGACTGTTCGAGCGCACCAACCGCCGCGTCGAACTCACCGACGCCGGCCGGCTGTTCCTCGACGAGTCCCGCCAGGTGCTGGCCCAGGTAGACAAGGCGGTGCTGCTGGCGCGTCGCGCCCACCTGGGGGAACTGGGCGAGCTGAAGATCGGTTTCACTTCCTCGGCGCCCTTCACCTCGACCATACCCAGCAGCATCCATGCCTTCCGCAAGGCCTATCCGGACGTACACCTCGACCTGCAGGAAATGAGCAGCCGCCAGGTACTCAAGGCGCTGCTCGAGGAAAGCCTGCAGGTGGGCGTGATCCGCCCGCTGGCGCTGCCGGATGCGGTGCATTGGGTGGAGTTGTTCCGCGAACCGCTGGTGGCGGTGCTGCGGGCCGACCATCCGCTGGCGGCCGGCAGCGAGGATGGCCTGGCCATCGCCGCCCTGGCCGAGGAGCCCTTCGTGTTCTTCCCGCGCAGCTACGGCACCGGGCTCTACGACCAGGTCATCGCCCTGACCCGACAGGCCGGCTTCAGCCCGCGCATCGCCCAGGAGGCCAGCGAGGCGATGACCATCATCGGCCTGGTCTCGGCCGGACTGGGGGTGTCGATCCTGCCGGCGTCGTTCCGCCGCACCCGGGTCGACGGCGTGGTCTACCGCACCCTGAGCGATCCCGAGGCGACGACTGCGGTATGGCTGGTCCGCCGGCAGAACGAGGGCTCGCCGCTGGCGCTGTCCTTCATCGACCTGGTGACCCGCGAGGCGGCCAGCCTGCGCCGGCGCTGAACCGCTCTATGTCAGGACCGAGACGGCGCTCGCGCTTGCCCGCGGCTTTGCCTATCATCCGGGATCAGGCTCGGCTCACGGAGATTTCCCATGCGGCGCGTGGTGTTCAATCAGAAAGGCGGGGTAGGCAAGTCCAGCATCGCCTGCAACCTGGCGGCGGTCAGCGCGGCGGAGGGCTATCGCACCCTGCTGGTGGACCTGGACGCCCAGGCCAACTCCACGCACTACCTGACCGGACTGACCGGCGAGGACCTGCCGGTGGGGATCGCCGACTTCTTCAAGCAGACCTTGTCTTCCGGGCCCTTCAGCAAGAAGGGTAGGGTCGAGATCTACGAGACGCCGTTCGACAACCTGCACATCGTCACCTCCAGCCCCGAACTGGCCGACCTGCAGCCGAAGCTGGAGTCGAAGCACAAGATCAACAAGCTGCGCAAATTGCTGGACGAACTGGACGAAGACTACGACCGGATCTACCTGGATACCCCGCCGGCACTGAATTTCTACACGGTATCTGCGCTGATCGCTGCCGATCGCTGCCTGATTCCCTTCGATTGCGACAGCTTCTCCCGCCAGGCGCTGTATGGCCTTCTCCAGGAGATCGAGGAACTGCGTGACGACCACAACGAAGACCTGCAGGTCGAGGGCATCGTGGTCAACCAGTTCCAGCCGCGCGCCAGCCTGCCGCAGCAACTGCTCGACGAGCTGGTGGCGGAGGAACTGCCGGTGCTGCCGGTGTACCTGATGAGTTCGGTGAAGATGCGCGAGTCGCACCAGGCTTGCACCCCGCTGATCTTCCTCGAACCGCGGCACAAGCTGACCCAGCAGTTCGTCGAGTTGCACGGGCTGCTCGAAAGCTGAGCAGTCTCTGCGGCAGCGCTTCTACGAGGTAACCAGGACGTCGCAGCTCGGCTGGCGCAGGTAACGTTGCGCCAGGTTGCCGAGCAGCGCCTGCATCAGCGCGTTGCGGCTGTGCCGGCCGAGGGCGAGCAGCTCCGGCTGGCGCTGCTTCAACGCGGCGTCCAGGCTGTACGGCAGCACGCCGGGAACCACTTCGTGGCTCAGCTGCGGCCCGACGCCCGGCAGGCGCTCCTGCTCGTCGCTCAGCAATTGTTCGATCAGCCCGGCCTGGGTCGCCAGGTGCGCGGCATTCTGCCGGGGCAGGCCGAGCACGCCGTCGTCGGGGGACTCGAACACGTGCAGGGCGTGCAGGTCGGCTTCCACCGGCAGCAGGCGGTAGGCCTGGCGCAGCGCGGTACAGGCGCACTGGGAAAAGTCCAGGGCGCTGAGCGCCTGGCGGTAGGGTTCGTCCGCCTCGCGCACGGCGAGCAGCACCGGCACCCGGCTGCGCCGCACCACCTGGTCGAGGGTGGTGTTGCCGAAGCGTTCGAAGGTCTTCTGGTGGTGTGCGCCCATCAGCAGCAGGTCCGGTTCGAGCGCCCGGGTCTGCTGCAGGATGCCGTCGATCGGCTGGCCCCTGAACAGGTGGATGGCGCTGTCCTCGTCGAGGCCGGCCTCCTTGCGCTTGAGTTGCAGCATGGCGCTGACGGTCTTCACCGCCGACGCCGATAGCCCCGGGTCGTACACGTGCAGCAGGCTGACCCGCGCATCGTGCTGGCGGGCCAACTGGGCGGCGCGGGCGAGGGCGACGTCGGCTTCCGGGGTGAGGTCGTGGGCGACCAGGAGGTGGCGGATCATGGCGGACTCCGTGGGATGGCTACGCTGGCTTCCCCACTGTCGCGCCGCAGCTCGCTACGGACCTTGATCCACGGCAGAAAAAACCTTCGCCGGGCCCTGCGAAATCTGCCAGTCAGGGTCGCGCGTGGCTGCGTAGCTGGTACAGCGCGGCGCTTTCCGCCACTACCTCGCCCTGCTCGTCGGTGAGTTGCAGTTCGAGGCTGTATTCGGCCTTGCCGCGCTCCCCGGCCTCGGTTTCCAGTTGGCGGATGCGCTCGGCATCCAGGCGTGCCTCGACGCGTATGTCGCCCTTGGCAGGACGGCGGAAGCGCAAGGTCATCTCCTTGACGATGGGATAGAAGCGGGCGCTGTCGAAGCTGGTCAGGAACAGCGCGCCACCGGGAAGTTCGGCGAGGGTGAAGAGCGCCCCGGCGTACATGCTGCCGATGTGGTTCTCGTTGCCGGCGCCCGGCATGCGCAGGCGCACGTAGCCGGGTTCGAGGACTTCCGCCCTGAGTCCGCTGCGCTGGACGAAGGCGATCTTTTCTTCGGTCAGGTGCCTGGCGAGTTCGGTGGGCAGTGGCATGGCGCTCTCCATGTCGGGGATCCCAGCCAGACTAGCCGGCCGGCCAGGCCGGGCAAGGACCGAAACGCTCGCCCGGACTGACCGATCCGCTCAGCGTGCGGCGGCGGCCAGGGCCTGGTCGAGGTCGGCGAGGATGTCGTCGATGTGCTCGATGCCGATCGACAGCCGCACCATGTCGTCGGAGACTCCGGCGCGGGCCAGTTCCTCCGCGTTCAACTGGCGGTGGGTAGTGCTCGCCGGGTGGCAGGCCAGGGACTTGGCGTCGCCGATGTTGACCAGCCGCACCACCAGCTTCAAGGCGTCGATGAAGCGCGCGCCGGCGGCGCTGCCGCCCTGGATGCCGAAAGACAGGATCGCCGCCGGGCGGCCCCCCAGGTAGCGCCGGGCCAGGGCGTGCTCGGGGTTGTCGGCGAGGCCGGCGTATTTCACCCAGGCCACCTGCGGATGCTGCTGCAGGTAGCGGGCCACGGCGAGGGCGTTGTCGCAGTGGCGCTCCATGCGCAGCGCCAGGGTCTCCAGGCCTTGGAGGATGAGGAAGGCGTTGAACGGCGAGAGCGCCGCGCCCATGTTGCGCAGCGGTACCACCCGGCAGCGGCCGATGAAGGCGGCGGGTCCGAAGGCCTCGGTGTAGGTGACGCCGTGGTAGGACGGATCGGGCGTGTTCAGCAGCGGGAAGCGCGACTTGTTCGCCGCCCAGTCGAATCTGCCGGAGTCGACCACGATCCCGCCGATGCTGGTGCCGTGGCCGCCCATGTACTTGGTCAGCGAGTGCACGACGATGTCGGCGCCGTGCTCGAACGGCCGGCAGAGCACCGGGGTGGCTACCGTGTTGTCGACGATCAGCGGCACGCCGTGGCGGTGAGCGGCGTCGGCCAGTGCCTGCAGGTCGATGATGTTGCCCGCCGGGTTGCCGATGGTTTCGCAGAACACGGCCTTGGTCCGCTCGTCGATCAGCGCTTCCAGGGCGGCGACGTCGTCGTGAGCGGCGAAGCGCGCCTGGATGCCGATGCGTGGCAGGGTGTGGGCCAGCAGGTTGTAGGTGCCGCCGTAGAGCTTGGCCACCGAGACGATGTTGTCGCCGGCCTCGGCGACGGTCTGGATCGCGTAGGTGATGGCCGCCATCCCCGAGGCCACCGCCAGCGCCCCGACCCCGCCTTCCAGCGCCGCGACGCGCTGTTCCAGTACGTCGTTGGTGGGGTTCATGATCCGTGTGTAGATGTTGCCCGGTACCTTCAGGTCGAACAGGTCGGCGCCATGCTGGGTGTCGTCGAAGGCGTAGGAGGTGGTCTGGTAGATCGGCACCGCCACCGCGCGGGTGGTCGGGTCAGGGCTGTAGCCGGCGTGGACGGCCAGGGTTTCCAGTTTCATGCAGCGTTCCTTCGGGCAGATTGGAAGGACGCAGCATGGGAAAGCGCGCCGGGCGGGTCAATGCGCCCGGGCAAGGAAAAGCGTGCCTGGTTAGACCGTTGTGTTCGCCGCATATGCCTGAGCGGCGGCGTCGGTTTCAGCGTAGGCCGATGTAGATGTTGTAGGCGCTGATCAGGGTGATCAGGGTGCCGACGATGACCAGCAGGGTGCGCGGCGAAAGCTTCTTGCACAGCAGGGCGGCGAACGGTGCGGCGAACAGGCCGCCGAAGACCAGCCCGGCGACCATCTTCCAGGTGTCCGGCTGGCCGGCGAGGAGGATGAAGGAGGTGGCGCTGGCGATGGTCAGGAAGAACTCGGCGAAGTTCACCGAGCCGATGGTGGTGCGCGGGTCGCTACCCGAGCCGATCAGGCTGCTGGTGACCACCGGGCCCCAGCCGCCGCCGCCGGCAGCATCGACGAAGCCGCCGAAGAGTGCCAGCTTGGCCACGTGGCGCGGTGCCCGGCGCTTGATCACGTGGCGGTAGGCCTTGCTCAGGATGTACAGGCCCATCAGCAGCAGGTAGGCGGAGATGAAGGGCTTGAGCTGGTGGCCGTCGAAGCGGGTGATCAGCACGGCGCCGAGCACCGCGCCGATCATTCCCGGCAGCAGCAGGCGGAGGAAGAGTGACTTGTTGACGTTGCCGAGCTTGACGTGGGAAATCCCGGAAAAGCCGGTGGTGAACACTTCGGCGATGTGCACGCTGGCGCTGGCAGCGGCCGGCGTGGCACCGGCGCTGAGCAGGAAGGTAGTCGCGGTGATGCCATAGGCCATGCCCAGCGCACCGTCGATCACCTGGGCGAAGAAGCCGACCGCCACCGCGCTCCAGAAACCCCGGCTGGTCAGGGCCTGCTCGATGATCTCGAAGCCGTTGCTGCCGCCGTTGTCGAAGAACAGGCGCCAGGCCAGGAAGGCGAGCAGGCCGACCAGGATCAGCACCGCCGCCCACATGGCGGCGCGCAGTACCGGGTGGTCGTCCGGATGGGTGACGAAATCTTCGACAGGAGGCAGACCTAGCGCCTGGTGTTCGGTGTTGATCGAACTCTGGCTGAGATCGAGGTCGCGTATCTTCATGCGGCAAGGCGCCTGACAGGAGGTGGTAGAACAGGCTGGAATAAGTGTGGCGGCGAAGATAATCGGCTTTTCTTAGTGCGTCTAAGAAGTTTTCCGAAGGTATTTATTCCATTGCGGCATTATCGGCCGCCGTTCTGTCAGGGCATCCCGTCAGGAGGAGCAACTGATTTCCAGGTGCCGCCCCCAGTCCGGCGGGCGCCGAGTGAAGCGCTCCATGCCCGGCTGTTCCTCGAACGGGCGACTCAGCACCTGGTGCAGCAAGCGGACTTCCGTGTAGTCGCCCTGCTCGGCCGCTTCGATAGCCTGCTGTGCCAGGTAGTTGCGTAGCACATAGAGCGGATTGACCGCGTGCATGCGCCGGCGCCGCGACTCCTGGTCTCCGCCTTCTTCCTCGACGCGCCGGCGGTAGGCCTCGGCCCAGCGGTCGAAGGCCTCGCGGTCGACGAAGTCGTCGCGCAGGCTGGCCAGCGCCCGCTCCGGAGTCTCCTCGCCGAGTTGGCGGAAGAACAGCGAGTAATCCACCGCGCTGCCCTGCATGCGCTGCAACAGTTCCTGGACCAGGGCCTGGTCGTTCTCCGCGGCGACGCCCAGGCCCAGGCGCCGGCGCATCAGATCGAGGTAGTGCGCCTGGTAGAGGGGCAGGAACAGGTCGAGGCTGGCGCGCAGTTCGTCCACTTCCACCAGTGGTGTCAGCGCCTGGGCCAGGGCGGCCAGGTTCCAATGGGCGATCGGTACCTGGTTGCTGAAGGAGTAGCGGCCGGCGTCGTCGGAGTGATTGCAGATGTGATTGGCGTCGAAATCGTCGAGGAAGGCGTAGGGCCCGTAGTCAAAGGTAATGCCGAGGATCGACATGTTGTCGGTGTTCATCACCCCGTGGCAGAAGCCATAGGCCTGCCAGCGGGCGATGAGTTCGGCGTTGCGCTCGACGACCTGGCGGAACATCGCCGCGTACGGCCGCTCGGCTGCGTTGCAGTCGGCGAAGTGGTGTTCCTGGACGAACGCCGCCAACTGTTTCAACTGGTCGTGCTGGCGGGTGTAGTAGAAGTATTCGAAGTGACCGAAGCGCACGTGGCTGGGCGCCAGGCGCAGCAGCATCGCCGCGCTTTCCTTCTTCTCGCGCCAGACCGGCGTGCTCGAACCGATCACGCAGAGCGCCCGGCTGCTGGGAATGCCCAGTGCCGGAAGGGCTTCGGAGGCGAGGAACTCGCGGATCGACGAGCGCAGCACGGCGCGCCCGTCGCCCATCCGCGAGTAGGGGGTCTGGCCGGCGCCCTTGAGGTGCAGGTCCCAGTGCTCGCCGGCCTGGTTGATCACCTCGCCGAGCAGCAGGCCGCGGCCGTCGCCCAGGCGCGGGTTATAGGAGCCGAACTGGTGGCCGGAATACACCATCGCCCGCGGCTCGGCCTCCGACCACAGCTTGTGCCCGCCGAACAGCTCGGCGAACAGCGCTTCGTCACTGGTTTCCGCTGGCAGGTCGAGCAGCGCCAGGGCGGCGGGGCTGGCTACCACCAGGCGCGGCTCGGCGATGGGGTCGGGCAGGACTTCGGTGGAGAAGGCGTCGCCCAGGCGGGCGAAGCGGTTGTCGAAGTCGAGGTCGTCGAGTGATTTCAAGAGAGGCCTCCGGCAATTCCCGAGCATTGTGCTGGGAATTGCCGGAGGGCGTCCAGGCCCGAAGGTTCAGCGGGTCGGTTCGGCGGGACCGTCCTGGCCCTTGAGCGCGGGCGGATTGCCGACGCCGCTGTGCTGCGGCTCGCCGACGAACAGCTGGACCTGCTGGCCCTGGAGGTTCTTGACGAACACATCGACCTGGTTGAAAGCCATGTCGATCTTGTGTTCGCGGAAGCTGGTAGCGATCTTCGTCAGGATCTCGTCGGTAGAGGGGTTGCGGTCGCCCAGTTCGCGGACGTGGAAGCGCAGCTCGTAGTCGAAGGTGCTGGCGCTGATGGTCAGGAAGTACAGCAGCGGCTCCGGGTCGCGCAGTACCCGCGGGTTTTCCTTGACCGCCTGCATCATCAGCTTGCGCGCCAGCGGCAGGTCGGTCTCGTAGGCCAGGCCGATCTTGATGGTGACCCGGGTCACGGTATCGCTCAGCGACCAGTTCACCAATTGCCCGGTGATGAAGGTCTGGTTCGGGACGATGATCTCCTTGCGGTCGAAATCGGTGATGGTGGTGGCGCGGATGCGGATCCGACTGACCGTGCCGGACAGGTTGCCGATGGTCACCACGTCGCCGATTCGCACCGGACGCTCGAAGAGGATGATCAGGCCGGAGACGAAGTTGGAGAAGATCGCCTGCAGGCCGAAGCCGAGGCCTACCGAGAGCGCCGCCACCAGCCATTGCAGCTTGTCCCAGCTGACTCCGAGGGTGGACAGGGCGCTGACGATGCCGATGCCGCTGATGGCATAGGAAAGCAGGGTGGTGGTGGCGTAGGCGCTGCCCTGGGCCAGGGTCAGGCGCTGTAGCACCAATACCTCCAACAGGCCGGGCAGGTTGCGCGCCAGGGCCACGGTGACCACCGCGATGGCCAGCGCCGCGAGGAAGTCGCGCAGGCTGATCGGCACGCTGGTGGCCGCTTCGCCGGTGCCGGCGGTGTACTGGTACAGGGTGACGTTGTCGAGGTAGGAGATCACGCTGATCAGGTCGGCCCAGACCCAGTACAGGCAGACGATGAAGCCGATCAGCAGGGCCAGGCGGATCAGCCGCAGCGATTGCTGGTTGATCTGCTCGATGCCGAGGGTCGGCTCCTCGACGTTGGTCTCGCCGTCGACGCCTTCCTTCGCCGCGTTCTGCCGTTTCGCCAGGGCCCGGGCGTAGGCCAGGCGCCGGGCCGCCACGCCCAGGCCGCGGACGAAGGCGGCTTCGATGACGAACCAGAGCAGCAGCAGGTAGAGGGTATCGATGAGACGGTCGGTGAGCTTCAGCGAGGTGTAGTAGTAGCCGAAGCAGACCGCGACGAAGAGCACCAGCGGCAGCGCGGTGAAGAGGAGGCCGACGATCATCTTGATCAGCGACGGACGCTCGTCGCCGGGGCTGCTGAACAGCAGGCGGCTGAGCAGCCAGGCCATGGCCGCGTAGCCGAGCAGGACCACGGCGATGCCGATCACGTCGTCGGCCAGACTCGCCGGCTGGTGCTCGGCCACCGTCACCACGCCGACCAGCGCCAGGACCACAACGCCGAGGCGGACCAGGTGCCTGTCGAGGAAGCCGACCTGTTCGCGGCTCCAGTGGAAATGCCGCTCGGCGATGCCGCCCGGGGTGAGGATGCGATGGGCGGTGTAGAACAGCAGCCAGACCTGAGCCATTTCCAGCAGGGCGCTGCCGAGGGTGGCGTTCTGGCCGCGGGCGTCCAGCAGCAGGGCCAGGCCGGCGACGGCGAAGGTCAGGGTGCCGGGCAGGGCGAGGAGGATGGTGATCAGGATCGCCAGCGGGGTATGCAGCTGGCTGTCGCGCTTGAAGTGGCCGATGTCGTCGTTCAGCTCCGCCAGCTTGTCGTACAGGTAGCGGCGTTTCCACAGCAGAGCGGCGATCAGCAGGAACAGCGGCAGGAACAGCAGCGGCCGATCGACCAGGCCTTCGCCCAGTTCACGCACCCCGGAGCCCCAGGGAATCTCGGTGAGCTGGTTCTTCAGCAGGGTCGGGGTCATCTTGAACCAGGACAGGTCGAGCGGCTGGTTGCTGGGAATCCAGAACATCTGCTCGTCGAGGGTGGTGCGCAGGCTCTCGCTGGTGGAAAGCAACTGCTTCTGGTTCAACTGCAAGGTGATCGCTTCGTTGAGCAGCGCGTTGAGTTCGTGGTTGAGCCGTTCGAGCAGCTCGGAACGGGTTGCCAGCAGGGTGTCGAGATCCTTGCGCAGTTCCGGCGTGACCTGCTCGCTGGGCTGCTGGGCGAGCAGGTCGTCCAGGTATTGCTGCGGGGTCGCCAGCTTGTCGCGTTCCTGGTTCAGTTCGAACTGGCCGAGGCGCAGGTCGGCGATCTCGTCGGCCAGGCTCTGGTCGGTCTTGATCTTCGGCAGCGCCTGTTTCTGCTTGTAGAGGATGCGCGACAGCAGCAGGCTGCCGCGCAGGACGTTGATCTGTTCCTCGAGGGCCTGGTTGGACTGGGTCAGGTTGTCCAGTTGCTGCTTGGTCTCGAGGTTGCGCCGGGTGAGCACGTTGAGGCGGTCGGTGGCGCGCAGCAGGTAGTCGGAGAGACGCAGATTCTTGGCGTTCTCCTGGCTCAGCAGGCTGTCGGTGCCGGCCCCCTGGGCGCCTTCCTTGGACAGCTCGGCGACGGTCTTTTCCGACTGCTCGCGGCGCTTCTCGCTGATCAGCGCCTGCAGGTCGAGGGTTTCCTTTTCCAGGCGCGAGATCTTCTCGGTGAGCAGATCGTGCTGGCTCTTGCCGAGGTCCTGCAGCAGGTTGTTGCCGGCCAGCTCCTGGCGCAACAGCTGGCTCTGCACGGTCAGCGCGGCCTGCTCGGCGAGCAGCTCGCCGCGACGGTCGGCGTTGATCGCCTTGCCGCTTTCCTTGCCGGCCTTGAGCAGCGAGCCGATCTCCAGGATCCGTGCCTGCATGCTGCTGATGCCGGCCTGGGCTCGTTCCGGACGGGTCTCGGCGGTGATCGACAGGCTGTTGGCCTCGCCCAGGGCCTTCTGCCACTCGGCCTGCTGGGTGGTGCGGTCGTTGAGCAGCATCTCCAGGCGGGCCACGCTCTCACCGCTGTAGCGCTCGCTGACCGGGCGTTCGCGGGTCTTCTTCAGGCGCTCCAGTTCGCGCTGGTTATCCTCGATCTGCCGGGGCGCGTCGCTCAGGCGCTTTTTCAGGTCTTCCAGGCTCTGCAGCGCTTCGTCGCGCGCGGCGAGGAACTTGAGGGTCTGTTCGAGTCTGGCCTTGACGACCTTCTGGTCGGCTTCGGCGAGCTTGCGTTCGGCCAGCTTGTCGAGGCTTTGCTGGACGGCTTCGGCCGAGGGCGGCTCGGACTGGGCGAGGAGCGGCGGACTGGCAAGGCAGAGGCCTAGGAAAAGAGTAGCGATCAGGGAGCGGAGGGCAGGCATGGTCGAGAAGAGACTCGAAGAAGGGTGAATGCAGGTTAGTGGTGGCTCCGGGACGCCGCAAGGCGTCACGGAACGGGGATTCGACAGGAAATCAGAGGAAAAGTCCGGGCCCTGGGCGGCCTTCCGGAAACTTCACGCCGACCTTGCGGATACGGTTGCCTTCCAGGGCGGCCACGGTCCAGGTCAGGCCGTTCCACTCCACCTGGTCGCCGATCACCGCTTCGCCGCCGATCTCGTGGGCGATGAAGCGGCCCAGCGCTTGCTCGCCGTCGATGCCGTCGAGCTTCAGGCCGTAGAGCGAGGCCACCGCCGACAGCTGGGCATCGCCTTCCAGCACGAAGTCGCCGAAGAAGCGCGCGCCGAGGCCGCGGTCGGGCGCCTGGCTGAACAGCTTGCCGAGGGCCGGCAGGTCGTGTTCGTGGCCGATCACGCAGAGGATGTCGTCGGCCTCGAGGATGGTGCTGCCCGACGGGTGGAGCAGTTCGGTGCCGCGGAACAGCGCGGCGATCCGGGTCCCGCCGGGCATCTTCAGCTCGCGCAGGGCGGCGCCGATGCACCACTTTTCCTTGTTCAGGTGGTAGACGAACAGCTCCCACTCGCTGGTCGGGTGGATCTCCAGGCCGGCGCGGGATATCGGTGCCGGGTCCGGCGGCACCACCACTCGCAGCAGCCTGGCCGCCCAGGGCAGGCTGGTGCCCTGCACCAGCAGCGAGACCAGGACGATGAAGAAGGCCACGTTGAAGAACAGCTGGGCGTTCGGCAGGCCGGCCATCAGCGGGAACACCGCGAGGATGATCGGCACCGCGCCGCGCAGGCCGACCCAGGCGATGAAGGCTTTCTCGCGGTCGTGGAAGGCGCGGAACGGGATCAGTCCGATCAGCACCGACAGCGGCCGCGCCACCAGGATCATCCACAGCGCCAGGGCCAGCGCCGGCAGGGCGATCGGCCACAGGTCGTGGGGGGTGACCAGCAGGCCGAGGACCAGGAACATGCCGATCTGCGCCAGCCAGGCCATGCCGTCGAGCATGTGCAGGATGCCGTGGCGGCTGCGAATCGGCCGGTTGCCGAGGAGCAGGCCGCACAGGTAGATGGCCAGGATGCCGCTGCCGCCGACGGCGTTGGCCAGGGCGAACACCAGCAGGCCGCCGCTGATCACCAGCAGCGGGTAGAGGCCGCCGGCCAGGTGCATGCGGTTGATCAGTTGCAGCAGCAACCAGCCGCCGCCGAGACCGAGCAGGGCGCCGAGACCGAACTGCTGCACCAGGTGCAGGACGAAGCCCCAGCTGAGGCCGGTCTGGCCGCTGGCGAGCATCTCGATCAGGGTCACGGTGAGGAACACCGCCATCGGGTCGTTGCTGCCCGATTCGATCTCCAGGGTCGCGGTGACCCGCTCGTTGAGACCTTTGCCGCCGAGCAGGGAGAACACCGCGGCGGCGTCGGTGGAGCCGACGATGGCGCCGATCAGCAGGCCTTCCATCCAGTGCAGGTCGAACAGCCAGGCCGCCGCGATGCCGGTCAGGCCGGTGGTCACCAGCACGCCCAGGGTGGCCAGCGACAATGCCGGCCAGAGCGCCACGCGGAAGCTGGAGACGCGGGTGCGCAGGCCGCCGTCGAGGAGGATCACGGCGAGCGCCAGGTTGCCCACCAGGTAGGCCACCGGATAGTTGTCGAAGACGATGCCGCCGACCCCGTCGTTGCCGGCGATCATGCCGACGGCGAGGAAGATCACCAGGATCGGGATGCCCAGGCGGGAGGACAGCGAGCTGACGAGGATGCTCATGCCGACCAGCACCGCCCCGATCAGGAAGAAATTATTGACGGTGACGGCGTCCAAGGTCGGCCTCCTCGCGGCGGGACAGGGGGAAGGCGACGCTACGGGTCGGTTTTACGTAGGGGAATTACGTAGACAGGATGCAGGCCGCATGCCAAGTGATTCTAACCTGCGGATTTGGCGGACTGTAAAGGGGCGTCGGCGGTTTTTTTCGAAGGAATTCCGAGGCTTTCGCGTTGTCCGGGCGAGTGCGCGCGAACTCGCTGGCGTGGCCGCCAGGCAACGGCAACCCGGCGTTCATGCCCGGACATAAAAAAGCCCCGGACGTGACCGGGGCGGGAAAGGGCAGGCAGGATCAGAACCATTCTTCCTGCATGCTCGAACACACGTCGTCGCGGGCCTCCAGCAGCGCCAGTTCGTGGTGGCAGCCAGGCACTTCCCAGGTCAGGAAGTAGCGAGCGGCCTGCAACTTGCCGCGATAGAAGTCGGCGTCGGCGCAGTCGCCGCGAGCCAGCCCTTCCTCGGCGCGGATCGCCTGCTCCAGCCAGCGCCAGCCGATCACCGCATGGCCGAACACCTTCAGGTACAGCGCCGAGTTGGCCAGGCCCTGGTTGACCTGGCCCTGCATCAGGTCGCCGAGCAGCGCCAGGGTCACCTCGGACAGCCGCGCCACCAGCCGTTCCAGCGGCTGGCGCAGGGCGGCCAGGGATGGATGGGCTTCGGCGCGCCGGCAGGCGTCCTGGATCAGGCGGGTCAGCTGGCGCAGGCCGGCGCCGTTGTTCTGCCCGACCTTGCGTCCCAGCAGGTCGAGGGACTGGATGCCGTGGGTGCCTTCGTGGATCGGGTTCAGGCGATTGTCGCGGTAGTACTGTTCCACCGGGTATTCGCGGGTGTAGCCGTGGCCGCCGAGGATCTGGATCGCCAGCTCGTTGGCCTTCAGGCAGAACTCCGAGGGCCAGGACTTGACGATCGGGGTCAGCAGGTCGAGCAGTTCGTGGGCCTGGCGGCGCTGTTCGTCGTCCTCCAGGGTCTGGCTGTCGTCGAACAGGCGCGCGGCGTACAGGCCCAGGTCGAAAGCGCCTTCGACATAGGCCTTCTGGGTCAGCAGCATGCGCCGCACGTCGGCGTGGCGGATGATCGCCACCTGTGGCGCGCTCGGGTCCTTGCCGTCCGGCAGGCGGCCCTGCGGGCGTTCGCGGGCGTACTCCAGCGAATAGAGGTAACCGGCATAGCCAAGCATCACCGCGCCCATGCCGACGCCGATGCGCGCCTCGTTCATCATCTGGAACATGTAGGCCAGGCCGTGGTGCGGCTTGCCCACCAGGTAGCCGACGCAGGCGCCGTTGTCGCCGAAGTTCAGCGCGGTGGAGGTGGTGCCGCGATAACCCATCTTGTGGAACAGGCCGGCGAGGATCACGTCGTTGCGCGGCCCGAGGCTGCCGTCGGCGTTGACCAGGAACTTCGGCACGATGAACAGCGAGATGCCTTTCACCCCCGGCGGGGCATCCGGCAGCTTGGCCAGGACCATGTGTACGATGTTCTCGGAGAGCGGGTGGTCGCCGCCGGAAATGAAGATCTTGTTGCCCTTGATCCGATAGCTGCCGTCGGCGGCCGGTTCGGCACGGGTACGGATGTCGGAGAGGGAGGAGCCGGCGTGCGGCTCGGTGAGGGCCATGGTGCCGAAGAAGCGGCCCTCGATCATCGGTTGCAGGAAGCGCTGCTTCTGCTCCTCGCTGCCGAAGCTCTCGATCAGGTTGGCGGCGCCCATGGTCAGGAATGGATAGGCCGAGCTACCGACGTTGGCCGCCTGGAAGTGGGCGAAGCAGGCCTGCGACAGCAGGGTCGGCAACTGCATGCCGCCTTGCTCGAAGCTGCGGGTGGCGTTGAGGAAGCCGGCGTCGAGGAAGGCATCCACTGCCGGCTTCACTTCCGGAATCAGCGTGGCTGAGCCATTCTCATAGAGCGGCTCGTGTTCGTCGCCCTTGCGGTTGTGCGGGGCGAACAGTTTTTCCGCCAGGCTCCGCGCGGTGCCGAGGGCGGCATCGAAGGTTTCGCGGCTATGTTCGGCGAAGCGCGGGCGCTGGGTCAGGGCTTCGGCATCGAGGACTTCGTACAGCTCGAACGCCAGGTTGCGGGAACTGAGCAGGGTTTCGGACATGACGACCTCGGCGAAAGGGGATCGTGGGGCGGCGCGGCGAAGGCATCGACCGTCGCAGGCGGTGCCAGGGTGCCAGCGAGTCTAGGCTGGTGAATGAAGGTCGCCAACCAACATCGATATGCGTGATACAAGGGCCAAACCTGCGACGGCGAGACCGCTGCCGAAGCCTCGGGAGGCTGGTAGAATCCGCGCCCCTCGCCCATGGGCGAGGGCCTGTGCCGACGCGGGGTCGGCGCGAATCCGCCGGGGCCGGGCGGTCCGGCTAGCAGCGCTGCCTGGCGCTGTCCAAGGAGCAGTCATCATGAACTATCGTCACGCTTACCACGCCGGCAACCATGCCGATGTCTTCAAGCACCTGGTGCTGGCGCGGATCTTCGCCCTGCTGGGGCGCAAGGACACGCCGTACGCCTACCTGGACAGCCATTCCGGGGTCGGCCTCTACGACCTGCAGGGTGACGAGGCCAGCCGCACCGGCGAGTGGGAGCAGGGCATCGCCCGCCTGTGGGAGCGCGAAGGCCTGCCCGAGCAACTGGACGATTACCTGGACGTGATCCGTCACCTGAACCCGGACGGCTCCCTGCGCTACTACCCGGGCTCGCCGGAGTTGGCGCGGCGCCTGACCCGCGCCCAGGACCGCGTGCTGCTCAACGAATTGCATCCCGAGGACGGCCGCCTGCTCAAGGCCAACATGGCTGGCGAACGGCGGGTCGCCGTGCACCAGGGCGACGGTTGGCTGCTGCCGCGGGCGTTCCTGCCGGCGCCGGAAAAGCGCGCGGTGCTGCTGATCGATCCGCCGTTCGAGCAGGCCGACGAATTGCAGCGTTGTGTCGCTGCGCTCGACGAGGCGATTGGGCGGATGCGCCAGACGGTGGTAGTGATCTGGTATCCGATCAAGGACGAGCGCCAGCTCAAGCGTTTCTACCAGGCCCTGGAACGTAGCGTCGCGCCGAAGCTGCTGCGTGCCGAGCTGCACGTGCATCCGATCGACGACGCCGAGCGTTTCAACGGCTCCGGGCTGGCCATCGTCAATCCGCCGTGGCCGCTGGAGGACGAACTGCGCGACCTGCTGCCCTGGCTGGCCGAGGTCATGGCCCAGAGCCAGGGCGGCTGGCGTCTCGACTGGCTGGTGGCGGAATAGTCGTCAGGCCGGCAGGCACACCCCGGTGCCGCCCAGGCCGCAGTAGCCGTTGGGGTTCTTCGCCAGGTACTGCTGGTGGTAGGCCTCGGCGTAGTAGAAGGGCGGGACGTCGGCGATCTCGGTGGTGATGCGGTCGTAGCCGGCTTTCGCCAGTTCGGCCTGGAAGCTCTCCCGGCTGGCCATGGCCGCGGCCTTCTGGGCCGCGTCGAAGGTGTAGATCACCGAGCGGTACTGGGTGCCGATGTCGCCGCCCTGGCGCATGCCCTGGGTCGGGTCGTGGGCTTCCCAGAATACCTTGAGCAGCTGTTCGAAGCTGGTCTCCTGCGGGTTGTAGACCACCAGCACGACCTCGCTGTGGCCGGTCAGGCCGGAGCAGACTTCGTCGTAGGTCGGGTTCGGCGTGTAGCCGCCGGCATAACCCACCGCAGTCACCCAGACGCCCGGTTGCTGCCAGAGGCGACGCTCGGCGCCCCAGAAGCAGCCCATGCCGAACAGCACCTGTTGCAGGCCGGCGGGGAACGGCGCGGTCAGCGGGCGGCCGTTGACGAAGTGCGCTTCGGGCACCGGCATGGCGCTTTCGCGACCCGGCAGGGCCTGGTCCGGCGTGGGCAGCTCGCTTTTCTTGGTGAGGATTTCAGAACGCAGAACCATGGCTCTCGTCTCCTGCTCAGGGGGTAGGCGAATGACTCGCGGATGAGCACAGAGAGTACAGCCTTTCCGCGCCGGCGGGGGAGGCCTGGGGCGATCAGTGCAGGGTGCGGCAGGGATAGCGCAGCAGGCTGGTATTGAGCAGGTCGCTGGGGATCGGCCGGTCGAACAGGTAGCCCTGGCCGATGTCGCAGCGGTTGCGCCGGAGGAAGGCCAGTTGCTCGGCGCTCTCCACGCCTTCGGCGACTACCTTGAGCTTGAGGTTGTGGGCCATGGCGATCACCGCCGAGGTGATTTCCATGTCGTCCTGGCTGTCCGGGATGTCCTTGATGAAGCTGCGGTCGATCTTGATCACGTCGATGGGGAATTTCTTCAGGTAGCTCAGTGACGAGTAGCCGGTGCCGAAGTCGTCCATCGCCAGGGTCAGGCCGAGGCTCTTCAGGCGTTCGAGTTGCTGGCGGGTATCGTCGGTGGCGTCCAGCAGCAGGCTTTCGGTGAGCTCCAGTTCCAGCTGGCTGGCCGGGATGTTCTCTTCGTGGAGGATCGCCGCGATCGAGCCGACCAGGTCCGGGTCGGTGAACTGCTTGGGCGACAGGTTGATGGCGATCTGCAGCTCGCCCAGCCCGGCCTCGGCCAGCTCGCGGGCCTGGCGACAGGCTTCGCGGATCACCCACTTGCCGATCGGCACGATCAGCCCGGTTTCCTCGGCCACGCTGATGAAGCGGTCCGGGCGGATCATGCCTTTTTCCGGATGCTGCCAGCGCAGCAGGGCTTCCAGGCCGAGCAACTGGCCGCTGCGCAGGCACAGCTTGGGCTGGTAGTGCACCGCCAGTTCGTTCTGCGCCAGGGCGCGGCGCAGGTTGCTCTCGACGAACAGCTTGTAGCTGGCCTCGGCGGTCAGCGCCTCGGTGAACACCTGGACCTGGTGCTTGCCGTTGGCCTTGGCCTTGTGCAGCGCCAGGCCGGCGTACTTCATCAGGGTCTGCGGGTCGCAGCCGTGCTGCGGGGCGCTGGCCAGGCCGATGGAGCCGGTGATGTTGATCAACTGGTTGTCGACGAACAGCGGCTTGTCGAGCATGTGCAGGACCTGCGCGGCGATGCTTTCGCCCTTTTCCACCGCGGTGTCGTCGAGCAGCACGGCGAACTCGTTGCTGGCGAAGCGCGCCAGGGTGGCGCCGTCGCCGAGGCAACTGCGCAAGCGCCGGGCCAGGCTGACCAGCAGCTTGTCGCCGGTCTGGTGGCCGAGGCTGTCATTGATCCGCTTGAAGTTGTCGATGTCCACCAGCAGCAGGCTGAGCGGGCGGTCGCCGCTGCTTTCCAGGCGTTCCTCGAGGGCGCCGATGAAATAGTGCCGGTTGGCCAGGCCGGTGAGGTTGTCGCGGTAGGCGAGTTTCTCGATGTGCTGCTGGGCCAGCTTGTTCTGCGTGATGTCTTCGTAGATGCCGATGTAGTGGGTCAGCTCGCCGAGATCGTCGTAGACCTTCGACAGCGACAACTGGCCCCAGTAAGGCTCGTGGTTCTTGCGGCGGCTGCGGAACTCGCCCTGCCAGCTGTTCTGCTGGGTCAGCGCGGAACGCGCGTCGAACAGCAGCTCGCTGAGGTTCTCCAGCGCCGGAAGCTCGGACAGGCGTCGGTTACGCACTTCGTCGGCGCTGTACTGGGTGATCGAGGTGAAGCTCGGATTGACGTATTCCACCACGCCGTCGCGGTCGATCAGCAGGAAGGCGCTGGCGCTCTGTTCCACCGCGCGCTGGAACAGGTGCAGGGCGCTGGAGACATTGCGTCGCTCGTGGTTCATCAGGACCTGCGCGTACTGGTCGGCGAGTTCCCCGGCGAAGGCGATCTCGTCGCTCTGCCACATGCGGTTCTCGCCGGCGTGTTCCAGGCACAGCACGCCGACCACCTCGCCGCCGATGCGGATGGTGGCGTCGAGCAGGGCGTTGACGCCCAGCGGCTTCAGGTAGTCCTTGTAGAGTTCCTGGGTGCGTGGGTCGCGTTGGGCGTTGTGGGCGTCGATGGCGCGCCCGCTGTGTACCGCCTCGAGGTAGGCGGGGTAGCGGCTGGCGTCGATGCTCTGGGGCTTCTCGTACTGGTCGAGGTCGCGGCGGTAGACGGTCACCGCTTCCAGGCGCTGGTCGTCGAGCAGGCGCCAGATGCCGGCGCGCGCGGTGCCGTAGGCTTCGCAGGCGGCCTGGGTGATCAGTTGCGCGGCCTCCAGCAGCGGGTCGCTGGACAGGTAGCGATGGCGGGCCAGGCGGACGATCAGGTTCTGCTGGGTGCGCGAGCGCAGCAGGTGTTGCAGGTGGTCGTCCTGGGAGCGCTGGTAGAGGTCCAGGGACGCCTTCAGGCGCAGGTTCTGCGATTCCAGGTCGAGCAACTGTTCGCTGCGCTCGGCGCTCTCCGGTCGCTCCTCGACCATCAGGTAGCCGTGCAGCAACTGGCGGCCATGCTGCTGGAAGGCTTCGCCGAACTCCAGCATGGTCAGCACGCCGTTGGGTGTGTGCAGCTTGTAGCTCACCTGGTAGTGCGGGCGCTTCACCAGTTGCTGCTGGATCTGCTCGTGCAGGCGGTGGCGGGCCTCGGGTTCCATCAGGCTGGCGTAAGGCGCATCGAGCAGTGCGCAGAGGGTAGTCGCCGGCAGCCCGAGCTGGCGCTCGCAGGCAGGATCGAGGAACAGCAGTGCCCAGCTCGGCTCGTTCAGCCGCTCGAAACGCAGCAGCCCGAGCCGCGACGGCACGGGTAGCTGCGTGACAACCTCGGCCGCCGAACGGCTGGCGGCATCGGGATGACTTTTCATGCGAGGCTGATTCCAGGTACTGAGCGAGGGGGAGGCCTCGACCCGTTTCGATGGGGTGCAGGCAAAGGGTGCATTATGCCGATTGGTCTGACAAGTAACTCTGTATCGGCCCGGCAGGGCCCAAGTTAAGCGTATCCGGGAAAAAACCGCTGGACGGTCGGAGGTCTGCGGCGCCGCTGGAAAAGCCCTGTTTTTCGTAGGGTTGGCTTCGCCGGGAGGGTTGGCGTCGAGCGCCTGTCATCGTGCGCGTCGAACTCGCGCCTGCGGGTCCTGTGGCATTCGCTGGCGGTACGACGGGACGCAGTTTCGCCGAGCCGTCAGGCAGGCAAAAAAAAGCCCCACCATCCGGTGGGGCCGAGAGACGAGCGTGGCATGCTCGCGAGAGGGGCTGGCCGCTCCGTGGGGAGCGGCGCAGGTATTACAGGAGCAGGGTGCGGATGTCCGCCAGCAGCTCGCCCAGGCGCTTGGTGAAGCGCGCCGCGGCGGCGCCGTTGATCACGCGATGGTCGTAGGACAGCGACAGCGGCAGCATCAGGCGCGGCTGGAAGGCCTTGCCGTCCCATACCGGCTGCATGGTCGCCTTGGACACACCGAGGATCGCCACTTCCGGCGCGTTGACGATCGGCGTGAAGCCGGTGCCGCCGATGTGGCCGAGACTGGAGATGGTGAAGCAGGCGCCCTGCATGGCATCGGCCGAGAGCTTCTTGTTGCGGGCCTTGTCGGCCAGCTCGGCGGCCTCGGCGGCCAGCTGCAGGAGGCTCTTCCGGTCGACATCGCGGATCACCGGGACCAGCAGGCCGTCCGGAGTGTCCACGGCGAAGCCGATGTGTACGTACTTCTTGCGAATCAGCGCCTTGCCGCTGGGGGCCAGCGAACTGTTGAAGTCCGGCAGTTCCTTGAGCAGGTGGGCGCAGGCCTTGAGCAGGATCGGCAGTACGGTCAGCTTGACCCCGGCCTTCTCCGCCGCGGCCTTCTGGGCAACGCGGAAGGCTTCCATGTCGGTGATGTCCGACTGGTCGAACTGGGTCACGTGCGGCACGTTCAGCCAGCTGCGATGCAGGTTGGCGGCGCCGACCTGCATCAGGCGGGTCATCGCCACTTCTTCCACTTCGCCGAACTTGCTGAAGTCGACTTCCGGGATCGGCGGGATGCCGGCTCCGCCGGTGGCGCCGGCACCGCCGGACTTGGCGCGCTGCAGTTGCTCCTTGACGAAGACCTGGACGTCTTCCTTGAGGATGCGGCCCTTGGGACCGCTGGCTTTCACTTCGCTCAGCTCGACGCCGAACTCGCGCGCCAGCATGCGCACCGCCGGGCCGGCGTGGACCTTGGCGCCATCGCGGCTGGGTGCGCCGACCGGAGCCGGGGTATCGGCCTTGGCTGGCGCAGGGGCCGCCGCGGCGGGCTTCTGCTCGGCGGCGGGCGCCGCGGACTGGGCCGGAGCGGCTGCCGGTTGCTCTTCGGCTGCCGGAGCGGCGCCTTCCACCTTCAGCTTGAGGATCAGGTCGCCGGTGCCGACTTCGTCACCGACCTTGATCGAGACGCTTTCCACCACGCCGGAGGCCGGCGAGGGGATCTCCATGCTGGCCTTGTCGGATTCCAGGGTGATCAGCGACTGGTCGGCCTCGACCGTGTCGCCGGCCTTGACCATCACTTCGATGACGTTGGCCTTGCCGGCCGAGCCGATGTCCGGGACCTTGATGTCCTGGACGCTGGCTGCGGCGGGGGCGGCCGGCTTGCTCTCGCTCGGGGCGGGAGCAGGCGCTTCGGCTTTCGGCGCTTCCGGTTGGGCGGGCGCTGCCTCGGCCTTGGCTTCGGCAGGCTGTTCGCCGCCTTCCACTTCCAGCTCGAGGATTTCGTCACCTTCTTTCAAGGTGTCGCCGACCTTCGCCTTGATGCTTTTCACTACCCCGGCCTTGGGACTGGGGATTTCCATGCTGGCCTTGTCGGATTCCAGGGTCAGCAGGCTCTGATCGGCCTCGACCTTGTCGCCGGGCTTGACCAGCAGCTCGATGACTTCACCCTCACCGTTGCCGATGTCGGGTACGCGAATGAGTTCGCTCACATTCCTCTCCTTTTACGTGCCACCACCGCTGTGCGGCGCGCAAAACAAAGACTTTTGGTCCTTGGTTCGTTGTGAGCCGGCGCCGCCCGTTGGCGGCGCCGGCGTGCTCGAAACCCCTCGCTGCCGAGGGGAGTATGGAGCGAATTAGCAATCCAGCGGGTTGCGCTTCTCCGGATCGATACCGTACTTGGCGATGGCCTCGGCCACCACTTTCGGCTCGATATCGCCGCGATCGGCCAGCGCTTCGAGCGCGGCCAGCACCACCCAGTGACGATCCACTTCGAAGAAGTTGCGCAGCTTCTTGCGGCTGTCGCTACGGCCGAAGCCGTCGGTGCCGAGCACCTTGTACTCCTTGGAGGGAACCCACTGGCGGATCTGCTCGGCATAGAGCTTCATGTAGTCGGTGGAGGCGATCACCGGGCCGCGACGGCCGCCCAGGCACTCCTCGACGTAGCTCTGCTTCGGCTTCTGGCCCGGATGCAGGCGGTTCCAGCGCTCGACGGCAAGGCCGTCGCGACGCAGTTCGTTGAAGCTCGGCACGCTCCAGACGTCGGCGCCGATGCCGAAGTCGTTGCGCAGCAGCTTGGCCGCTTCCTCGACTTCGCGCAGGATGGTGCCGGAGCCCAGCAGTTGCACGTGGTGAGCGGCTTCCTTCTTGTCCTCCTCGAGGAGGTACATGCCCTTGATGATGCCCTCCTCTGCGCCCTTCGGCATGGCCGGCTGGACGTAGTTCTCGTTCATCACGGTGATGTAGTAGAAGATGTCCTGCTGCTCTTCGATCATCTGCCGCGAGCCTTCGCGGATGATCACCGCCAGTTCGTAGGCGTAGGTCGGATCGTAGGTGCGGCAGTTCGGGATGGTCGAGGCCAGCAGGTGGCTGTGGCCGTCCTCGTGCTGCAGGCCTTCGCCGTTCAGCGTGGTGCGACCGGCGGTGCCGCCGATCAGGAAGCCGTGCGCGCGGCTGTCGCCGGCGGCCCAGGCCAGGTCGCCGATGCGCTGGAAGCCGAACATCGAATAGAAGATGTAGAACGGCAGCATCGGCTGGTTGTGGGTGCTGTAGGAAGTACCGGCGGCAATCCAGCTGGACATGGCGCCGGCCTCGTTGATGCCTTCCTCGAGGATCTGGCCTTTCTTGTCCTCGCGGTAGAACATCACCTGGTCCTTGTCCACCGGCTCGTAGAGCTGGCCGACCGAGGAGTAGATGCCGAGCTGGCGGAACATGCCTTCCATGCCGAAGGTACGGGCCTCGTCCGGGACGATCGGGACGATGCGCGGGCCGAGTTCCTTGTCCTTGACCAGCTGCGAGATGATCCGCACGAAGGCCATGGTGGTGGATATCTCGCGATCGCCGGAGCCGTCGAGCATGGCCTTCAGGGTTTCCAGCGGCGGAACCGGCACGCTCATGCTCTTCTGCCGGCGCACCGGCATGAAGCCGCCCAGCGCGGCGCGGCGCTCGGCCAGGTACTTGGCCTCGGCGCTGCCTTCTTCAGGCTTGTAGAACGGCAGCTTCTCCAGGTCGGCGTCCTTGACCGGGATGTCGAACTTGTCGCGGAACGCGCGCAGGCTGTCGACGTCGACCTTCTTCACGTTGTGCGCGATGTTCTTCGCTTCGCCGCTGCCGGTGCCGTAGCCCTTGATGGTCTTGGCCAGGATGACGGTCGGCTGGCCCTTGTGGTTGACCGCCTGGTGGTAGGCCGCATAGACCTTGTAGGGGTCGTGGCCGCCGCGGTTGAGCTTCCAGATTTCCTCGTCGGAAAGGTCCTTGACCATTTCCAGCAGTTCCGGACGCGCGCCGAAGAAGTGCTCGCGCACGTAGGCGCCGTCTTTCGCCTTGTAGTTCTGGTATTCGCCGTCGATGACCTCGTCCATGCGCTGCTGCAGCAGGCCGGCGGTATCCTTGGCGAACAGCGGGTCCCAGAAGCGACCCCAGATGACCTTGTTGACGTTCCACTCGGCGCCGCGGAACACGCCTTCCAGCTCCTGGATGATCTTGGCGTTGCCGCGGACCGGGCCGTCGAGGCGCTGCAGGTTGCAGTTGATGACGAAGATCAGGTTGTCGAGTTTCTCGCGGCCGGCCAGGGAGATCGCGCCGAGGGATTCCGGCTCGTCGCACTCGCCGTCGCCCATGAAGCACCAGACCTTCTGCTTGCCGGCGGGGATGAAACCGCGGCTTTCCAGGTACTTCATGAAGCGTGCCTGGTAGATCGCCTGGATCGGGCCAAGGCCCATGGATACGGTGGGGAACTGCCAGAAGTCCGGCATCAGCCAGGGGTGCGGATAGGAGGACAGGCCGTTGCCGTCCACTTCCTGGCGGAAGTTCTCCAGTTGTTCCTCGCTGATGCGGCCTTCGAGGAAGGCGCGGGCGTAGACGCCGGGGGACGCGTGGCCCTGGAAGAACACCAGGTCGCCGCCATGTTCGTCGGTGGGAGCCTGGAAGAAATAGTTGAAGCCGATGTCGTAGAGGGTCGCCGAGGAGGCGAAGGTGGAGATGTGGCCGCCCAGGTCCGGGTCGTGCTTGTTCGCCCGCATCACCATCGCCAGGGCGTTCCAGCGCACCAGGGAGCGGATCCGGCGTTCCATGAACAGGTCGCCGGGCATGCGTGCTTCGTGGGTTACCGGAATGGTGTTGCGGTAGGGCGTGGTGATCGCGTAGGGCAGTTGGGTGCCGCTACGGCTGGCCAGCTCGCCCATGCGGGTCATCAGGTAATGAGCGCGGTCTTCACCTTCGCGGTCGAGTACGGACTCCAGGGCGTCCAGCCATTCCTGGGTTTCGACGGGATCGAGGTCTTGCATGGCTTGCTCCAGGGCGGAAAGGCTTCCAGAATCGGATGCCATAGGTGAGCGGCCGGCCTCGTGGGCGACCGCAGCTAATTCTTGGATGTTCTCCGGGGGTGTACCCGGCGACTTGTAGTTTTACTACAGATCAGTCTGAGAAACAGCCCTCTGGATACAATTTTTAGTAGTAAAACTACATTTCGATTGTCGCTGTCAGGCTATAAGGCCCGATGTAGAGCCTTTTCGACGTTGTGCGTCGAGCCTGTGGTCTTCGGTCGGAAGCCCAAACAGGATAGACCATGAGCCTGCCTTCGCTGGCGAATCTGCCGGCCACCCTGCTGCCCGCCGCCGAACGCGCCGGGACTGCCCTCCGCTCCGCTGTCGCCGCCCTCGATGCCGCCGCCTTGGCCCGCCTGGAGGCCTGGCCCGAGGAGCGCCTGGAGGATTTCCGACGGGTCGCTGCGGCCAGCGATTTCGTCGCCGAGCAGGCAGTGCGCGACCCGGCGATGCTGCTGGATCTGGCCGAACGCGGCGAGCTGGAGAACCCCCACGCGCCCGGCGAATTGCGCAGCCAGTTGCAGGCGCGGCTGGAGGATTGCGCCGACGAGGACGAACTCGGTCGGCGCCTGCGACGTTTCCGCACACGCCAGCAACTGCGCATCATCTGGCGCGACCTGACCCGCCGCGCCGCGCTGGCGGAAACCTGTCGCGACCTGTCGGCCCTGGCCGACGCCTGCATCGACCTGGCTTGCGAGTGGCTCCATCGGCGCCAGTGCGAGCAGTTCGGCACGCCGATCGGCCGGCGCTCCGGCGAACCGCAGCGGATGGTGGTCCTCGGCATGGGCAAGCTGGGCGCGGTGGAGCTCAACCTGTCGTCGGACATCGACCTGATCTTCGGTTACCCGGAGGGCGGCGAGACCGAGGGGGCGAAGCGTTCGCTGGACAACCAGGAGTTCTTCACCCGCCTGGGGCAGAAGCTGATCAAGGCGCTGGATGCGATCACCGTCGACGGCTTCGTCTTCCGCGTCGACATGCGCCTGCGTCCCTACGGCTCCAGCGGACCGCTGGTCTACAGCTTCGCCGCGCTGGAGCAGTACTACCAGGACCAGGGGCGCGACTGGGAGCGCTACGCGATGATCAAGGCGCGGGTGGTCGGCGGCGACCAGCAGGCAGGCGAGCAACTGCTCGGCATGCTGCGGCCGTTCGTCTATCGGCGCTACCTGGACTTCTCCGCCATCGAGGCGCTGCGCACCATGAAGCAGCTGATCCAGCAGGAGGTCCGGCGTAAGGGGATGTCGGAAAACATCAAGCTGGGCGAAGGCGGTATCCGCGAGGTGGAGTTCATCGCCCAGGCCTTCCAGTTGATCCATGGCGGGCGCGACCTGAGCTTGCAGCAACGACCGCTGCTGAAGGTGCTGGCGACCCTGGAGGGGCAGGGCTACCTGCCGCCGGCGGTGGTCGAGGAGCTGCGCGGCGGCTACGAGTTCCTGCGCTACGCCGAGCATGCCATCCAGGCGCTGGCCGACCGGCAGACGCAAATGCTGCCCAGCGACGAATACGACCGCATCCGCGTGGCCTTCATCATGGGTTTCGCCAGTTGGGCCGCATTCCACGAGCGCCTGAGCCACTGGCGGGCGCGCATCGACTGGCACTTCCGCCAGGTGATCGCCGACCCGGACGAGGACGAAAGCGGCGAGGTGGCCTGCGGCAGCGTCGGCGCCGAGTGGATCCCGCTGTGGGAGGAGGCGCTGGACGAGGAGTCGGCCAGCCGGCAACTGGCCGACGCCGGCTTCGTCGATGCCGAGGCGGCCTGGAAGCGTCTCAGCGATCTGCGCCACGGCCCCCAGGTGCGAGCGATGCAGCGTCTCGGCCGGGAGCGCCTGGATGCCTTCGTTCCGCGCCTGCTGGCGATGACCGTGGAAAACCCCCAGCCGGACCTGGTGCTGGAGCGGGTCCTGCCGCTGGTGGAAGCGGTGGCGCGGCGTTCCGCCTACCTGGTGTTGCTGACCGAGAACCCCGGCGCGCTGGAGCGCCTGCTGACCCTCTGCGCGGCCAGCCCGATGGTTGCCGAGCAGATCGCGCGGTTCCCGATCCTGCTCGACGAACTGCTCAACGAGGGGCGCCTGTTCCGTCCTCCACAGGCCGCCGAACTGGCCGCCGAGCTGCGCGAACGGCTGATGCGGATTCCCGAGGACGACCTCGAGCAGCAGATGGAGACCCTTCGTCACTTCAAGCTGGCCCACGGGCTGCGGGTGGCGGCCTCGGAGATCGCCGGCACGCTGCCGTTGATGAAGGTCAGCGACTACCTGACCTGGCTGGCCGAGGCGATCCTCGTCGAGGTCCTCGAACTGGCCTGGCGGCAGTTGGTGCAGCGTCATGGCCGGCCGTTGCGCGCCGACGGCACGCCGTGCGATCCGGACTTCGTCATCGTCGGCTACGGCAAGGTCGGCGGGCTGGAATTCGGTCATGGCTCGGACCTCGACCTGGTGTTCATCCATGACGGCGACCCCCACTGCGAGACCGATGGCGGCAAATCCATCGATGGCGCGCAGTTCTTTACCCGCCTGGGGCAGAAGATCATCCATTTCCTCACCGCGCAGACGCCATCCGGCACCCTCTACGAGGTCGACATGCGCCTGCGTCCGAGCGGCGCGGCCGGCCTGCTGGTGAGTTCGCTGGGCGCCTTCCAGCGCTACCAGGAGCAGGAGGCCTGGACCTGGGAGCACCAGGCGTTGGTCCGCGCCCGGGTGCTGGCCGGTTGCCGGCGGGTGCAGGCGAGCTTCGAGGCGGTACGTGCCGAGGTGCTGGCGAGGCCGCGCGATCTCGACGCGTTGCGCACCGAAGTCAGCGAAATGCGCGCCAAGATGCGCGACAACCTGGGAACCCGCGCGACCGCCGCCGGCACCGCCTCGAATGCCTTCGAGGCCACGGCAGCCTTCGATCTCAAGCACGATGCCGGTGGTATCGTCGATATCGAATTTATGGTGCAATATGCGGTTCTAGCTTGGTCCGGAGAACACCCGGCGCTGCTCGAATTCACCGATAACATCCGCATTCTGGAAGGACTGGAACGGGCTGGCCTGATCGCCAGCGAGGACGTCCGTCTCCTGCAGGAGGCCTACAAGGCCTATCGCGCAGCCGCACACCGCCTGGCACTACAGAAGGAGGCCGGGGTCGTGAGCGGCGAGCACTTCCAGACGGAGCGGCGAGAAGTGATCAGGATCTGGCGCGAGCTGCGGCTCGGCTGATCCACTCAGGCACGTAACGCAAGTACGTAACGAATATCTGAAGGAGCTGGCAACTATGTCGATGGCCGATCGTGATGGCGTGATCTGGTATGACGGTGAACTGGTGCAGTGGCGCGATGCGACCACGCACGTGCTGACCCATACCCTGCACTATGGAATGGGCGTGTTCGAGGGCGTGCGCGCCTACGACACCCCGCAGGGCACGGCGATCTTCCGCCTGCAGGCGCACACCGACCGGCTGTTCGACTCCGCGCACATCATGAACATGCAGATCCCGTACAGCCGCGACGAGATCAACGAGGCGACCCGCGCCGCCGTGCGCGAGAACAACCTGGAAAGCGCCTATATCCGCCCGATGGTGTTCTACGGAAGCGAAGGCATGGGCCTGCGCGCCAGCGGCCTGAAGGTCCATGTGATCATCGCCGCCTGGAGCTGGGGCGCCTACATGGGCGAGGAAGCCCTGCAGCAAGGCATCAAGGTGCGCACCAGTTCCTTCACCCGCCACCACGTCAACATCTCGATGACCCGCGCCAAGTCCAACGGCGCCTACATCAACTCGATGCTGGCCCTCCAGGAAGCGATCTCCGGCGGCGCCGACGAGGCCATGATGCTCGATCCGGAAGGCTACGTGGCCGAAGGCTCCGGCGAGAACATCTTCATCATCAAGGATGGCGTGATCTACACCCCGGAAGTCACCGCCTGCCTGAACGGCATCACTCGTAACACTATCCTGACCCTGGCCGCCGAACACGGTTTTAAACTGGTCGAGAAGCGCATCACCCGCGACGAGGTGTACATCGCCGACGAGGCCTTCTTCACTGGCACCGCCGCGGAAGTCACGCCGATCCGCGAAGTGGACGGTCGCAAGATCGGCGCCGGCCGCCGTGGCCCGGTCACCGAAAAGCTGCAGAAAGCCTATTTCGACCTGGTCAGCGGCAAGACCGAGGCCCACGCCGAGTGGCGTACCCTGGTCAAGTAAGCACCGAAGAAGGGTGTGACAGGGAGGCGAAAGCCTCCCTGATCATTTCCGGAGCCTGAATGAGAATTCTGATCGTAGGTCCCTCCTGGGTGGGGGACATGGTGATGGCGCAGACCCTGTTCCAGTGTCTGCGCCAGCGGCATCCCGAGTGCGTGATCGACGTGCTGGCGCCCGAGTGGAGCCGACCGATCCTCGAGCGCATGCCCGAGGTGCGTCAGGCCCTGAGCTTCCCGCTCGGCCACGGGGTGATGGACGTCGCCACACGGCGCCGGATCGGACGCGGCCTGCGCGGTCAGTACGAGCAGGCGATCCTGCTGCCCAACTCGCTGAAGTCGGCGCTGGTGCCCTGGTTCGCCGGAATACCGAAGCGCACCGGCTGGCGCGGCGAGATGCGCTACGGGCTGCTCAATGACATCCGCAAGCTCGACAAGCAGCGCTATCCGCTGATGATCGAACGCTTCATGGCCCTGGCCTTCGAGCCGGGCGTGGAGTTGCCGAAGCCCTATCCGCAGCCGCGCCTGCGGATCGACGACGGCAGCCGCCAGGCGGCGCTCGACAAGTTCGCCCTGAGCCTGGACCGCCCGGTGCTGGCGCTCTGTCCCGGCGCCGAGTTCGGCGAGGCCAAGCGCTGGCCGGCGGAACACTACGCCGCGGTCGCCGAGGCGAAGATCCGTGCCGGCTGGCAGGTCTGGCTGTTCGGCTCGAAGAACGACCATCCCGGTGGAGAGGAGATTCGCCAGCGCCTGATTCCGGGGTTGCGCGAGGAGTCCTTCAATCTTGCCGGGGAGACTTCGCTGGCCGAGGCCATCGACCTGATGTCCTGCGCTGGCGCGGTGGTGTCCAACGATTCTGGCCTGATGCACGTGGCGGCCGCGCTGGATCGCCCGCTGGTGGGCGTCTATGGCTCCACCTCGCCGCAGTTCACCCCGCCGCTGGCGGACCGGGTGGAGATCGTCCGCCTCGGTCTCGAGTGCAGCCCGTGCTTCGAGCGCACCTGTCGCTTCGGCCACTACAATTGCCTCCGCGAGCTGCCGCCTGGTCTGGTATTGCAAGCCCTGGAGCGGCTGGTCGGCGACCCTGCCGAGGTCGCCGGATGAGGGTACTGCTGGTCAAGACCTCGTCCCTCGGCGACGTGATCCACACCCTGCCGGCGCTTACCGACGCCGCCCGGGCGATTCCCGGCATCCAGTTCGACTGGGTGGTGGAGGAAGGTTTCGCCGAGATTCCCGCCTGGCATCCGGCGGTGGCGCGGGTGATCCCGGTGGCGATCCGGCGCTGGCGCAAGAACCTCTGGCAGACCCTGCGCAACGGCGAATGGCGGCGCTTCAAGCAGCGCCTGAAGGAAGTCGACTATGACCTGGTGATCGACGCCCAGGGGCTGCTGAAGAGTGCCTGGCTGACCCGCTACGTGGGCAAGACGCCGGTCGCCGGTCTCGATCGCGACTCGGCGCGCGAGCCGCTCGCCAGCCGCTTCTATCGCCGTGCCTATCCGGTCGCCTGGGGACAGCATGCGGTGGAGCGCACGCGCCAGTTGTTCGCCCAGGCGCTGGACTACCCGTTGCCCGAGTCGGTCGGTGACTATGGCCTGGACCGCGAGCAGTTGGCCGACGCCGACCCTGGCGCGCCGTACCTGGTGTTCCTGCACGGTACTACCTGGGTCACCAAGCATTGGCCGGAAGCCTACTGGCGCGAACTGGCCGAGCGCATGTGCGAGCGCGGCTGGTCGGTGCGCCTGCCCTGGGGCAGCGCCGCCGAGCGGGAGCGGGCCGGGCGCCTGGCGGCGGGGTTGGAAAATGCCGCGGTACTCCCCAGATTATCCCTGGCCGGCATGGCCAAGGTGCTTGCCGGCGCGCGCGCCTGCGTGGCGGTGGATACCGGCCTCGGTCACCTGGCGGCGGCGCTGGACGTGCCGACGCTGTCGCTGTTCGGCCCGACCAATCCTGGCTTCACCGGCGCCTACGGGCGTTCCCAGGTTCACCTGGGCAGCGACTTCCCCTGTGCGCCGTGCCTGAAGAAGACCTGTACCTACCAGCCGACCGAAGAGGACCGCAAACTGTTCGATCTCAAGCGTGAGCAGCCGCTGTGCTTCACCCGGCTGAATCCCCAGCGCGTGGCCACCCAGCTGGAGGCCATGCTGCTGGCCCCGGAGACCCTCCGATGACCCTGGCGTTCATCCTCTACAAATACTTCCCCTTCGGCGGCCTGCAGCGCGACTTCATGCGCATCGCCCTGGAATGCCAGCGGCGCGGGCACGACATCCGCGTCTATACCCTGATCTGGGAGGGCGACGTGCCGGACGGCTTCGAAGTGCTGGTGGCCCCGGTGCGCTCGATCTTCAACCACCGGCGCAACGAGAAGTTCACCGCGTGGGTCCGCGCCGACCTGGCCAGGCGCCCGGTGCAGCGGGTGATCGGCTTCAACAAGATGCCCGGACTGGATGTCTACTACGCCGCCGACGCCTGTTTCGAGGAAAAGGCCCAGACCTTGCGCAACCCGCTGTACCGCCAGTGGGGCCGCTACCGCCACTTCGCCGGCTACGAACGGGCAGTGTTCGACCCGGCCTCGAAGACCGAGATCCTGATGATCTCCGAGGTGCAGCAGCCGCTCTTCGTCAAGCACTACGGCACCCAGGCCGAGCGTTTCCATCTGCTGCCGCCGGGGATCAGCCAGGATCGCCGGGCGCCGGCCAACGCCGCGGACGTGCGTGCGGAATTCCGCCGCGAGTTCGGCCTGGAGGAGGACGACCTGCTGCTGGTGCAGATCGGCTCCGGCTTCAAGACCAAGGGCCTGGATCGCAGCCTGAAGGCGCTGGCCGCGCTGCCCAAGGCGTTGCGCAGGCGCACCCGGCTGATCGCCATCGGCCAGGACGATCCCAAGCCGTTCCTGCTACAGATCGCCGCCCTCGGTCTCAACGACCAGGTACAGATCCTCAAGGGGCGCAGCGATATCCCGCGCTTCCTGCTCGGCGCCGACCTGCTGATCCACCCGGCCTACAACGAGAACACCGGTACGGTGCTGCTGGAGGCGCTGGTCTCCGGCCTGCCGGTGTTGGTGACCGATGTCTGCGGCTATGCCCACTACATCGCCGAGGCCGACGCCGGGCGGGTGCTGCCGAGTCCCTTCGAGCAGGACAGTCTCAACCGCCTGCTCGCGGAAATGCTGGAGGACGCTCCGGCGCGCGCCGCCTGGTCGCGCAATGGCCTGGCCTACGCCGATCATGCCGACCTCTACAGCATGCCGCAGCGCGCCGCCGACCTGATCCTCGGAGAGGCCTCATGAGGCTGGTGCTGGAAGAGCCGTTCAAGCGCCTGTGGAGCGGGCGCGATCCGTTCGAGGCGGTGGAGGCGCTGCAAGGCAAGGTCTACCGCGAACTGGAGGGGCGCCGCACCCTGCGCACCGAGGTCGACGGGCGCGGCTACTTCGTCAAGATCCACCGTGGCATCGGCTGGGGCGAGATCGCCAAGAACCTGCTCACCGCCAAGCTCCCGGTGCTCGGCGCGCGCCAGGAGTGGCAGGCCATCCGGCGCCTGCACGAGGCCGGCGTAGCGACCATGACCGCGGTCGCCTACGGCGAGCGCGGCAGCGATCCGGCGCGGCAGCATTCCTTCATCGTCACCGAGGAACTGGCGCCGACCGTGGACCTCGAGGTGTTCTCCCAGGACTGGCGCGAACGTCCTCCACCGCCGCGGCTCAAGCGCGCGCTGGTCGAGGCGGTGGCGCGGATGGTCGGCGACATGCACCGTGCCGGAGTCAACCATCGCGACTGCTACATCTGTCATTTCCTGTTGCACACCGACAAGCCGGTGAGCGCGGACGATTTCCGCCTCTCGGTGATCGACCTGCACCGTGCCCAGACCCGCGACGCCACGCCGAAACGCTGGCGTAACAAGGATCTGGCGGCATTGTATTTCTCTGCGCTGGACATCGGACTGACGCGTCGCGACAAGCTACGCTTCCTGCGCACCTATTTCCGCCGGCCGTTGCGCGAGATACTGCGCGACGAGGCCGGCCTGCTGGCCTGGATGGAACGCAAGGCGGAAAAACTCTACGAACGCAAGCAGCGTTACGGAGACCTGCTCTGATGGCGGGGTGGACCCTCGAACCCGATTACCGTCACCTGGCCGCCGACTTCGGTAGCCTCGATAGCGTGTTCGCCCTGGAGGGCGAGCGCCTGACCCGCGACCCGTTGTCCGAGGTCATCCGCATCGAGCGCGACGGCGTGCGTTACTACGTCAAGCGCTACCGCAGCGCCGGCAAGGGCCTGCGCCGCTACCTGGCGCGACCGCGGATCAAGGCCGAGTGGCAGAACCTCAAGCGCTTCGAGAAGTGGGGCATTCCCACCGCCGAAGTGGTCGCCTGGGGGCTGGAGCGCAAGGCCGGCGCCTTCCAGCGCGGCGCCATGATCACCCGCGAGCTGCCGGGCACCGAGGACTTGTCGGTGCTCGCCTGCAACCGGGATCCGCGCCTGAAGGACCCGCGCTGGGTGGACGGCGTCAGCCGGCAGATCGCCAAGGCTACGCGCCTGATGCACGACCAGCATTTCACCCACAACGACCTGAAGTGGCGCAACCTGCTGGTGGACGGCCAGCCGCTGGTGTATTTCATCGACTGCCCGAACGGCGCGTTCTGGTGGAGCTTCATGCTGCGCTACCGGATCACCAAGGACCTGGCCTGCCTGGACAAGGTGGCCAAGTACCACCTGTCGCGCACCCAGCGCCTGCGCTTCTACCTGCAATATCGCCGTCGCCGGCACCTGAACGAATCCGACAAGAAGCGTATTCGCCAGGTGGTGGCTTTCTTCGAGGGGCGCGAATGAGCGTTTTCATCGCCGCGCAGGACCACGACCTGCTCCAGCGCAACCGTCTGGACAGCTTCGACGCCCTGTGGGCCTTGCAGCTGGACGCCGTGGACGAACCGAATACCGAACGGGGTGGCTGGAGCAGCGTCTACCGCCTCGACCTGGGCGACTCCGCCTACTACCTGAAGCGCCAGAGCAACCACCTGACCCGCAGCCTGCGCCATCCGCTGGGCGAGCCGACCTTCGCCCGCGAGTTCCGCAACATCGAGCGCTACCGGGCGCTGGGCATTCCCGCCCTGCAGGCGGCGTTCTTCGCCCAGCAGGCGGTCGGCGGAGAGCGCCAGGCGATCCTCCTGACCCGTGCCCTGGACGGTTGGCAGGACCTGGACACCTGGCTGGCGTCCTGGCACGACCTGGCCGAAGAGCGGCGCCGGGCGATTCTCCGGGCGGTTGGCAGGCTGGCGCGCCAGCTGCACGCGGCCGGACAGATGCATGGTTGCTTCTATCCCAAGCATGTATTCCTCCGCGAGGGGGCCGATGGTGTCTTCGAGGCCTGCCTGATCGACCTGGAGAAGACCCGCCCGATCTGGTTCGGCCGCCGCGACCAGGTCAAGGACCTGGAGCCGATGCTGCGCCGTGCCCCGGACTGGAGCGAAGCGGACGTGCACGAATTCATCTCCGCCTATGTCGACGAACCCCTCGACTCGGCCGAGGTCGAGCAGTGGGATCGCCTTCTCGACCAGCGCCGCCGGCGCAAGGAGTCGCGCCGATGAGACTGGCCGAACTGCAAGCCGCCGGCCGCCACCCGCAACTGCCATTGCGGGTGACCCTGGCGGATGGCGCTGGCGCTGCCGAATTGCGCCTGGACAGTCTACTGCGGGTGCTGCCCGGGCAGCGCTACGTCGGTGCCGGCGAATGGCGTGGGCGCAAGGTGCTGGCCAAGCTGCTGGTGGGCGGCAAGGCCGCACGGCATTTCCAGCGCGAACTGGAAGGGGCGCGTCTGCTCGCGGCCCAGGGGCTGACCACCCCGGCGCTGCTGGCCGACGGGCTGCAGCAGGGCGAGGGCGGCTGGCTGCTGTTCGACTACCTCGACGCGGCGCAGAGCCTCGGTGACGCCTGGCGTGCGGTGGAGGCCCAGGCGCCGCTGGGCGATGCCCAGCAAGCGGTGCTCGGCGAAGCCCTGGCGGCCATTGGCGAGCTGCATGCCAAGGGCCTCTGGCAGGACGACCTGCACCTGGACAACCTGTTGCGCCACGCCGGCCGCCTGTATCTCATCGACGGTGGCGGCGTGCGTGCGGAAACTCCCGGCCAGCCGCTGTCGCGACAGAAAGTGCTGGAAAACCTCGGGGTGTTCTTCGCCCAGTTGCCGGCGCTCCTCGATCCTTTCCTGGAAGAGTTGCTGGTGCATTACCTGCTGGCCAACGGCGAGCATGCGCTGCCGCTGGAAGCCTTGCAGAAGGAAATCGCCAAGGTTCGCCGTTGGCGGGTGCGCGACCTGCTGAGGAAGGTCGGTCGCGACTGTAGCCTGTTCAGCGTCGTGCGCGGTCCGTTCCGCCTGTTCGCCGCCCGCCGCAGCGAGGCCGAGACGATGGCGCCGCTGCTGGCGGACGCGGACCGCCTGATCGCCGCCGGCCACGTCTACAAGGACGGCGGCGCGGCCACCGTCGCCCGGGTCGAAGCGAATGGCCGCACGCTGATCATCAAACGCTACAACATCAAGGGTTGGGTCCATTGGCTGAAGCGCTTCTGGCGGCCGAGCCGGGCCTGGGCCTCCTGGCGCGAAGGCAACCGCCTGGAATTCCTCGGCATCGCCACCGCCCGTCCGCTGGCGATGCTGGAGCGGCGCTGGTGCTGGCTGCGCGGGCGCGCCTACCTGATTACCGATTATCTCGGCGGTCAGGATATAATCGCTCGTTTTAAGCCTTGCCTGGACATGCCCGATGGCGCCGTTTCGCCACCGGAAGCCGAGTTGGCGGCACTGGATCGGCTGTTTTCGACGCTGATCCGCGAACGCATCAGCCACGGCGACCTGAAGGGACACAACCTGTTCTGGCAGGCCCATGAACAAGGCGGCGAATGGGCGCTGATCGACCTGGACGCGATGCGCAAGCATCACAGCCAGGCGTCCTTTGCCCGCGCCTACGCCCGCGACCGCGCGCGCTTCCTGCGCAACTGGCCGCAGGACAGCGGCCTCTACCGGCTGCTGGAGCAACGGATTCCCCGCCTCGGCGACGCCGCCGGGGCTTGAACGACAAGCGACGACCACCGCCTGCGGCGGTCGACGAGTTAAACGAAAGCCGCGGTTGTCGGTCCCACTCCGCAACCGCGAGCTGCTTTGAAGAGGTTCTACCGTGGCATTGACCGTCCTAGGCCTGTCTGGCGCCGTAAGCCATGACCCGTCCGCCGCCCTGTACATCGACGGCAAGCTGGTCGCGGCCGTCGAGGAAGAGCGCTTCGTGCGCGACAAGCACGCGAAGAACCGCATGCCCTACGAATCGGCGAAGTTCTGCCTGGAGCAGGCAGGGATCGAGCCGGCCGATGTCGACGTGGTGGCGATTCCCTTCGCTCCCATCAGCATCATGGAAAAGGCCCGCTGGCACTACGCCAAGCGCTACGCCTACGCGCCGGATCGCGCGCTGGATGCGATCCTGCTCGGCAACCGCCGCTACAAGCGTTACTACAAGCGCATCGAGTGGTGCCTGCAGCAACTCGGCTTCGACCTGAAGAAAATCAAGATCCAGCCGGTCGAGCACCACCTTGCCCACGCCTCCAGCGCCTACCATTGCTCGGGGTTCAAGGAAAAGACCGCGATCCTCGGCATCGACGGCAAGGGCGAGTACGCCACCACTTTCTTCGGCTGGGGCGAGAACGGTCGGATCCACAAGATCAAGGAGTTCTACGATCCGGATTCGCTGGGCGGCCTGTACGGCGCGATCACCGAGTACCTCGGCTTCGACATGCTCGACGGCGAGTTCAAGGTCATGGGCATGGCGCCCTACGGTGACGCCAGCAAGTACGATTTCTCCCGTCTCGCCAAGTTCGAGAACGGCGAACTGGTGATCAACACCGACTATGCCAACGTCATCGGCTTCCGCCGCTACAAGGAGAAAGGCAAGGGCTACTACTTCTCGCCCAAGCTGATCGAGTGGCTGGGGCCCAAGCGCGAAGGCGACATCGCCGACGATCCCTACATCCATTACGCCGCGAGCATCCAGGCGCTGTTCGAGAAGCTCGCGCTGGAGATGATGGACTACTACCTCGGCGATATCATCCGCGAGACCGGTAAGGTCGCTTTCGCCGGCGGCTGCGCGCTGAACGTCAAGCTCAACCAGAAGATCATCTCGCGCCCCGAAGTGAAGGAGCTGTTCGTCCAGCCGGCGGCCAGCGATGCCGGCACCGCGGTCGGCGCGGCGGCCTACGTGTCGCACCAGCGCGGCGTGCCGGTGGAGAAGATGGAGCACGTCTACCTCGGCCCGGAGTATTCCAACGAGGACGTCATCGCCGCCTGCGCCCGTCACGAGGCCAGGCCGCAGTGGCAGAAGATCGACAACCGCAGCCGGCGTATCGGCAGGATCCTTGCCGACGGCAACCCGGTGGCCTGGTTCCAGGGACGCATGGAGTTCGGTCCGCGTGCCCTCGGTGGCCGCTCCATTCTCGGCTGCCCGAGCGTGCCGGGCGTGGCCGACCGGATCAATGCGCAGATCAAGTTCCGCGAGCGCTGGCGGCCCTTCTGCCCGTCGATGCTGGATACCGTCGGCCCGCAGATGTTCAAGATCGACCACCCGGCCCCGTTCATGACCTTCACCTTCGAAGTCAACGAAGAGTGGAAGGAGCGAGTGCCGGAAGTGGTGCACGAAGACGGCACCTCCCGCGCCCAGGTGCTGAAGCGCGAGTACAACCCGCGCTACTACGACCTGATGAAGGAACTGGAGAACCTCACCGGCAACGGCGTGGCCCTGAACACTTCGCTCAATCGTCGTGGCGAACCGATGATCTGCTCGCCGACCGACGCCCTGAACATGTTCTTCGGCTCCGATCTGCAGTACCTGATCATGGAGGACATCCTGGTTGTGAAGGAGGGCGTGGACTGGTATGACTCGGTCGGCTGAACCTCGCGTCCTGCAGTTCTGTCACGGCTACGACGGGCCTTTCCTCGACTGTGCCCGTCAGTACGCCAGCCTGTTCGCCGGAACCCCGTACAAGGTCACCACGGTGTTTCTCACCGGGCGTTCCGATCCTGAGGTGGCGGCGCGTTGCGCCTCCGACGAGGTACTGTTCCTCGAGTACGGCTCCAGGGACATCCGTGGCCTCAAGCTGAAGGCGATCCGCGACTTGCGCGAGATCGCCCGTTCGCGCGACTTCCGCTTCTGCATCGCGCACCGCTTCAAGCCGATCTGGATTGCCAGCCTGGCCACTCGTCTGCCGATCGTTGGCGTGCACCACGCCTTCGGCGATTACCAGCGGTTGTCGCGCAAGGTCTTCGCCGGCCTGATGAGCAAGCGCCTGAGCCTGCTGGCGGTGTCCGACGCGGTGCGCGACGATATCCGCCGTTGCCTGCCGAAGTGGCCGGCGGAGCGGATCGAGACGCTCTACAACCGCATCGACGTCGCTGCGCTGCAGGCCGAGCAGGTCGAGCGCCTGAGTGCGCGCCGGCAACTGCGCCTGCCCGACGAGGCCTGGGTGGTCGGCAACGTTGGCCGCCTGCATCCGGACAAGGACCAGGCTACCCTGCTGCGCGGCTTCGCCGCCGCGCTGCCGCGCCTGCCACAGAACAGCCTGCTGGCGATCCTCGGCAGCGGCCGCCTGGAAGAGCAGCTCAAGGACCTGGCCTGCGAACTGGGCATCGGCGAGCGCGTGCTGTTCCTCGGCCAGGTCGAAGAGGCACGGCGCTACTTCAAGGCGTTCGACGCCTTCGCCCTGAGTTCCGACCACGAGCCGTTCGGCATGGTCCTGCTGGAGGCCATGGTCGCCGGCGTACCGCTGATCGCCACCGCCTGTGGCGGCGCCCGCGAAGTGGTGGAGGGGGTCGGCATCCTCTTCCCGCTGGGCGACGAGACGGCCCTGGCCGAGGGTCTGACCCACCTGGCAGCGCTCGACCGCCGCCAGCGCGAGGCCTGTGCGCGACTCATGCTCGAGCGCCTGGAGACACGCTTCTCCGACGCCGCGGTGCGCCGCGAATTCTGGCGCCTGCCGACGATTGCCGGCTTCGCTTCGGAGTCTGCATGCTGAACAGGTTGCGCGCCTTCCGCGAACGCGGTTGGCGCGAAGTGGATGCGCTGACCTACGCCCAGGCCTGGCAGCGTTTCGGCGGCAGCGTCGCGACCCACCCGCTGGTGGTCGAGCAACTCGCCGAAATGGCCGGAATCCCGGTGCGTTACCTGGGTTGGGAGAGCGCTGGCGAACTGGTTGCGGCGATCCCGACCTGGGGCCGCCACCTGGCGTTGTCCAAGGACGTGCTCAAGCGGCGCGGCAAGAAGGGCCTGTACGACCTGGGCAACGCCGAACTGATCCTGCCGGTGGCCGACGATGCCCGCATCGCCCTCCGCCATGCGGGACGCTACCTGTCGGCGCTGCATGAGCGGAACATCGTTACGCTGCGCCCTCAGACCGAGCAACTGGCTTTCGCTCGCGCCCCCGAGGATTTCTCCAAGAAGTTCCGCTATAATCAGCGGCGCGAAGTGCGCCTGGTGGAGGAGGCTGGTGGCCAGGTGCGCCAGGCAGACAGCTTCGCCCCGGCCGAGTTCGCCGCCATCTATCTTGAACTGTTCCAGCGTCGCTGGGGTTTCCCGGCCACCGGCGCGGAGCGCATGGCCGAGGTCTTCGAGCGGCTGCGCGAATTGCTGCGCGGCTCGGTCCTGCTGCTCAACGACCAGCCCATCGCGGTCCAGGTACTGTATCGCGCCGAAGCGCCGGGCTGGCTCAGCGTCGAGTACATCAACGGCGGCGTCGATCCGCAGACCCGCGAGTTCAGCCCTGGCAGCGTGCTCAGTTACCTGAACACCCAGGCCGCCTGGGAGGATGCGCGAGCGCTGGGCAAACCCCTGCGCTATTCGTTCGGTCGCGCCGACCGCGAATACAAGGATCGCTGGTGCCATCCTTCTCCGGTCTTCCAGGTCTGAAGCATGAGCGCACGCAAGCAGCAGTTGCTCAAGCGTCATCGACGCAACAAGCGGATCGGCCTACTGGTTGCGCTGCTGGCATTGCTGGCCGTCGGTCTGCTGGTCAGCCCCTGGTTGTTGCCGATCCTCCTCATGGCCCTGTGGGTCGCCCACGAAGCCTGGTTCGCCGATCACCTGTTCTATTCGCCGGGCGAGGACTACCGCTACCGTTTCGCGGAAGGGGTCGAGTCGCTGCCGGTACGCCTGGCGGATGGCCGTCTGCGAGTCGACGGCGAGCTGCGCGAAGGCGATACGCTGGTGCTTGGCATCGGCGTGCGCGCTGGCTGGCTGGGGCGCTTCCTCGAACCCTCGGTGCTGCTGGAAGGTGGCGCAGAGACCGATGCCCAGGCTTTCGAACGTGGGGTGAACGGCTTGCGCTACCTGAACCTGACGGGACTGGCCGGGCCGCTGGGCGAGGGCCGGATTCGCCTGCGCGGCCGGCATTGCCGGCTGGTCGGCGAACCGACCCTGTGGCGTGCGCGCCATCCCGACTACCGTGACCGGCGGGTGATGGTCATCGCTCCGCATGCCGACGACGCCGAGCTGGCCGCCTTCGGCCTCTACAGCCAGGCACGCGAGGCCTGGATCGTGACCCTGACCGCCGGCGAGATCGAAACCGAGCATTACCGCCGCATGGGCCTCGACGGAATAGCTGCGGCGCGCCTGAAGGGCCGCCTGCGCGCCTGGGATAGCCAGGCCGTGCCGGCGTGGGGTGGGGTGCCGGCCGAGCGCTGCGTGCAACTGGGTTATTTCTGCCTGCAATTGCCTGCCATGCAGGCGAACCCGGGCGAGGTGGTGCCGTCCCGTGAGGCCGATCTCGCCGATATCCGTCCGTTCCGCCAGTTCAACCGTCTGCGCCTGGCCAGCGATACCGACGGCCTGTCGACCTGGAACAATCTGCTGGCCGATCTCCGCGAGCTGATCCTGCTGGCACGTCCCGAGGTTATCGTCCTGCCTCATCCGCATTTCGATCCGCACCCGGACCATGTCCGCGCCCAGGAGGCCGTGCGCGAGGCGCTCCAGGGTCTGGACTGGCAGCCGCAGGCATTGTTGCACTATGCCAATCACCTGCACGACAACGATCGCTGGCCGATGGGCGATGCGCACATGGGGGTCAGCCTGCCGCCGCTGACCGAAGAATGCTCGCCGTTGCTGCCATGGACGCTGGCGCTGGAGAGCACGCGCCAAGTGGACAAGGCCATGGCCTTGGGCATGATGCACGACCTGCAACCCAGGCCGCCGTTCAAGCGCCGTCTGCGCCGCCGTCTGCAGGGCTGGCTCGCCGGTCGTCGCTGGCCGGCATACGGCGAGGACGAGTTCATGCGCAAGGCGGTGCGTCGGCACGAGTTGTTCTGGGTGGAGTCGCTGGATGGGGAGGCGTGATGCTTGGGTCGAGCGTTCGGCAAGGTTCGAGCCGCCATGCTGCTTCGGAGCAGCCGCGAGGATGAAGGTCTGATGAAAGTTCTGTTTCTGGTCCAGAAAGAGCAGCGAGCGATCCTGGATCGCCTGTACGACGGCATCGCCGCCCATTGCGAGTGCGATACCCGCTGGCTGAGCAGCGAGGAGCAGGCCGACCTGCGCGGCTACTTCCGCAAGCACGTGGATGTCTCGCGCTACGACCGCATCCTGTTCTTCCTCCGTTTCAAGAAGGAAATGCGCCAGGTCCGCTTCATCCGCAGCGTGCCCAACCTGGTGATCCTCGAGCACGATGCCTACCAGAACTACATTCCCTGCAAGTACACCGGCAAGTTCAGCGCCCATTACCGGCGCCTGCCCTGGGCACGGGTGATCAGTTCGGGCCATACGGTCAGCGAACGCCTGCGCCAGGAGGGATTCGACGCGGTATTCGTGCCCAAGGGCTACGACCAGACCCTGTTGCATGACCTGGGCCTGGCGCGCGATATCGAGCTGGGCTTCGTCGGCAGTACCGGCAGCGTGGCCTACAGTGGACGCAAGGCGCTGCTCGACGAGTTGGGCGGAGTGGAGAACCTGCTGGTGACCAAGACCAAGTCCGGCGAGGAGTACCTGCGCACGCTCAACCGCATCCGTTTCTTCGTCAGCGCGGATGTCGGCATGGGCGAATACATGATCAAGAATTTCGAGGCGATGGCCTGCGGTTGCGTACTGCTGGCCTACGACCAGGGCGAGCGGGAAAACGAGGCCTTGGGTTTCCGGGACATGGAGAATATCGTGCTGTATCGCTCGGTGGCGGACATCCAGGAAAAGCTCGCGATCCTGCGCCTCGACACGGCCCTCGCCGAGCGGATCGCGCGAAGCGGCCAGGCGCTGGCCATCGAACGATTCAGCTTCGCCGCTGTCGGTCAGAGTATCGTCGAGGCCATGCGGCCCGCGTTGCGCGAGCCGGAGCGTTCCGGATGGCTGGAGAAGACCTGGCGACGTATTTTTACCTGAGAGTAGCAGCCGAAAAGAGCTGGGGCTTCAGGCGTGTTTGCTATTGTTCAGCTTGTTTTTCCGGGCTGGGGGGAGGTGTAGGACCGATGAAGATCGCAGGATCGCTCATGCATGTCTGGCGCTTTGAATGGGGACGTGAAGGACAGATAAGGTTGTAGCTATGGCGCTCGTCGATGATGGTTCGCAGCCATTGGTTTCCGTGATCATCGCTTCCTATAACCACGAAAAGTATATAGAAGCGAGCATCGCCAGCGTGGCTGCGCAGACATACCGCAACGTGGAACTGCTGGTGGTGGACGATGGTTCCAGCGATGGCAGCGTCGAGCTTTTGCGCGGGCTCCAGGCGAAGTACGGCTTCGACCTCAGGGTCCAGCAGAACCAGGGACTGTCGAAAACGCTCAACGAGGCGATCGCCAGGGCCCGGGGAAATCTCATCGTGCCTTTCGGTTCGGACGACATCATGTTGCCGCAACGCCTGGAGAAACAGGTGGCACACATGTGGGACAAGCCCGAGGTAGGTATCTGCGCGGGCAATATCGAGATCATCGACTCCAATGGCCGGGTCATGCCGGGTAAGGAGCAGCGCAAACGCGACCTGCCTTTCCGCCGCCTCGACTTCGATGACCTGTTCCTGGACCGCAAGCCGGGCCCGATGGCGCCCACCCTGATGTTCCGCCGGGAAGCCCTGGAGAAGGTCGGCGGTTTCGATCCGGACATACGCCTGGAAGATGTCTATATCGAACTGGCGGTGACCAAGGCTGGCTACGTCATCGACATTCTTGGCGAGGTCCTCGCCCAGTACCGCAAGCATCCCACCAATACGTACAAGAACGCCCGTTTCATGGTGGACAACGTATTCAAGACGTACAGCCAGTTCAGCGATCACCCCGATTACGAGCAGGTGATCATGCGCTTCCGCAATTCGATGTTCCTCAAGTGCTCGAACCGGGACAAGGTACTGGCCCGGGAGCTGCTCTCCGGCTTGCCGCTGAAGTACTGGAACGAGAAGACCTTCCGCGGCATTGCGCGGCTGTTTTTCTCCTGACCGCTGATATCGCCGCACTCAAGGCGCGGCGATATCCTCCCCGCGCCTGCTGGCGGCGAACCTTTGCTGGATCCACAGCGCATACAGCAGCGCCATGGGAATCCAGATCAGGAACCAGTGTTCCTTGGGACGGGGCAGGAAGGCGTTGCCCTCCGTGAGTCCGGCTGCCAGGCCGAACACCAGCCAGGTCGAGGCTAGCAGAACGGCTGGAGACTTCCGGTTTTTCCAGGAGAAGCCGAAGGCCAGTGCGTAGATCGCCACCCACAGCAGGAGCCCGATGATCCCTCCAGCGAAAAGCACACCCAGTTCGATGTTGTGCGGGTCGGCGAGCAGCATGCCGTTGCTCAGGACGATTCGCATCGGATGATCGTAGCCGTGTCCGAGCCATGGATGCTCGCTGATCTGGCGTAGGGCGTCGGCCCAGATTTCCGGGCGGAACGATGCCCCTCTCTGGGTGATCACTTCCGGGTACAGGATGTAGCCCAGTAGCGCTCCAGCCAGGGCGAGTGCCAGGGCGATGAGGGCTTTTTTCCTGTCTCCGGCCAGGACCAGCCACATAAGGGCCGCTGTGAGCCCTACCAGGGGAGTACGTGAACCGGTCGCGATGAGAAGGCCACCGAGCAGCGCCAGGGAAATCAGTGGCAAGGGGGCCAGGATAGGGCGCGACTGCATCCAATAAGCCAGCCAGAATGCCGTGAAGGCGCCATAGACATGGGCACTCAGTAATGGGTTATAGAGAGCGCCATAACCGGTAAGGCGCAGCGGGTTGGCGTCCCAGTAGTATTGCAGCAAGGTGGCTGCCGCGGAGATCACCGCGCCAAGGGCTGCCAGCCAGGTCGCGGTCTTGAGGCGGAGGGGGGCTTCGAGCGCCAGGATGGCGGCGCAGAAGAACAGGAGAGCGATGTACAGGGGGCGCTTGAGCAGCGAGCCGGTGGAGTTCTCGGGGGCCGACCAGGACAGGCTCAGCATCATGTAGCTGCTGAAGGCGAGGAAGGCGATGAACAGCGGCGAGCCCATTAGCGGGCGAAGCAGACGCGGTTGCAGTATCACGTACAGTAGCGTCGGTGCCGCCAGGAGGATATAGAAAAGGCGATGGTAGTCGGAGCGGTCGCCGACCCAGAACATTCCGGTGAGCAGGGCCAGCCAGCCCAGCGGCAGAATCCAGTGGCTGAGGATGCGGCTGGTATCGTGGCGGAGACGGGTCAGTCGGGTAGCTGCGAACATCCTTGCTCAATCCAGTTGCAGTTGCTTGAGGAGCTGCTCGAGTGTCCAGTGGACCTGGCTGCTGCGGAGATAGGCCTTGAGCACCAGGTGCTCGCTGTCGTCGAGGAACCAGGTTCGATCCTGTTCGTAGCGCAGCAGGTGCTTGAAATTGCGAATGCGCTGGGCGGCGCTGAGCGCCGAGCGCTGGACCCGCAGGTCGGCGATGTCGATCAGGCCCATCCGGCCTTCCGGCGTGCGCACCACGTTGCCCAGGTGCAGCGAGCGGAAGTACACCCCCTTGGCGTGCAGCACGGCGATCAGCTCGCCCAGTTGCGTCCGGACTGCGTCGCCGCACTCCGGGTCGTTGCGGTCGAGTTGGCGGAGGGTCTGCCCCGGTAGCGGCTCGTAGTGCACTGCGTCGCGCTGGATATGTGGGATCCGCAATACGTCCAGCACCTTCGGGCAAACGATGTCGCGCCGCGCCAGTTCGCTGGCATTGCGGGCGAAGCGCTCCGCATAGGGGAACAGGGCTGCGGAGGAAATCAGGCGCTTGCGGCGAAACAGCTTGAGGAAGGACCCGTCGCGCAGACGCAGTACCTTGTCCCCATGACCATCGGCTTCCAGCACTTCTGCGTTGTCACGCAACTGCAAGTAGGAGGGGTAGTCTATGACTCGCATGCGAGCTCCTGAACGAACGGCCCGCCATCTTACCCCAACACGCCTTCCAGGCAGAGTGATGGAGGTCCTGTGCTACACTCCGGGACCTTTTCAGCATGTAAGAAACCATGAGCGATAGTCCTCAGAATCCCGGACCTTCCAGTCTCAAGATCTATTTCCGCCTGTTGGGCTACGTGAAGCCCTACATCGGAATGTTCCTACTCAGCATCGTCGGTTTCCTGATCTTCGCGTCGACCCAGCCGATGCTGGCGGGCATCCTCAAGTATTTCGTCGACGGCCTCTCCAATCCTGACGCGGCATTGTTTCCGAATGTGCAGTGGCCCTGGTTGCGCGACCTGCACCTGGTCTACGCGGTGCCGTTGCTGATCATCCTGATCGCTGCCTGGCAGGGGCTGGGCTCGTTCCTCGGCAACTTCTTCCTGGCCAAGGTTTCCCTGGGGCTGGTGCATGACCTGCGGGTCGCCCTGTTCAACAAGCTGCTGGTGCTGCCGAACCGCTATTTCGACACGCACAGCTCCGGCCACCTGATCTCGCGCATCACCTTCAACGTGACCATGGTCACCGGAGCAGCCACGGATGCCATCAAGGTGGTGATCCGTGAGGGCCTGACCGTGGTCTTCCTGTTCCTCTACCTGCTGTGGATGAACTGGAAGCTGACCCTGGTGATGCTGGCGATCCTGCCGGTCATCGCGGTGATGGTGACTACCGCCAGCCGCAAGTTCCGCAAGCAGAGCAAGAAGATCCAGGTGGCCATGGGCGACGTCACCCACGTCGCCTCGGAAACCATCCAGGGCTACCGGGTGGTGCGCAGCTTCGGCGGCGAAGCCTATGAAGAGAAGCGCTTCCACGACGCCAGCCAGAGCAATACCGACAAGCAGTTGCGGATGACCAAGACAGGCGCGGTCTACACGCCGATGCTGCAATTGGTGATCTACGTCGCCATGGCGATACTGATGTTCCTCGTGCTGTGGCTGCGCGGGGACGCCTCGGCCGGCGACCTGGTGGCCTATATCACCGCGGCGGGCCTTTTGCCCAAACCGATCCGCCAGCTTTCCGAGGTCAGTTCCACGGTCCAGCGCGGCGTCGCCGGCGCCGAGAGCATCTTCGAGCAGCTCGACGAAGCGGCGGAGGAAGACCAGGGGAGCGTCGAGAAGGAGCGGGTCAGCGGGCGCCTGGAAGTGCGCAACCTGAGCTTCCGTTATCCCGGAACCGACAAGCAGGTGCTGGATGACATCAGTTTCGTCGCCGAACCCGGGCAGATGATCGCCCTGGTCGGCCGTTCCGGTAGCGGCAAGTCGACCCTGGCCAACCTGGTTCCGCGCTTTTATCAGCACAATGACGGCAAGATCATGCTTGATGGCGTTGAGGTCGAGGATTATCGCCTGCGTAACCTGCGCCGCCACATCGCCCTGGTGACCCAGCAGGTCACGCTGTTCAACGACAGCGTGGCCAACAACATCGCCTACGGCGACCTGGCTGGCGCGCCGCGCGAGGAAATCGAGCGGGCGGCGAAGGCTGCCAACGCCAAGGAATTCATCGACAACCTGCCGCAAGGCTTCGACACCGAGGTCGGCGAGAATGGCGTGCTGCTTTCCGGCGGCCAGCGCCAGCGTCTGGCGATCGCCCGGGCGCTGCTCAAGGACGCGCCCCTGCTGATCCTCGACGAGGCGACCTCGGCGCTGGACACCGAGTCGGAGCGGCATATCCAGGCGGCGCTGGACGAAGTGATGAAAGGGCGCACCACCCTGGTGATCGCCCACCGCCTGTCGACCATCGAGAAGGCCGACCTGATCCTGGTGATGGACCAGGGGCAGATCGTCGAGCGCGGCAGCCACGCCGAGCTGCTGGCGCAGAACGGCCACTATGCGCGGCTGCACGCGATGGGACTGGATGAGCAGGCGCCGGCGCCTGTCGGCTGATAAACTGGGCGTCTGCCCCGAGAGGTTGTTTGGAGTTCCCATGAAGTTGTCCATGCCCCGTTTCGACCAGGCCCCGGTGTTGGTGGTCGGTGATGTGATGCTTGACCGCTACTGGCATGGCGCGACTTCGCGCATTTCGCCGGAGGCCCCGGTGCCGGTGGTCCGCGTCGAACAGCACGAGGACCGCCCCGGCGGCGCCGCCAACGTCGCGCTGAATATCGCCGCGCTGGGCGCACAGGCCTTGCTGGTCGGCGTCACCGGCCGCGACGAGGCCGCCGACAGCCTGGCCAACAGCCTCAAGGCCGCTGGAGTGGACGCGCGCTTCCAGCGCATCGATAGCCAGCCGACCATCGTCAAGCTGCGGGTCATGAGTCGTCACCAGCAACTGCTGCGGGTCGACTTCGAGGAACCGTTCCGCACCGACGCGGCGGCCCTGGCCGTGGACGTCGAGTCGCTGCTGGCCAAGGTCAAGGTGCTGGTGCTGTCCGACTACGGCAAGGGCGCGCTACAGAACCACCAGGTGCTGATCCAGGCGGCGCGGGCGCGCAACATTCCGGTACTGGCCGATCCCAAGGGCAAGGACTTCGCCATCTATCGCGGCGCCAGCCTGATCACCCCGAACCTGTCCGAATTCGAGACCATCGTCGGCCGTTGCGCCGACGAAGCCGAACTGGTCGCCAAGGGCCAGGCGCTGATGAGCGAACTCGACCTCGGCGCCTTGCTGGTGACCCGCGGCGAGCATGGCATGACCCTGCTCCGCCATGGCCAGCCGGCCCTGCACCTGCCGGCGCGGGCGCGGGAAGTGTTCGACGTCACCGGTGCCGGCGATACGGTCATCTCCACCCTGGCCGCGGCGCTTGCCGCCGGCGAGGAGCTGCCGTCCGCGGTGGGCCTGGCCAACCTGGCCGCCGGCATCGTGGTTGGCAAGCTGGGTACCGCGGCGATCAGCGCGCCCGAACTGCGTCGCGCGGTGCAGCGCGAGCAGGGTTCCGAGCGTGGCGTGCTGGGCCTGGAGCAACTGCTGCTGGCAATCGAAGACGCCCGCGCCCACGGCGAGAAGATCGTCTTCACCAATGGCTGCTTCGACATCCTTCACGCCGGCCACGTGACCTACCTTGAACAGGCGCGCGCCCAGGGCGACCGCCTGATCGTCGGGGTCAACGACGACGCCTCGGTCACTCGCCTGAAGGGCGTTGGCCGGCCGATCAACTCGGTGGACCGGCGCATGGCGGTACTCGCCGGGCTTGGCGCGGTGGACTGGGTGGTGAGCTTCGCCGAAGACACTCCCGAGCGCCTGCTCGAGCAGGTGCGTCCGGACGTGCTGGTCAAGGGCGGCGATTACGGCGTCGAGCAGGTGGTCGGCGCGCAGATCGTCAAGGCCTACGGCGGCGAGGTACGGGTGCTCGGCCTGGTGGAGAACAGCTCCACCACCGCCATCGTCGAAAAGATCCGCCAGCGCTGATTCCCGTTAGCAGGTTCTTCCCGCTTCACGCCGACCCCTGGCCCTGTGGCTGGATCATTGATGTTCCAGCCAAGCCTGGAACATCAATACATTCCAGAGCGGGCCTTGCCAGTTTCTTTTTCCGCTGAGATGCTCCTGCCAGGCTCGCCGAATCGGCTCCGGGCGCAGGTAGCCCTCGCGTCTCAAGCGTTCCTCGGCCAGGAGGCTTTCGGCCCACTCCCGCAACGGTCCCCGCAGCCAGGTGTCCAGAGGGATGGCGAATCCCATCTTGGGACGCTCGATCAGTTCCCGGGGAACGTGCTGGTAAAGAACCTGGCGCAACAGCCATTTGCCGTCGCCATTTCTGATCTTCAGGTTCAGTGGCATTTTCCAGGCGAGTTCGACCACGCGATGATCGAGGAGCGGAACGCGGGTTTCCAGACTGGTAGCCATCGCGGCGCGATCGACCTTGGCCAATATGTCATCGGCCAGGTAGGTCCGGGTATCCATGGCCATCATCCATTGTTCGAAGCTTTCCATCTCGGGGAGGCTGTCAAGATTCCAAAAGACGGAAGCCGGTTCCTCGCTGCCGATGACGAGGTTCGTAGGCTTCTTCCAGTGGCTGACCAGATCCTTGTAGAAGTCCTCTTCACTGGAAAACGCCATGAGACCGGCGAGCTTCTGAAGCTTGTCTCCTGGTGTGCGCAAACGGTACTTCGAGGGTAGCAAGGGGCTTGCGAGAGAGAACAGGCTGTCCCACATCGCCGGTGGCAGAGCGCTCAGCAGTTTTGCGAGCGTCATCCTGGCAATCAGTGGAAGCTGTTGCAACCTGTTCCATGCCTGGCATGCCGTGAGATAGCGATTGTAGCCGGCAAACAGTTCATCGCCACCATCGCCGGTGAGAGCGACCGTTACGGATTGCTTGGCCAGGCGACTGATCAGGTAGGTCGGTATCTGTGAGCTATCGGCGAAGGGCTCGCAGTAGATGCCGGGAAGACACGGCACCACCGCGAGTGCGTCTTCGGCCCTGACGTAAAGCTCGGTGTGCTGGGTGCCGAGATGCTGGGCGACAGCCTTGGCGTGTTCCGCTTCGTTGTAGCCGGGCTCGTCGAAGCCAATGGTGAACGTCTGTACGGGCCGGGAATGCCGAGCCTGCATAAGGGCCACGATTGTGCTGCTGTCGACGCCACCGCTAAGGAAGGCGCCAAGAGGTACGTCACTGAGCATTTGCGAAGTAACGCTGGCGGACAGTTGCCGGTGCAGGGCATCCACGGCCTCTGAGTCACTTCCCTGGAATGGCTGATGGATCCCTTGTGCGATGACCTTGCTCAGAGACCAGTAGGGGAGCGGATCCATGAGTTCACCTGGCGTGGCATTAGCCAGGTTCAATTGAATGTAATGCCCGGGCGGAAGTTTTTTTATACCTTTGTAGATGCTGTTGGGAGTGGGGCAATATCCAAAACGTAGAAATGCTGCAAGGCTGTCTCTGTCGATCTCTTTTTGGAACTCTGGGTGTATGGTCAGAGACTTTAACTCGGAGGAAAACAGGAAGCAGTTTCCCTGCCACCCATAATATAAAGGTTTTTCCCCTAGCCGGTCACGAATGAGGAAGATTTTACTCGTTTCTTTATCGAAAAGTGCGAGGGAAAACATGCCAGTGATATTGGATAGGGTTTTCTCCATACCCCAGACGGAGAAGCAGGCAAGCAGCGTCTCGGTGTCGGAATGCCCCCTCCAGGGATGCGGTTCGAGCAGGGCACGGAGTGCCAGATGATTGTAGATCTCCCCATTGAAGACTATGACGTACCGTCCGCATGCAGACGGCATGGGCTGATGTCCGGCCGTCGACAGGTCCTGTATGGCCAGGCGGCGGTGGCCGAGCGCCAGGCCGATGGAATGATCCAACCAATATCCTTTGTCATCGGGGCCACGATGAATGATCTTGTCCGTCATCTGGCCAATGATCTGTACCATTTGGGTCTTTTCAGTGTGTCTTTGGATAAATCCACTGATACCGCACATTTTCTTTACTCGTCGACGGGAATGGCTTGGGGATGACGCGGGAGGGGGATGGCAAGAAGCGGGATTGTATTTAAAGGTTTTACTTAGGGAAGAGGATAAGCCTGCAGTAATTTCATGCTTTTGAGGGTGTCCGAAATTTTGTGTAACCGGCTCATGAGCGACACTGTCGCTGAGAACTGGAGACACCATGAACAAGACGCCCCACACCATTACCGACGAACTGCTGGATCAGCTTCTGGCC